>CAYXCA010000006.1:0-45329 GCA_964463545.1 uncultured Candidatus Saccharibacteria bacterium | reverse complement strand
AATTTCCAGAAAGTCGTAGGTTCGAAAGTAAGAGACCTACGATTTTTTGTTTCGTGTTGGTGTTGCCAGTAACAAAACGCTCCTTCACTCCATTTAGCACTTCTAACAGATAGCCAACACTAGTATAAAACTCCTCATCCGCCTTTTCCAGCCTCCTCTCCTGCTCTTCAATGTCTGCTAATTCTTGCTGATAGCGTGTGTTGTTTTCGTTATAAACATCACGAGTAATACTACCATCGGCAAAAAGGTCGTAAGTAGTCTGTTGACGCTTCTTAATTACGGCTCGTTTTTCCACTAATTCGCCTCGTCGCTCTTCGTATAATTTGACTTTTGTCGTATGCATCTCGTTTAAGTCACTACGCAGAATGCTTGTCTGCTCATCTGTAAGAGTGAAATCGTCTAATATCTGCATCATTGTATCATCTATCAGGTCTTCGGTAATATTCTGGACGTGTTGATGTTTCTTTCTGGCGTTAGTGCAGTGATAATAGCGGTAATGATGCACATTGCCATTTTTCTGGCGTTTTACCTTGAAATCAGGCACAATGTCACATCCACACTCAGCACAAGTTATAAAGCCACGATACGGCGTCGATATAACGCATTTAGAGCGTTTGTGGGATACATTATTGCCATCTAGTATATTTGCACACTCTTCGAAAGTTTTGGCATCAATTAGCGTAGGGTAATGATGCTGGTAAAGTTTACCGTTTTTCTTGTCATAGATTTTGCCAATATAAAAGGGCTGCCGTAGGATTTCGTTTATTTGCTTTTTGACGAAACTTTTTCCAAATCCACCATATCTCATATTCATTTCTGTTGCTAGGGTATCACAGGAATAGGTGTCGGTTGCATATTCCTCAAATATCTCCTTCACAATACTGGCGTCTGGCTCTACTAAAACCACCGTTCTATGCCCTGCTGAACCAGCGTTCTTATAACCAAATGGAGCACCCCAAGGTAATTCTCCTCTATCTAATTTGGTTTGCTTGGTCGTATTTCCGTATTCTCGCACACCTTCAAGGTAATTACGAGCCACCATCACTTTCACGTCCCACTGAAGGAGGTCGTTGCTGGAACTATTGGCGTCCAGAATAAGATTATCAACTGTGAAGTGAATACGCTTTCCATATTTAAGCCGCAGGTCGTCAATAGCCACGGCATCGTGAAAGTTTCTCGTAATCCTATCGACACGAAGAGAAACGATGTCGGTAACCTCTTTATGACTCTGTGCGAATTCCACCATTTTGTTAAATTCTGCTCGAGACTTGTATTGCCCACCAGTTTCACCAATGGCGAAAGTTTTTATAACTTTGAGACCGTGTTTTTCAGCATACTCTATAGCTGCTGGAACTTGGATTTCTTTCAGAGATAACCCTTCTTTTTCTTGCCGTGCCGTAGATACACGAGCGAAGATGATGGCTTTACGTTCAATATTTTCTTCAGTTGCTGGTTGGCGACGCTTCATATTTTATTCTCCTCGATAAATTTTGCAATTTCGGTTTTCTTAAACAACAATGCCTTACCCACCTTATAACCAACAATTTTCTTTTGTCCTACCCAACGATAAAGTGTAACTTTGCTAATTTTGAACATCTCGCACAAGTCGTCTGAGGTATAAAATTCTACATCTTCCATACCTATCATTATATATCATTCTCTATCATTTGTCCAGAGGACTGCGGAGGTATGCAAGAAGATATTTTTGCGGGGTAACGGTAACGTTATTGTTTTTAACTGTAATAGTTCGGGCGATAAGGTTTGCAATTTGCTTTTTCTCTTCGGTTGTTGCTACCTTAAAAAGTTTAACAGTGTTATTCAATAATTCTACTACGTATGGAACAGTCGTGTAAATCGTTTCATCTACAGTTATAAGACGTTGTTCTTCAGCGGCAATTTCCAATAGTTCTTGTTGGTATTGTTGGTTGTTATAATTATAAGCCTCTATACTAATTAAACGGTCTGCCCTGTCATTATAAGTGTTTTGCTGCCTTCTTTTAATGATGGCTTTTCGGTTTGCAAGATTTCTGCGTTCCTCGTTATAGAATTCGATTCTTATTGCATATTCTTCGGCAAGTTTTTTGCTCAGATTAGTAATTTGTTCTAACGGTAATGTTATTTTAGTAAGTAAGTCATATATTTTATCGTCGATTTTTTTCTCAGGAATATTACGTTGTGTTAAATGGGCACCCTTTGCGTTTGTGCAATGATAATAACGATAAAAATGAACATTGCCATTCTTTTGCGTCTTTTCTTTAAAATCTGGAATAACACTACATCCGCAATCACAGGAGACTAGTCCGTTATATGCTGCATCATCACTACTGTCGAAATGCTGATGCGAAACGTTATGGTTAGTAATAGTGTTGCCACATTCTGCAAAAATTTCCTCAGTGATTAATACTGGATAAATGTGGTGGTAGTCTTTCTCGGTCGCTTCATCGTGTATGTGCCCAGCATAGAATGGTTCGTGGAGAATTCGTCCAATCGTATTCTTTTTAAATTTTTTCCCCAACCCGCTATATTTAGCGTTTATTTCTGCTGCCAATGTTTTATACGAACAGACTCCTCCAGCGTATTTTTCAAAAATTTCCTTAACAATTGTTGCTTCTGGTTCTACGGGAACCACACGCTTCGCTGGGTCGGGATGTTTTTGATTTTTATAGCCATAAGGTGCTCGACCAGGCAACTCACCAGCATCTAGTTTTGCTTGCCTAGAGTTTCGTCCATCCTCCCTTAGTCTATCTAATTGCTGTTTAGCGTGAAGAACCTCGTAATCCCACTGGCTACGCTCACTGCTGCTACTATTTTTATTCAAAATCAATCTTTCATCTGTAAAATGAACTGAGACACCGTATTCTTCCATTAAGTCATCAACGGCAACAGCGTCTTTATAATTCCTTGTAACACGGTCGACACGGAATGCTACAATGTCAGTAATTTCACTGCTTTCCTGAACGAACTCTATCATTTTGTCAAATTTTACTCGTTGCTTGTTTCTACCGCCAGTTTCTTGAATGACATAAGTTTTAACGACTTCTAAATTATGCTCTTTTGCCCAACGTTTAGCGGCTGGTATTTGTATCTTATCTAAGGATAGCCCCTCCTTTTCTTGTCGTGCCGTGGAAACTCGAGCAAAGATAATTGCTTTTCGGTTTTTATTATTCATTCTTGCGTCCGCTTCGCTACTTCGTTTCATATGACTCTTCCTTTTCCTAAAATTAATATTATTGCGATGCATTATTTTCAAATCCATAATCTTCCAATCTCACTGGTTCAAACTCTTCGAGACGTTGTTTGATTATGGTAATACTATTCCGACTATTTACGCTCATATTTGCATTTTTAATCGTGCGTTTAATTCGGCTCCATTGCCCAGAAGTTGCTCCAATAAGTTTCCGAATATCTCGGTAGCCAGACGTTTCTAGTAAATTTCTGCATCCCACTATCATTAAAATATCTTTTGGGCTAAGTTCTGGATTGTTTGCACACAGTGCTATCGCAAGCCTCTCGGAGGCGTCCTGGCAATAAATTAGTTTGTTTTGTTCACCCTCGAATGGAGCAAACACATCTAGGAGCACTGCCTTGGCAATTTCGGAAGAAAACAAATCACAAAACTTATAGTCATTTCCATTTATACAGCATCGAGCAAATGTAGTTTTTATCACTCGGCGTTTTAGCAAACGTGCCTCAATTCTCACTACTTCAAAAGGTGGTTTCTGGTTAAAACGGTCGAGTAGATAAAACTGGCAGTCGTTTTCATCCTCGAATCTGCCATTATTATACCTGTGTGTATTTTGGAGTTCTTGCTTTTTATCGTAAACAACCAGCCCATCCGTCTTGGTATGTAAGTATAGGGCTTCACCGTTATTTACGAAATCTCGCTGGTTATATCGTTTGCGAATTGTCGTGTCGCATTTCGATAAATCTCGAATGATTTGGGATGCAGTAGTGTAGTCTGTAAAAGGGATGTTTTTGCCGTAGTGAATACTAGTTACGGACGCAAATCTGATGCTGAGTGGATGAATTCGAATGCCCATCAGTCGTAGGCGTCCAGAAAGTGACTTGCAGACCTGTGTCAAATTGTCATCTGTCAATTCGTCAAAATTATTACCAAATAATAGTTTTGGGGCCGAAAATTCTACTTTGGCAAAGATTTCATAGCCATTACTACGGACGGCTTTATATAAGAAGAATTTAGGCAAGTATACACCCGACGTTTTAAGTTCTTGATTGGGCTTGTAATATGCCGTCATAAGATAGCCTGGGCGGATTTTCTCATCGAGAATTGGAGCGACTGGCTGCGAGAAACTTAATTGAGCCGTTTCGGTAATATCGAAATGCTCTTTGCTAATTTTGAGAGTAACCGTATCTACCATAACTACCTTTCGCTACGTCTTCATATTTCGCTAATACTGCACGACTAATCGCCCGCTCCACGGCTTTGTTAATAGGATGAAACACGCTAATTTCTCCAGAACTCAACTTTCTCGTCGGAAAGCAAAGACGGTATGAACCATCAAGTCGTGTCATAATCGCTACTGAGCCACAGTATAACCAATCGTTCAAAACAAAACTAGCAAATGCTACCAGCCCACTCTGCGGCTTAACTGGTTCGATTTCAATTTCACTTATCTTTGGTAGCATTGCGAATTTTCTCCTTGTCAATAACATTCTCACGCCGGTCAATATCAATCAAAATCTCAGCCAATCTCACGAGTGGGTCTCGCTTCGTCGGTTCCTTTCGTGTGGCTTTAATTTTGTTCGTCATACCTCTAGCATAAAAGATGGAGGTTTAGCCTTAATAAGGCTAAAAATATGAAAAAAGCACTACCAACAGAGGCAATGGCGTGCAAAAAGTAATTTCAAAATTGTATTATTTTTGCAAATATTTGGGGTTCAATTTTGCTGTTTTCGTATCAAAGATAAACAAATCTTCGATGCCGGTCTTCTTCCGAATTCGCTCTTGTATTTGCTTTAGGGCTTCACCTACTCTTTGCCAATCTGAGGGTTTTTCGTCTCCAGTGAATTCATAGTCGTCCTCCCAAACTTTTTGAAGGTCTCGAGTTGTCCAGGTTTTCTTGGGGTGGTCAAACATAATTTCACATAAACGTTTGCGGAAGTTACAATTCTTTCGAAATACGATGAGTTTACCATCAACTTCTAGTGCCTGTTTTGCTTTAATGTATCGTGCCTTAATTTTCCGCTCAATTGTTGGTGTGGTATTATTTTGTTGTTGAATATCAGATATGGTGCCTGGCAAAGTTAATAGCCGCTGCTCGAATTCACGCAGCGTCTCGCCCAAGTTTTTGACATCTGGTATATATTGCTCGTAGATGTGTCCAGAGGGTGCTATTGACACATTGTGAGTTTCAAATCGCAACCTGGCACCTATAAAACTGTCATCCGATAATACCTGAAGAACGTTGGCTCTCCAAGATACCACATAGGCATTGATTTCGTCCCGCAACGCAACAAAAATTGGTTTGTTATATGCTAAAGTCAAAGTTGCTACCGACAATCCCTCTTGGTTAACTTCTACTGGTTGCTGCAACTCTAGTGACGGCTGAGATAGCATAAAATCATCAACTTCTTCTCCCTCCTCATAAAAAAGGTCTCTAGCGAGTTCGTCCCTTATCTTTATCTGCTCTCGTTGAGCCTTTACGCCGTCCATTTCATCGCACAAGTCGTCAAAACGCTCCTTGAAGTCCTTAATTTTTTTGCTTCCATCCTGGTGGAGTTTCGCTAATTCTTCTACTACCTTCACTACATCTTCTGCCATTTTTTCTACTTACTTTCATTTTTTCTTTTCTCGTTCCTTTTCGATAGCGTTACAGAGCCACATCGCATAGATAATTCCAACGATTATCACTCCGCCCCAAAACACCGCTTGAAAAACTCCACTCTCCCAAGTAGAAAATAATGCAACTGGGGCAAGGATGAGCAGCCAAATAAGCACTGCGAAAAATACCGAACCAATACTGATTTCGGCACCATCGTTTGCAGAATTTACAGATTGAAGAGGAGAATTGTCGGAAGATTCATTCCAATACTCATATTCCTGACGACCCTGATTATAACCATAATTGTAATTTTTGCCACCAAATGATTGACGCATAAAGCCAGCCCTCCCATCTTGCCAACCAGCCTTAAAATCGTCTTTCTTGCTCATTTTTGATTAACTCTTATTACTCATAATTATATCAGATGTCTCGGCATTTGTCGACTTGCTATAAGAGATAATGGGCTATTATTTTTGACAGAATGTGCTATAATTAGAATGTCTACTTATAAATTATTAAAGGTTACGTCCTAGGCGATTATTTCGTCTATCGGGAACGATGACAGTAAGCGAGTATTAACTCGGGCTGTAAAGCATCGTTCCATTGGACGTAATGATTTATAGGTAGACCCCGAGGATGATACTCGCTTTCTGTGTGCGTATCGTCCAAAAAAGAGGTCTATCTATGACAAGGAACGATACGAAGAATACCAGTTCGGTTGGCGTGTCGAGTATGCACGCTGGAATAAAATCTCGCTCTCGAGTTCGAGAACGTGGTGAAGTTTTTACGGAAAAGCGTGAGGTTGATAATATTCTTGCTCTCACACAGGCAACCTCTAATCGCTACTGGCGTTTTCTAGAACCAGCCTGTGGTAATGGCAATTTTCTTGAAGCCATTTTACGGCAACGTCTCGACCATCTCAAACAAGATAAAATCGAGTGGCATCACAAGAACCGTGAATTTTCCGTCCTGAAAGTTTTGTCTACGATTTATGGTGTCGATATTGCTGAGGATAATATTACAGAATGCCGCAAACGTCTGACCGGCTTAATTTTTGAGTATTTGCCAAAGAAATCTAGTAAAGGTTTTCTTCTGGCGATGGACGAAATATTGCGAACTAATTTTATCGTTGGCGACATGCTGAACGGTAAGGAGTTCGTCTTTTTTGTGGAGTATTCTACGCCAGTGAAAGGTAGGTTTAAGCGTCGAGTTTATGCTCTCACCGATATGGAAAATGGCATCGACAAAGTTATAACGGAAATGCCACCAGTGCGTTTCGAAGATATGACACCTATTAAAATCCCCGATAAAGATAATCCGCCGCCAAGCAATAACGATACAGAACAGAAAACTTTATTTGGAGATGAAAAATGAATAGCGATAATAAAACTGGAGGAAATGATGCAGGGGCAATCACAAAACTTGGCTATAATTCTTCGCTGCTGCAGAACTTAATCAACCAGAGACATACACCAGATATTCTGGATTGTATTGCTAATCTTTCTAATGATGAAGTATTTACTCCCCCAGAATTAGCAAACAAAGTTTTGGACTTACTACCCGAAGAAGTTTGGCACGATAAAAATTTGAAGTGGCTTGACCCCGCTTGTAAAACTGGTATCTTTCTTCGCCAAATTGCTGTTCGTTTGATGGAAGGATTACGAGATGAGTTCCCAGACGAAGAAGAGCGTCGTCGCCATATCTTCCAAAATATGCTCTACGGTATTGCTATTACTAATTTAACTGCTTTGATGAGCCGCCGCAGTCTCTATACATCCAAGGATGCTGGTGGCGAAAAATCTATCGCTGGCTTCACTAACGAAAATGGTAATATTTCCTACGATAATCGCCCGCACACTTACAAGAATGGCTCGTGTATTTTCTGTGGCAACGCTGAAAATAGCGAACTAGATCGAGACGAGACTTTGGAACGCCACGCATATAACTTTATACATTTAACGCCAGAGGAGGCTAAAAACATGAAATTCGACGTGATTGTCGGCAACCCACCCTACCAGTTAAATACTGGCGGACACGGGGCTCAGGCTGCCCCGATTTACCATCTTTTCATAGAGCAGGCGAAAAGGTTAAAGCCTACATATATAGCGTTTATTATCCCGTCTCGTTGGTTTAGTGGCGGTATGGGTCTGGGAGATTTTAGAAAAACAATGTTAAACGATAAGCATATTAAAGTTTTGTATGATTATCCGAATGCAGAAGATTGTTTCCCGGGAGTATCGATCGAAGGCGGTGTGATGTATTTCATTTGGGATGCAAATCACAATGGTAATTGTGAAGTTCACACCATTTCTGGCGGCAATGAACTACCAACGATGGAACGTCCACTCAATTCATATGATATTTTTGTTCGATATAATCAGGCTGTCAAAATTCTTGAAAAGGTCAGCAGTTTACACGAAAAAACTGTAGACGCTATCGTATCTGGCATTAACCCATTTAATTTTGCGACTAACTTTAAGGATTTCGACCAGATTAGCAATCCAGATAAAATCAAGATTTATGCCAACAAAGCGACTGGCTATATACAACGCTCTCTCGCTCAAACTAATAAGCAATGGATTGATAAATACAAGGTGCTTGTAAGTGAGGCTTACGGTGGGGCTGGTAAGAAACCGTGGCAAGTTATTGGTAAACCAATCGTTGCAGAACCTGGGAGTGTATGCACTTTTACATATGTTGTCGCTGGAGCATTTGACACGCTTAATCAAGCCAATAACTATGCTGCATATATGCATACGAGATTTTTTCGTTTCCTTGTCTCGCTTCAGAAAAATACTCAGCACGCATCTAGCAAGGTTTATTCTTTTGTTCCATTGTTACCAATGACCGAGGTTTGGACTGATGAAAAACTCTATAAACGCTATAATATAGATAAAGATGAACAAACTTTTATCAAACAAATGGTAAAGGAGATGGAATAGTATGGCGAAAAAATCTATTGAGTCGGAGTTGGTGCGAATCGTAGCGAGATACGACCAACAGGCTAAGAGCGTTATGTCGGATATGAACACAAAAGGAATGCTGTATTCTAGTTTTACGATTCGTGAAAGAGTTAAGAACACTAGCACTCTTTGTAATGAGGAATTTACAACCATCGCAGAAAACTATAACAGCAAGAAAGACCAAATAAAAATCAACGCTTGCCTTGATGATATTTTTAAAAAAGAGAGAAATTCTCTTGAAAAATTTTGTGAGCAAATGCCGAGTATTAAATGTTGCGATGCAGATTTTTCCGATTTGCGGATATTAAAAGACCATATAAACAGTCTGCTAGTTTTACAGCGACAAAAGCGTTTAAGAGAGACCGCTACCTTGATAATCGCAGCATTGACACTACTTGTAAGTTTAATATCTGTCGTGCAATGGTTTATACCAAATCCATATGAAACAATAGAAAAGGAGGTAAATAATGCCGAATAGTCCTCTCCGCTACGCCAAACGCCCACAAATCTACGTCTATGAAGCCACTGGGCAACCTGGTCTCAAAATTGGTTATACTGAGCGTGTTATGAAGTCTGGCAATGACTTTGATGCCGTAGAAGCCAGGATTAAGGAAGGCTTGGTTAAAACCCCAAACAAACAATACAAAATTCTTCACTATGAGCCTGCAATCACAAAAGATGGTGAGTATTTCACTGACCATCTCGTTCATAAGTGGCTAAAGAACTTCGGTAAGCAGCAACTGGCTGGTGAGTTTTATGATACCGACCTAGAAACCGTCAAATCTATCATCCAGAACATTAAGGACGGCACACCAGAAAAGGGCAATGCTACTCGCAAGAATTTCAAAATGCGACCAGAGCAGGAACTCGCCGTTAAACAAACTTCGGAATATTTCGAGAAACATTTGCTGCCAGAGGGTTTGCAAGAAACGAAAGACGCACCGCGTTTTCTCTGGAATGCCAAAATGCGTTTCGGCAAAACTTTTACGGCTTATCAACTCGCTAAAAAGATGGGTTGGGACAGAATTTTGGTGTTAACTTATAAACCTGGCGTAGAACAAGAGTGGAAAACCGACCTCTATGGACATCAAGATTTTGAAGGTTGGCAATTTATCGAAGGTTTACAATCTTGGGAAGAAGCCGGAATTGATGAAAGTAAGCCAGTGGTCTGGTTTGCTAGTTATCAGGATGTGCTTGGCAAAAATACTGATGGCACGCTCAAAGACCGCCATAAGAAAATGCGAGAAATCGAGTGGGATTGTCTGTTCGTGGACGAATATCATTTCGGGGCGTGGAGGGATGCCGCCAAAGAGTTGCACGATGAAGACGACAAGAAAGAAGGCGAAATGGCAATGCCAGACGACCTTAATGAAATTGAGGACACGATGCCATTAAAAGTTCGTGGCTATCTCTACCTTTCTGGCACGCCATTTAAGGCAATCGCAAACGGAGAGTTTAACGAAGACCAGATTTTTAACTGGACTTATGCTGATGAGCAGCGAGCCAAGGCTCATTGGAGTGGCGAAGGAGAAAATCCTTATCGAGAACTTCCGCAAATCGTAATGCTAACTTATCAGATGCCAGAAAACTTGCGTGAAGTGGCAATGAAGGGCGAGTTTAACGAGTTTGACTTAAATAAATTTTTCAAAGCCAAAAAGAATGTTAATGGCGACTATGTGTTCGAACTCGAAAAAGATGTGCAGAAATTTCTCAATATTTTACACGGTTCTGACCTACAAATTGAAGTAGAAAACAAGTTTGACTACCACGCTCCTGCGTTACCATACGAAGATGCTAGATTGCTTTCCACCCTGCGTCATACTTTTTGGTTTTTGCCGAATGTGCCAGCCTGCCGAGCAATGGAACGGCTGCTTCGTCTCGACCCATTCTTCCGTAACTACAAAATTGTGCGAGCAGCAGGTAGTGATACTCCTGGTGGTAAGCACGCTAAAGACCCAGTGGTTGAAGCCGTAAAAGATGGCGTGACGACTGCCACAATTACCTTGTCTTGCGGTAAACTGACAACTGGTGTAACAATTCCAGCCTGGAGCGGCGTCTTATTCCTCCGTAATATTGAGTTTCCCGAAACTTATTTCCAGACCGCTTTTCGTGCTCAGAGTCCGTGGGTAATAAAGGATGTTGATGACCCGATGCGTCGCAATGTGATGAAACCGATTTGCTATGTGATGGACTTTGCCCCTAGCCGTGCATTGAAACTCATTGCCGATTATAGTGGCACGCTTGATAGCCCGAGTGATACCAGACGACCAGAAAAACGACTAGAGGAGTTTATCGAGTTCTTACCTGTATTATGTTTTGATGGAGCGAAAATGCGACCGCTGAAAGCCACGGAAATCCTCGATATTTCTACTTACGGCACAGCGTCTACGATGCTTGCTCGTCGCTGGCAATCCGCTAAACTCGTCGATACTACTACGGTTATTCTGGAAAAAGTAATGAATAATCCAGAGATTATGGCTGCACTGGAGAAGATTGAAGGCTTCCGTAATCTAAAAAATGACCTTACTAAAGTAATTAGCCGAGAAAAAGCCGTCCACGCTGCCAAGAAACAGCGTGCCGTAGAAGGACGTGAAGCCACCAAAGAAGAAAGCGAGGAGGAAAAAACGGAGAAAAAGGAACGCCAAGGCTTTAAGAAGATGCTGCGAGAAAAACTTCTCCAGTTTGTGACAAGAATTCCAGTCTTTATGTATTTGACTGATTATCGGGAGCAAGCCCTAATTGATGTCATTCGTAATCTTGAGCCAGAATTATTTACTAGGGTAACTGGATTAACCATTCGAGAATTCGACCAAATGTGTGAAGTGGGCGTATTCAATCAAACCGAACTTAATGCTGCCATCGCCCAATTCCGACGTTTCGAAGATGCTTCGCTTGAATATGCTGGTGGACGCTCCGCTCACGATGGTGATGAAAATATCGGTCTATTTGATACCGTAGTGACGAGAAGCGAAGCAGATGAGATAATCGAAGCGGAGATACAATAATATTATGGTAAAAATAAACCTACAAGCCCCATCGACGCCAAAATCAGAAGAGCATACTAAACGACCTATACAGAAAAAATGCAAGATTGAGTGGGCGAAAAATCTTAGTAATACTAAACAGCAACCAAAAAATGATAACATTACACTAGTCGTTTTCCTGGTCGTGGTTGTTATATGCGTAATACTGGCTATATGGATTTTTGAGCGAGCATCCAACTCTGGCTCCAATGGCACTGCTATCAAAACGAACGAACCATCATCAAGCCAAAGTGGAGGAGTTATCACGAAGCCAAATACACCAAGTTCAGAAAACAGTAAGCCCGCTGCATCAGTTCCAGAAACTCCTGCTCAAACCGAAAAACCAACCACGCAGACACCTAGTAACTCCAACAGTAACACTCCGTCTTACGGAAATGTTTGTGTGCACTATGAGTATGGAAGATGCTGGGATAATTTAGAAGATGAAGCCTACGATGCTGGGAGATGGGATGGTAGTTATGGCTATTATGGCGATAGTTATTATGAAAGCGATAATTGTGATGATTTATGCCAAGATATTATGGAAGACGCTTACGATGAAGGCTATTATGACTATTAGATAACTAAGCCAATGAATGGCGGTGCCTCACGATGAAAGTATTTTCGCTCCCAAGTCATAGGCGACATCGTCTGCAAAATGCCATCTTTCGTAAAACGCTCTACTCGGTTTGTATTACCATTATAGTAAAAATCAGATGGACGGTGTTCAGGGTAAGTAAAACGAACTGGCAGCCCAAGATACGTTTTTTGACTATCGGTATTGGCTCCATAGGGCTTTGGTGGCACAATTGGAGCCTCTACGAGTGGTTCTTTTGATGCAATAAGGCGTTTGGGCGGATTTTTCCGTCTGTAGCCTCTATAGTGATATTTTGCGAGGGCTTCGGCGTTTGTCCAGCCACCTTCCGTAGCCTCGACGATTAACCTATCAAAATCTACATCCTTTGCTCGTAGACGGTTAAAAGTTGACGTAGAAATACCGACACCGTAGCAAGCATCCTTAACCGTCAGTCCTGAACGAACGAAATCCGCCAGTCTCAACTTTTTCTCGTTAGTAATTTTAGTGGGTCGTGCCATACTCCTATTTTACTAGAAAACTGTTTTCGTATTTTTTTGTAATAGAAAAAGAAAACCAGCACGGAAACCCTAATTGTAGTGCAAAACACTCAAAACCCCAAAACTACCAGTAATTCTAAGTTTTTGCAAAAGCAGTGCAAAAAACAAGAGGTTCGAAAGTTATTTATACTTAGTCCAGAATGAAGCCCGTGATTTTGGGTTTTTGCTATTTCGAGGGGGGGCGATTAGTTTTGGGTTTATCACCCAAAACTACGCCTCCTCCCTGTTAGCAAGCGACTTTAGAATGTTGACGTTCAGTCCTTCCAATGCTTTAATGTAGTTAGATGGGTTCCTAATTAGGTTCCTTAGCCCCAGCCAGGAAAGACTTTTCAGGTTTTGGAAGGTCTTTTTTGGTGGTTCTACCCCTATAAAGAGGGCTGATTTTGAGTGTGCGAACTTTTATTTTTGCTTTTCGGCTTGGATGGCGTTATAAATGCAGATGATAAAAGTTATTATAATTGTGACGATACCGCCCCAAAAGATTACTTGGACAACTCCGTCTTCCCAGGTGAAGAAGAAGGCAAATGGTGTAAAAATGAGGATCCAGCCAAATATTACGACGAATAATGAGCCGAAGCCGATTTTGCTATCGCCAGACTTGGCGGACGGCGATGCTGGTGTATGTTCGGCGTCGAGGCGGAGGCTGGGGTATAGATTTTTGTCGTTCCAGTAGTCGTATTCGGGGTTGCCAGGCTGATAATCACTATTTTTTTGACATGATATTAATTTATTATACTCTCATCAAGGGCTTTGATCTCGGAAATATGTTCGTCGCGGACGAGAGTGGTGGGGTTGATGCGGCTAGCATTGAGTTTGTTGCGGATATCAGCGATTTGGTTAGAGGAGAAAGGTGGGCGTGGGCTGACGATATTATCAATAACATCGTAGAGTTCGGCCTGAGTGCAAACGTAGCAATCTGGCGGAAGGTTGTCAATGACTTTGAGTGTAACATCGCCGCCAAAAACAATCACGGAATAGAGTGGCACAATAGTGCCAAAAATTGCGGTGATAGCGGCGACATGGGAAGCGTTTTGGCGTACTGGGCTGTAAAATTGATGCTTGTTTTTGCCATAAGCGGAAACTTGGGTCCAGTGAATGCGATTACCGTGGCCAAATATCCAGCCAAGGTGGCCTTTGGACTCAAAAACGAAGATTCCCCGTTCGTCGATGGCGAGGCAGTCAATTTGCAATAACTCAGCGTCAGAAACGACATGCTCTTTGATGTAGCGAGCGTTGGGGTTGGAATCGGGCTTGGGAAAGTAGGAATCGACCAGGATATTTTTGGGGTCGAAGATTTTTTGCATGCTAAAAACTAGGCGGGTTTCGGCAGGGGTGAGTTTGACGGGATAAGGTGAGGTGACGGTGGTCCCCTGAATTTTATAAGGCTCTTGACGAGGTTGTTCCATACTATTATTATAAGCATAAGAGGTTTATTCAGGCAAGGTTTTGTGGGCCTGATTCTGTTTAAATAATATAATAATATTGACTTATTGTACAATTTGTTTGATAATTTGGAATTTTGGGGTGGGTTTTTGTGGTTTTGAGGGTAAAGTGGAAGGTGGAGGAGAGAGCGATGTAGGATTGATGAGAAAAGTTGTAGTTTTTGACAGCGGCTGGGGTGGCGAATTGGTGGCAGATTTTTTGGCGGAAGAACTAACGACTGTGGAGGTGGTGCGAGTGATTGACTGGGCGCATGCACCATATTGTGGTAAAAATATGGAGGAAATTTGCGAACTGATAGATCGAGTACTGCAACGGTATATTAGTAAGGTTGATTTAATTGTGCTGGGCGGTTATGCAGTGTCTTTGGCACTAGATTTTTTGCGCGAAAAATATCCCCTGCAAAAATTTGTGGGAATGGGGATAAATTATGATTTGATACTCAGAACGCGGAATTTTCCGGGGCAAGTGACGTTATTGATGGATGGACTGACGAGTGAATCGGAAGTGCGACAGGAACTGCGTGAGGCTCTGCCGTATTCAACTTTGATTATTCCCGATTGCTCGGGTTGGGAAGAATTGATAAATGAGAATTTGATGACAGAAGAAATTTTGCGACAAGATTTGGGTTATGATTTTGTTTTGGCGCCGGTTAGAAAGCGACGAAGGCATATTGAGGATGATAATGGAGTTTTTGATGAATTGGCTACTCGAATAGTAACAAAAGAATCAAAGCCTTTTGACAAGAATAGACGAGCACTGAAGATGGCGATTATGAAATTTGCGCAGGCGGCGGAAGTGGCGGCAAATGATGAACATGCTGAGGTGATAAAAATGGCGGAGCAAAATTTGGAACTCGAGCACAGAAATGCTTTGCGACCGGATGTGATTTTGTTGCTAAACACGCATTTTTGGGAGATAAAATTGGAATTGGAGGAAATTTTTGGTTTTAGAGTGCGAGTGTTGGACTTTCGGGAGAAACTCTTGCATGATGTGTGCGCGGCTTTGAAACTGCGTGGTGTGCACGGGAAGAGGGCGAAGTGATAGATATTGAACAGGAATTTAGCAATTGGATTGAAGTAAAAATGAATGTCCATCATCGTGGTCTTAGGTTTAATTTTAGTGAAGGTGAGATTTGGTGGTGTGCGATTGGTCGAAACGTTGGGGTAGAGATTAATAGTAAAGGCAAAGAATTTGTAAGGCCAGTATTCGTTTTACGAAAGCTGAATAAAAGGAGTTTTATGGCGGTTCCGCTAACATCGCAAGAACATGCTGGAGTATGGTATGTTAACTTTAGATTCAAGAATGTACAGGAGTATGCAGCTTTATCACAAGTAAGGATAGTGAGCGCGGCGCGCCTATATAGGCGTATTGGCAGAGTTGACGAGATGGACGTTTTGCGGATTAGGCAAGGCTTCCATAAGCTATATTGTGAAGATTAAAAACATCCCTCAGCTTAGGTAGCTGAGGTGGGCAGGACATTCCCGAAAATTTATGCCTCCAATCTTGTGATTGGAGTAAGCGAGAAATCCTCGAAAAATTATATCTTTATTATATCAAACCAGATTATAAGAGTCAACAAAATCTCCTCTAAAATAGGGGAGATTTTGTGAGAATATAATTTATTTCTCAGTAAGTGTGAGGCTAGAGAGGGGCTTGCCTTCGATGATGGCGGTGATGTTGTCGTGGGCGGTTTTGACGGTTTCCATGTTTGGTTCCATGACATAGAGTAATTGTCGGCCCATGGAATAGGTGTAATTATGAGAATCGCTACCGTTGAGGCTGTATTGGCCAATTTGCCAGGATGGCATGCTTTCGAGTTGCATTTTGACAAGACTGCTGATTTCGTCTTTGCCGATGTTGGTTGTGAGGCAACTGGCGAGGTTGTCGAGAATCTCGGCGTATTTGGTGAGGATGACAGTGGAACTACTAATTTTTTTGATAATGGCGCTGATTACATCTTGTTGGTTTTGTACACGATGACGGTCGCCGGTGGAATAAGATTTACGCTCGCGAGCGAAGGCAAGAGCCATAGCGCCGTCCATGTGTACGTTCCCTTTTGGAATTGTGATATGGCGATTGGTCCAGGGCACAAATTGTTGATCAGAATAGACATCAATTCCGCCGATTGTATCAACTAGATTTACGACGGTAGAAAAGTTGACTTTGAGATAATAATCGATTTTGATGTCGAGCAAATCTTCGAGAGTCTGCATGGACATTTGTACGCCATAGATGCCAGCGTGGGTGAGTTTGTCACGGTGGCCAGTAGTACCGTGGAGTTGAACGTAATAGTCGCGCGGAATGGATGTAAGCAGAACTTCGTGAGTTTTTGGGTTGACGGTGGCAAGCATATTGACGTCGCTGCGGCCACGTTGCATGTTAGACATATCACCATAAGCATCAATACCGCTAATGAAAACCGTGAATGGTTCGGTAGCGATATTAATATCGACTTCACTGACGGCGCTTTTGGTGTCGACACGAACCTCGATAGTGTAGAGGATACGGGTGGCGGTACTAAAACGTTCGTTGCCATCTTCGGCAAGGTCATCTAGGACTTCTTGATGGACGGCGCTAATGAGCACGGCATCGGCTTCGTGATTGGTTAGGCTATCCGCTAGGGCGCCGATAGAATCAACATTTTTGAGTTCGACCTTGACGAGTGCCTGGAGTTTTTTGAGAGCTTCTTGATAAATGTCAATTTCTTCGTTGTAAGTTGCAATGGTTTTGCCGCGGAGGTTATGGATCTCCTGATAATCAGAATCTTTATTTACGACGACGTAATAACTTTCGGTGAGATAATCTTGACCCTTGAGGCTATCAAAAAAGTCAAAAGTTTTATCAAGATAGGCGATACCAAAGATATAAACAGCACTAAAAATGGCCGAAAGTATAAAGAATGGAACCTTGATGGCGGGCTTGACTTTGCGGTGGACCATGAGAATACTAAAACCAATGGCAATGACTATGAGGATAGCGAGGGCGGGTATGAGATATGTGTTTGGTAGAAGATTGATGGTGACGACCATGGCGCCAAGGATAGCACTACTAATGAGGAGTGCTAACGAAAGAATGGCTCCGATGATTTGAAAGACTTTGCGTGGTTTGGAATTTTGATGGCTGGTCTTTTTTGTAGTTTTGGCTGATTTTTTTGATTTTTTGTCGGAAAGATCATCAGGCGCGTCGTATTCTTCAACGCGTTTTTCGAGATCGTTCCAGTCCATTTCGGTATTGCCGGCGGTAGTTTTACTACGGTCGGCGGGGATGGTGAAAGAATCGATGGCTTTGGGTGACTTTTTGGAAGTTTGTTTTACGTTTGTGGGCTTCTCTGAAGATGAATTTTTGCTCGGAGCGGTTTTAGCTTTGGAGGGGGCAGGTTTGTTGGTAGATTTAGCGGGGGTAGATTTTTTGTTAGATGCCTTGATGTTGGTGGATTTGGTCTGTGAGGAGTTTTTGTTTGGTTTAACATCGGCTAGTTTGGGTGAAGATTTGGACTTAGAATTTGTAGTTTTTTTGGTGGCTGATTTTTTGGCAGTTGATTTGGTTTCTGACATGTGATTCCCTATCCCCATTGGCTAAATGTTTAAAATCTGTATATTATTATAGCACAAGGCCGTGATAAACATTAGCTTTCATAGTAATAATTTGTCGATTGAGGTCGGATAGTACGCTTATGACGATTGTTTGATAGTATTTGTGCGGGGTGGTATCTTGTGCTATACTGTGGAAGTGAATAGACAAGCGTTGAAAAGAAACTATGGTGTTGATGCATTGAGAATTTTGGCCATGTTTTTGATTATTATATGGCATATGCTTGGTCATGGTGGTATGCTGGCTCATGCTGAGGCTTTTTCAGATCAATATCAAGTTGTGTGGTCACTGGAAATTATTGCCAGTTGTGCTGTGAATTGTTATGCCCTGATTTCCGGATATGTCGGGGTAGGGGCGAGATATAAATATAGTAACTTGGCTATGATTTGGTTGAGAACTTTATTTTATTCGGCCGGTATTAGTCTGCTTTTTGTGGTTTTTATGCCAGGAACTCTCTCGTTTAAGACGATAATAAAATCTTTCTTTCCGGTTGCATTTGGTGAGTACTGGTATGTAACAGCGTATGCTGGGTTATTTTTATTGATGCCATTATTGAATTTGGCGATTAAAAAGATGACCAAAAAGCAGCTCGGTATTGTATTGGGAACTGCACTTTTTGCTTTTTCTGCCGTGCCGACTGTATTAAGGAAAGATGTGTTTTGCTTAAACAACGGTTGCTCGACATTATGGCTGATTATATTGTACTTTCTGGGAGGTTTTTTGCGAGAGTATGACATTCTTTCTAAGTTGAGGACTAAAAAGATTGTTATGGGGTATATAGTAGTTGTGATCTCTTCTATCGTGCTGCGAAACATCTGCGAAGCGTTTGGTTTTTATGGCACTTTTTTGTTTACGAATACTTCGCCAATTGTTTTGACTTCGTCAGTATGCTTGTTACTTATGTTTGCGCGTTGGAGGGTCGGAAGTGTGGGGATTCGTATTATTGAACTTTTAGCCCCATTGTCGTTTAGTGTGTATCTTATTCATGATAATAATCTTGTGCGGGAGTTTTTGATGAAGGATGCTTTCGTAAAGTACTTAAATTTGCCGCCATTTGTATTATTGTTGGTAATTATTAGTACTGCTGTATGTATTTATCTGGTGTGCTCTGTGATAGATGTTGTTCGTAATGGAATTTTTGATAAATTACACATTAAACAATATTTTACAAAAATTGAAACTAAGAGAATTGGAACTTTATGGAACGAAGATTAGCAGTGGCGGAACCTAAGAATACTAAAGGACGTGTTCTGTATTACTCTGTTTTGAATGTCATGGCGTGCTTAGGTGTGGTAATATTACATTGTAATTCTGTAGCCTTAGGTACTTTTACACAGAAAAGTTCGTTCTATTCTGCGTTTTTGATTCACTCAGTGCTTTATTGGCCTGTGCCAATATTTTTTATGCTTTCTGGTGCGACTTTGCTTGATTATCGTGAGCGTTATGATACGAAATTGTTTGTAAGAAAAAGATTTTTGAAAACAGTAATTCCTTTTCTTGCTTGGTCAATTATCGCAATGATTTGGTGGAGTATTTGGAAGAACAATGGCGTTTTTGATTTGAATCCAGTGCATATTATAGATAATATATTTAACACGAGGTATATCAATCACTATTGGTTCTTTATCCCGCTATTTGGCATTTATTTGGCGATGCCGATATTTTCAGCCGTGCATAATAAAATTAGTGTTTTCAAGTATGCATCAATTTTGGGTATAATCTTTATTTCAATATTGCCGTTGGTATGCGAAATATTTGGAATATCTTTTAACAATTATGCTATTCCGCCGGTGCTGGGTGGAGGAGGCTTCATATTGTATACATTTCTCGGCTATTGTTTAAGTAAGATCAGTTTATCACGTAAATGGCGTCTGGTTATATACGTATGTGGTATTTTTGGTTTTTGTATTTATTATTTTGGAACACTGTTATTGATTTCGATGAAAGGTTATTTTGCACAGACATTTCTAGGTGTTTGTAACTTGCCGCTCGTATTAATATCAATGGCTTTCTTTGTTTGTTGGAGATACTTTGATTTTGATTCAATCATTAAGAGAATTCCTAAATTTAGTACGTATATTGCTAATCTTGCTTCCCTAACCTTTGGGATATATTTGATTCATGGTTTTTTCACAGAAACTTTGCCGTGGTTGCTAGGGTTCAGTCCATATAATATTGTATGGCGTACTATCGGTGGCGTAGGAGTGTTTGTTTTGTGCGCTTTGCTTGTGAAATTGTTAAAAAAGGTTCCAATTATAAATAGGATAGTTCCGTAAGTTTATTTAATTTTTTGTATCTGGGGTTGAATTTTATTGTAGTAGATTGATTTGTCTGGAACGGTAGTTTTAACTATGGTATTTGCTCCGATGATGCAATGATTGCCTATGGTGCTACCGCGCAATATTATTGCGTAGGCGCAGAAACTTGGATCTGCGCCTACGCATATGGGTGCACTTTTAAACAGATTCCAATCTTGTTCGCCGGTGGGTTTTACTATATGGTCATGATCATATAGCGATACATTTGGCGCTATGGCACAGTGTTCACCGATGTAGATTTTTTCCATACAAATAATTTTACAATCACGATTTATGAAACAGTTGCGCATGATTGTTAGTTCGGCGTTTTCGCCAACTTCGCAAAATGTGTTTGGCATGATAGTTACGTTCTTTGAGTATATGGCTTTCCCGTTAGCATCAATCTTGATTGTACAGTTTTTAGATATATGCACTTTAGACTCAAGGGAGCAGTAACTATGTTTTTTCATTGCGATTTTGGCGCATGGATGAAAGAAAGTGTGATGTGTAAACTTGATATTGTAACCGCAAAGTTTATAACAAGTTAATTTTATTAAGCCTATGATTTTGAGTATTTTGTACATATTAGTCCTTATGGTTACGATGTAAAATTTTCGTTTTTAACAAGTTAAGGAAATATTTGTAGTCGTCTGTTTTGCTTGTAGTTAGTAAAAGGAAGAGCAACGATAATGAAGTAATAATGGTTATAATGATAAATGATGTGATGGTGCCATTGAATAGAAGATGACTTATGATCATTGAACATAATGTTGGCACGAGAGTTAGTGCGAAGAAGAACGAGTATCTAATGATATAAGGTTTGATGCTTGTCTTAAAACCGTATTTGTATAGAGTGATGGCTTCCCATACGGTGCAGACGAAAAATTCGGATAGTGCTGTACCAAGGAATACTCCGATGATGCCGAATTTAAGCGTAAGTATGATTGATAATGCAAGGTTGCAAATTGATTCCACAACGGGCTTTAACTTATTCTTTGTAAATAAACCCATGGCGTCTATAAAACATAATACTGGTTGACGCATGCCTTCGATATAAAATGTGGCAACTATGGCTATAACGCAGGCCATATTAAAAACATAGTTATCGCCAAGCCAAATTTGGATGAATGGGTTCAAAAGAGCGATTAGACATGTAGAGCAAAATGCTGTAATTAGAAACGTGCTATATTGAATATGGTTAAAAGTAACTTGCATCTTTTTTGTGTTTTCTGTGACAGTTAGGTTTCCCACTGAGGCAAGAATAGATGATGTGTACATTGAAATTACTTTTTTAACTGCGTTAATGATTAATAAATAGTTGGAGTATATACCGACTGAATCTAGGCTTACCATAATTGAAATCAGAAGGTTATCTGTGCCACTGACTACTATACCGCCAATCTTGTGAAATACCATTGCGAAAGCGCCGGCATAGATTTGACGTTTTTCTTTTTCTGGGAGTTCGTGCTGGCCGTAATATTTGATGTATGGATACATTCTATTGGCAACGTGTGATAGGTGGACGTTGGATATAATAGAAAAGATAATTTGGGTTGATAAGTATAAAAGGAAATTGTGAGTTAGAAGCAATACGATAATCATTGCTAGATTGGAAACTACGGTGAAGATTTGTTGATTGAGCGTGACGATGTAGTTTTTTTGGTCTGCATTTATAATTGATATCTTGTAAACATAAATGTATGACACTACTGTGTTGGCGAGATATAAGATATAGATTAGTGAAATGTTTGGTATGTCTGGCATATCCTTGATAAGAAGGTGCAGGAAAGGAGTAAGGCTGAGTCCTACGATAGTGATAACTCCGGCGATTCGGTGATAGATTTTGCGATATATATTGATGAGTTGACGAATTTTTTCGTGATTATTAGTGGCTAAAGGCTCATACATTGTATATACCAAAACGGTGCCTATGCCCATATCAGCCAACGAGAGGATGGTGAGAATGTTTCCAAATAGACCGTTGAGCCCAAGATATTCTTGCCCAAGGATCTGGATGAAAATTGTGCGACTAATAAATTGCACCATAAGATTGGCGATTTGGGCTAAGAAACTGTATTTGGCATTACGGATTGAATTATCGATGCGCATTATTTTTCCTTATGAATCTAACCTTTAATTTTGGAGGAGTTTAGTATGCGACGCCACTTTTTTGTGTATTGTTTGATTAGTTTTTGATGATAAAGACTCTCGCGTTTTAACTGTATGGTATTTTTTGTTTTGACTAAAGTTGTTTGGAATGTATGGTTGCTATATTGTTCAAGTTGCGAGAACCATGAACTTTGATGAAGTTCACAAAGTTCAGGATGCTGACGAGAGAACATGGTTAGTAGGGTTTGGTCATCGTCCATGAGCCCGCTCTGGTTAAGTGCTAGCATATTTTCTCTTGTTATCTGCCAAAGTTTTTGGCAGGAATTTGCTGGTAAAATAAAGAGATCTCCTTGAATATAAGTATTCATGCGTCGAATGATTTCAAATACCGGTAGATTATCGTCATCATGTATTTTGAAGAAGTGAATTTTATCGGTAAAATTATACTGCCACTCGAAGTTAAAATCGTTTGGGTTAGAATAATAGGCCCCTCCATGATTAAAACCGAAGTCGATCCATACGAGCATCCCGATATTTGAATACTGTTTTGCTACGTCGTACAGACACCATTCTTTCATAACCATAATATAATTATAATCTGCATTCCAACTTTCAGGATTTTGCGGTTGCAGACGGAATTCTTGAGCGAGTTTATTCTTTGCTACTTGCTGAATTGAGTGATGCAATGCAGGATCTATATCAAACGGATTGGAGATTGTGACTATTTTTGTGTTATTGCGACCAAAGTTTTGACGAATTTCTAGGATTTGATCTTTGAATTCGGGTGTGGTATAAACAATTAAGTCGTTCTTGATGCATGCCCAGAACTTAAAATATTGAAGATATTTATTATCACTACGTTCAAAATTTTGCCATTTTTCACGATTGATAGGAAAGAAAGCAGTTACAAGCGTTAATTTATCATTTTTCATTACTATCTTCCCTTTCTAGCAACTTATAAAAATTATGAACGTATTTTTCTTCTGTAAATTCCTTTGATCGTTTTGCAGATGCGTCAGCCATTTTCTTGCGAAGAGCATTATCGGCGACTAGTTTATTCATTGCGTTATATAGTTCTTCGATAATATTCTCACGATGAATAAAAATTGCATTTTCTTGACTTAATTCTTCTGGTATACCGCCACTAATTGTTGCGATTTGTGGTAACCCCATAGTCATCCCTTCGATTGCGGCAAGCGGACACGGGTCATCAAAAATGGATGGTATAATTTGTATATCGGCGGCACTGTAGATACTCCCCATATCTTTGTAGGGAACATAGCCTGTAAAAATAATTTGTTCTTGGACTTTTTGGGACAAAGTTTGGAGTTTTTTGATGTACTTAGTTTTTTTAGTGCTACTAAAGAATGAGCCTCCGACGATTAGAAGTTTTGTATGGCGGTTTTTGAGTTGGAGTTTGCTAAAAGCCTGTAGCAGTTCATAGACCCCTTTATCGGCGCATATTCTGCCACTAAATATAAAGACAATGTCGTCTTGACCAATATGGTATTTTTTGCGAATACGTTGACGATTGTCTGGCGTGTTTTGTTTGCGGAATAACTCTTGGTTGATCCCATTCATAAGGACATGGGCTTTGCTGCTAGGCTGATTATTGATTGTTTCGATGCGCTCTTTGATGTAATTGCTGACAGCATATATCGAACGGCAGTTATTGTAAGTTGTTAAAGCGTATCGTGTAGTAGAATTAAGGTTGTCATTATGTAAATGAAGGATAATTTTCTGAGGATATACTTTTGATAGTGCATTGATGATCATCGGATCATTTTCGACAATAACATAATCAAAGTCTTTCTCGTTTTGCCTATGTAGATCTTTAAGAACTTCATTGATAAAGGCTCGTCGTACATTAATTTTTAGTACTTTATTTAGAAATGCGCGTAGATAACGTGAGATTTTAAAAGATAGTTTGTTTGTGTGTATGAAACGGAAGTTGCTGTATTGATAAGCAAAATTATAGGTTTCTATCTCCGGGGCATATGTGCTATATACCGTAAAACGATATTTCCCTTGTTTTTCGTCGGCGTTTAAATACGCATCAATAAGTGTTTCGACGGCTCCGCCTTTTATGGATGGAATAGGTAAATTACCAGTAATTATAACTAAGATTTTTTTCATTTTTTATGCTCCTTATATAATAGGGGCGAATAATAGCCAAGAACGAGAAAGATGTATAGCATTTGACTATCCTGAAAAACTTCGACGAGTCCAGTTATAAAATAGATAAAAATTCCAAAGGCGATAATGCCAGCGCCTTTATATGATGGGCATTGGTTAAGTTTCTTCCATACGATGCGAAAGATGTTGAGAAAAGCGAGAAAGCCTAAAACTCCACCCTCTAATAAAACTTGTAAAAATGTGCAATGTGCGTGGTAAATATTTATAGCCGCAAGACGTACCGCAAAATCTTGAACGCCGATACCAATTAGCGGGTAATGCCGAATATAATGAAGGCAATTATCCCAAATTAACGTACGCCAACTGAAGGTCAAGTCTTTGTGTAGAACCCCCTCAATAAAGAACCCGAACATATCTTGTAGACGAAAGATAACAATAACTAGGAAGAGAATAAGTGCAACGATGAGATAAGTTCTAAGATTTAGGAATTTAGAGTAGTCATTTTTGCGATTATAGATAAAAAGATAGAAGACGAGTAACATAATAACTCCCACGACTCCCGTAGCGCACCATGTAAGAGCAAAGGTTAATGATACGAGTACGATGGATATAGCGGCGAGTTTTTTATAAATTTGGTTATTTGAATAGTTCGCGTAGAATAAGATAAATAGTGCACCTAGTAGTAATGTAATTGTCGTAGTATTGTCATTGCCAAGTAGGTAAATATAGATGTTGAATTCTGGATTAGCGTTGATGATACCTTGTGGAAAGAGTATAACCGAAAGAAATTGTCCAATAATTAATAATAGGCAGAGGATACTGAGGATGCGCAAAAATTTATCTTCATGCTTTGTAATAAGTAGTTCGCAATAAATGTTTATAATAAACCAACGACCGTATACTTTAAAGAGGGTGCCAAAATCATGGGAAAATAGTAATGTAGATAGAGAAAAGATGGCTATTAGGATGAGAATTGAGATTTGCAATTGAGATATCTTGCGCGTCTTAATAACGTTCAATATGTAGTAGGTTAGGATGATTACACCACTGATAATCATCGCTATATTAAATAGTCGATTGATGACTGGGTAGTAGAAGAATAATAGTGGTTTGAATAAAACCAACAAAGTCGCAAAAATGAAATAATTATTGAATATGATTTTGCCTATTTTGTGCATTATTTTATTGATCATATTAATTCCTCACCAATTTTGTATATAAATCTTCGAGTTGTTTCCAAGATTCTTCAATATCGTAGCCAGCATTAGATAGTGCCGCTTTATGCGAACTACGGGTTGGATGTTTACTAATCATGTCTGCAATATTATCGGCCCACATTGTTGGTTCGCATTTAAGGTCAACGAAACGAACAAGATTAGTTATTTTTGACTCGACTGGTATGGCGGTAGACACTACGCATGGTAGCCCGCTTGCCTGTGCTTCAATGAGGGCGATAGCAAGACCTTCGTAATTAGATGGGAGCACAAAGACATCAAACGCTTGATAGTATTTTTCTACATCGCTGCGTTCACCAGCTAATATAACATCATTATCTAATGATAGTGCGTGTATTTTTGCCTCTACGTCGTTTTTGCGATGGCCATCGCCGACGAATATAAGTTTCGAATTTGGATGCTTGTTATGATATTCAGCAAATACTTCAACAAGAAACAGTGGGTTTTTTTGCGTTCGGAGTCGCCCTACTGTACCAATTAGCGTGGTATTTTCATTTACGCCTAGGTTTGAGCGCAATTCTTTTCGTACTTTTGGCTGCCATTCGTACTTTTCAATTTTAATAGCATTACGTAAGACTTTGGATGAGTGTTTGCCGTATAAGTAATTCGCTGCAGTTTCTCCACAGGCTATACGTTGAGTGGCGAAGCGATTTATTAAATGACAGAATATTTTTTGAGAAAAAGACTTGGATGAATAGAAAAGGTGTGTATGACTAATTCGATGTTTGATGCCGCATAATTTTGCAACTATTAATGCTGCATAATTTGAAAGGCTTAGGTGGCAGTGAACGATATCTGGTTGCGTTTTGCGGAAGATATGAAATAATGCGCGGAGGTTTTTGATAAGGTTTTCGCGTTTTGGCGGTACTTGATAAACCGTGCAACCTATGTCCTCAAAAGATTTCTGGACTTCGGGATTTGGCGTTTCGTGAGAAACGATACTGATTTGATACTTATTTTGATCTAGATGAGATAAATAATTAAAGAGGAAACTTTCTACCCCACCGGTTCCTAGACCACCGACGATTTCTATGACCTTGATTTTATTGTTCATAAGCCGACTCCATCAGGTTGTAATATAGGTTGGTTAGATATTGGGCTTGTTGTTTGGCATCATATGTAGCATTATATATTGGTTCATGCTTCCTTGTATTTTGGTTCTGGGTGATGGTGTTACTCCATTGTTCTGGTGTTTGTTGTAGTGATAAGAAGTGTGTAAGCGTTTCGTCAATCACAGCTTCATGTGTGACTGCATCAGAAAAGAAGCATGGTAGCCCACTTGCCTGTGCTTCTAGACTGACAACCGGTAGCCCTTCAAAGAATGATGGCAGAATAAATGCATCGATCGCACTGTAAAATGATGGAGTGTCATGTATATTTTCTAAGAAATATACATTTTGAATGACGCCTAATTGTTTGGCAAGGGTTTTAACTTTTGGTAAGAGTTCCCCTTCTCCGGCTAGAAGCAATTTTGCCTTAGGGTTTTTATTATGGATACTTTTGAAAACTTGTAGAAGGAATTGATGGTTTTTTTGCTTATTAAAGCGCCCGATATGACCAATGACAAATTCATCTTTGATGTTTAATTTATTGCGATATTCAGTGCGTTTTTTGAGGTCAAATGCGAATTTCTGAAAATTGATACCGTTTGGTATTACTGTGAATGGCTTGTTACCAAATAAGAATTTTCCGGCAGCCTGAGAACATGCTAAGTTATATGTAGAAATTGTCTTTTCGGGTTTAAGCGCAAGGGCTTTGACCTTCCCTTTTAGCGTCCGCTCTGTAGTTGAGTTGTGACTGTGTGCAATACGAACCTTGACGCCATGCTTTTTAGCAATTAGGAAATGTAGATATCCGATGCTATTCATATGGCAATGAATAATTTTATATTCGGGGTGATCACGATAGAATTGGTTTAACTGTTTTATATAGCGGAAAAAGTTATTGTCATCACGTAAACTAAATCTATAGATTTTGCCGCCAAGTTCTTTGATTTGTGAATCGTAGAATTTTGTCGCGCTGTAGTGGACGAGAAAATCAAACTGAATTTTAGTGCGATCTATATTCTTATAGATGTTCATGATAAAAGTTTCCAAACCTCCAGCTTGCATATTTGGAACAATATGTAAAATTCTGATTATTCCATTGTTTGCGTGGAGTGGTCTTGGCGTATCTCGTAATAAACGACGATAGATTATATCGCGCACACGATTTGGCATAAGGCATACAAATATGTGTGGTATGCTGCTAATAATAAAGTCCTTCTTGGAGAAAAAACCCGTTTCGACCTGCTTTCTTTTGAATTTTAAGATCGAACGAAGATATTTTATTCCACCACGGCGTTTATAGAAATCTTTGTCGACACGCATATAGGTTAATGGTTCCTGGATGTTGTAGCACTGGCTTCCTTGTTGTAGCATACGAATGTAAAGGTCGTAATCTTCGCAAAGATATACATCATGATAGTTACCTGCTTTTAATACGGCAGATCTTTTGTAGAGCAATGATGGATGTCGGAAAGGACAACGTTTTTTTGCGAAGTTATAAATATCTTTTTGATGTTCTGGCAGTACTACGCTAGATATCGGGTGTCTTACGTCGGCTTCAAATTCGTTAACATTAGATCCCACCAAATCTAGCTCGGGATGTTTTTGGAAGATTTTAAATTCCTCTTCGATACGTTTTGGTTCTGAATAATCATCTGCATCCATTCTGGCGATGAATTCATTATGGCAATTCTCGATTCCGGTTTTGAGCGCCATACCTAAGCCTAGATTATGTTCTAATTGAACAATGTTGAAAAGTTTTGGATATTTCTTTATAAAGGAATTGATTATGTTGGTTATCTCTTCTGGAACCGGTCCATCTTGAACGATGACAAACTCGGATGGCGCTATTGTTTGCGCTAGCATACTTTCAATGCTTTCTTTGAACCATTTTGCGTTATCTTTTTGATATACGCTCATAAGTACACTGTATTTTTGGAAATCTGTATCTGATGTCATTATCGTGCCCCCTCTTGTCTTAAAACGGTGCCGACAGTATTAAACAAAATTTTTGCATCAAGTGCTAGATTGCGATTGTCGATGTAAAAATATTCAAGTTTGAGGCGTTCGTTGTAGTCGCTATTTTTGTCGCTGCGGATGCGCATAGCCCAGTAGCCAGTGACACCAGGCTTGATGGACTGATATTTTTTGATGTCGTCGGCTTTGCCGCCATGTTCCTCAAGTTCACCTGGGAGTAGTGGGCGAGGGCCAACCATGGACATCTGTCCTAGGAGGACATTGATGAATTGTGGAAATTCATCAATTGAACCTTTACGGATAAAATTGCCGATTTTGGTGATGCGAGGGTCGTCGTCGAGTTTTTGGAATTCTTCCCACTGTTCGCGGTATTTTTTCTGCTTGAGGAGTTTTTTCAGAATTTTATCAGCGTTTGGCACCATGGAGCGGTATTTGAAAATTTTGAAAGCCTTGCCTTTTTTGCCGATGCGTTCTTGGGTATAAAAAATGGGATAAAAATCGCCAGTACAGACGTAGGCTAACTTAATGATGACGGTGAGCGGTATCAAAAAGATTGCCCCGATGAGTCCAATTATTATGTCGCTCAGTCGCTTCACGCATGCGTAAATCATTGCGTCGAAAATTCCTACCACCGCTGTTATTTACTACTTGATATAATTATAGCACGAAAATATCATGAGCGTGATAGTTCCGTGCGTTCTATGGGTAATTATATCACAGAGGGCGGGATTGGGCAAGAGGATTAACGGCGACGGTGTTCTTGATGGCCGTCGCCGTTAGCTAAGGAGAGTTAGCTTAAGTCGCCCCAATCCCGTTGAATAAACCAATCTGGATCCCAGGATACGAATTCTTCAGGATTAAATGTTTCATCTAAAACTTTAAAACTTTTAATTTGTTCTTGGGCGAGTGGGATTTGGTGGGCTCCCTTAATACTGTCACTATAATAGTCCCATACGTGGTACCTGTTGCCACCATTTGGAGAACGACGGCTTGGGCCATAGTCCATAGGAGCACAGACCCGCGTAATGTAACCTTGATCGTCTTTAGAGTAGAATTCGATTTCTACCTTTTGTTTATTTTTGATTGCTTGGATAAACTCTTCTTTCATTGAGAAGATCCTTTTGGGTTTTATTCTCTTTTGTGCCCGTTTAACTAACAATATGCTAAAATAAGATTGTAGATGTTCAGCTACCGGAGACGCGCCTTTCGGGCGCTTTTCTGATTTTAGTAAGTTTGGTTAGTATTACCTCCCAAACTATCTCTATTGTAGTAAATTAGCACTGTTGTGTCAAGAGTGCTAGGAAGCTTATGCTTCGTTTTTTATAAAAGCCTCAATTTCTTCTTGCTCTTTAGCTAGTAGTGTATCAGATATATCCAATGCTGGCTGGAAGAAGCTAAAATTTCCTTCAAAATGGTTAAATTCGTTCAATAGACTTTTCTTTGACATTAAGAATGCTCGTTTATCTACATGATCGGTTTTGTATGCTTGAGCTATAATTTGGCCAAGTTTTACATATTTTATGGTATCGATGTGGTATCTAGATACAAGCGCGTTCTCTACGAGTAGCCTAAGCTTGAGGAATATTAGAGAATGTGTTAGGGCTTTGTTTAAAAATGGATATTTTTCTTTCGATACGATTTCCATGTCTGGAGAGATAGAAAGCTCCATTATGTCTCTTGGTTTTATGAGAATAGCGTCTCTGAAGTGCATCGAGTCACTTTTGAATAGTGATCGAAAAGTTTTTGCTAAATTGATGCCTATATTATTGTATCCGTGCATTATTAGTGTTAGTTTATTTTTAGCTCTGTTATTACCGACAAAGTTTGCATAGCTACGTGCGTACGGTGAGATAGCTATTAGAAATAGCTTATTGTTAGATATATGATTATCGCAGAAATCAACGTCCCTAATTAAATGCGGGAGACTGTCAAGATAAGTGATAAGGTCTTTATCTTCGTTATTTATAGGGAGGAATCCATTATTCCCACCGTTCGTATTGTTGAATAGATATAATGTGAAGCATCCTTCGTGCTGGATATTGAGTAATCGGATCAAATCTGTATTATGGGTAAAAATGACCATATTGTTCGTGTGACCAAGTGTGGATAGGAGCAGATAGACTATTTTATAGCGATATATTGAGTCGAAACTGGAAATAGGATCGTCCAGAATTGTGATTTGGCGGTTTGCTTTTTTGGCTTTGAGTAATTCGAAAGCTAAAGATATAAAGTTTTGCTCTCCTGTACTGAGTGGCAGTTTGGAGCGGTCCTCCCCTAAAAGTTGTTTTTCATCAAGTTTGACAACTATATTCCCTTCATTGTCGTGTTCAAAAGACAATTCTTTGTCCATACAGCTTGTGACGTTTTGCTGTAGAAAGGCCAGATCATTATTGTCGATTATGATTTTTGATTGAACGATGTCTAGTAGTTGTTCATATGTTTTTCGCAATGAGGTTGTTTTCAGGGCGTTATTAATCTTGTCCTGTATATGTTGTGCTACAATTGTGCCGTATTGATTGATTTTTGATTTATGGTTTTCTAGAGTGGCGACATCTAATGTGTCTAAGAAGTTAAGCAAAGACTCGCTTATACAAAATAAATCTTCTTGTTTTGGTAAATCTATAAGTGGTAATAGTTCTTTTTGCAATTCCTTATCAAGTTTTGACAATATACTATTACGCCTTTCGTTCTTTAATTCAATGATTTTTGTTTGGTTGATGTGATGATCACATACGATACATTGTTGTTGGTTTGGGTATTTGCGTAGAATTTTTAGAGCATCATCGTATTCGACTATCTTGTGACTTTCTTTGAGCAATGGTAATTTTTGGATGTTTATGGAGAGGAATTTGCAGAGAGGTGAGTTGATATTGCTATATTCGCGAATAAAATACAGGAGTTTTTCTGGGCTGTACTCATCATCTATGTGAGTGTAGTGATCTGGCGCCATGTTCTCTTCCAATGCTTGATATAGAGCTGGTATTCGTTTCCAGTACTCGAGGCCTTGACTGCGTTGGCTGGCGATATCTCCTACTATGCTCCTGATGTTTGTAGGAAAAAATTCACATAGTCGAGAGCTCTTCGTCGTGATGTTGTAATCACTTAGTATTTCTTTGCACGCGGCGTAGTATGCTTGTATGTCTTTTTGTAACTTGCTTTTTAGCTCGAATTCTTTTTGAATATTATCTCCAATCAGGAAGTCTTCGGCGTTACCATATATAATATTGCGACTGTTCTGATCGTATATGATATGGAAGAAATTCGCATCAGTAATACTATTTGCATTATAAGTTGCTTCGTAGGTGGTGCTCTTTGCTTTACTTAGGACGTGAGTCAAGCTGGTTTTACCTGAACCATTTGGCGCATAAATTACCGCAATATGCTTTTTCTCGCTAAAGATGATTTCGTTATTTTTTTGCAACTGATCAAAATCTTCAGAAAAAATTGTTGAATTTTTTATTTTTTGAAAACATAGTTTATTATATTGTTGCGCCATTGTCTTTATTGCTTGTATCTTTTGAATGTTTACCTATAATATATAAGGAGAAATAACTAGAAAATAGTAATATCCCTACGCCTGCTCCAGCCGTATCAATCATCACATCCATCATTTGTCCGGTGCGGCCGTCGACAAAAGTTTGGTGATATTCGTCGGTCATGGCGAAAGCAGAGCATAGGACTATGGTGATTACGCAGGTTAATAAATACTTTTTGCTGCCAAAAATTACGCGGCCGATAGTGAGCAGGAGTAGTGCGAGAATAAAATATACCGTGGCGTGGACAACTTTGCGGAGTGGTGCATTGATAAGATTGGCGGCTTTAGCAAGTTTTTCGTCATCGGGGTGAGAGTTGGTGATGCCGGCCTCGTTGGTGGCATCGAGAACTTTTGAGATAACCTTTTCAACTATGCCAGTGCTGGCGTCATTGGAACTATTGGAGTTCATGCCGGAAAGGCGAAAAATGGTGGCGCACCAAGCGATAATTAAAGCGGCGATAATTCCAATGATGATAAATTTTTTCTTGTTCATATAATATTTATATATTATAATTTGGTTCTATTCTCCAATGCTGCCGACAGTGTAATCTGGTCGGCATAGGATAAATCTACACCCAGTGGCAAACCGCGGGCAAGGCGGGTGACTTTGACGTCGGGATATTGCTCATGAAGCATTTTTTGTAGCAAAAGTGCCGTTGATTCCCCTTCCACGCTGGGGTTGGTGGCGATAATGATTTCCTGCACATGATCTGGTTCGATGCGAGCCAGCAATTCTTTGATATGTAATTGGTCGGCAGTGATGCCGTCAATCGGACTGATTGCGCCACCGAGCACGTGATAAGTTCCCTTAAATTGCTTGGTTTGCTCCATAGCATAAACGTCTAGCGGCTCTTCTACAACCAAGATCGTGGTTTTATCTCGTGTTGGGCCACTATATAAGTCAGATACTTCGTCGTCGGCGTCAATTAAAGCAAAAGTCACTGGGCAGGATTTGACGCCATTATGGAGATTGACCAGAGTTTCGGCGATTTCAGTACTGATGCGGGGGCTGCTTTTGAATAAATAGTAAGCATAGCGCTCCGCGGTGCGGGCGCCAACGCCGGGCAAATGACCGAGAGATTCAATCGTATCTTGTAACGCCTGAGGTAACATAGTATATATTATACTACAAAAACTGGCTCCAATTGAGGTTGAAGCCAGTAATTTTGCCTGAAATTGTGTTTAACGCTTTGAGAATTGCTCTTTCTTGCGAGCAGAGCGCAAACCATATTTTTTGCGTTCCTTTTCGCGTGGGTCGCGCTTGAGGAAGCCGGCCTTCTTCAAGACTGGGCGTAAGTCAACCATTTCAGTGGTTAACGCCTTGGACAAAGCCAATTTAATAGCGTCTACCTGGCCAGCCAGACCGCCGCCAGCAACGCGAATCGAAACATCGTATTCGTTTTGCTTCTCGGCGAGTGCTAGTGGGTCGGTAATCTCGGCAAGCATACTCTTGTTACCAGAAAGGTACTCAAGTGCTGGTTTATCGTTGATTGTGATGTTCCCTTTGCCTTTGTAAAGACGAACGCGAGCAGTGGCTGCTTTGCGGCGACCAAGGCCGTAAATGTAAGAATCTTTTGTAGCCATTACTTAATCTCCTTTGGGTTTTGGGCCGTATGAGTGTGCTCGGCGCCATCAAAGACGCGGAGGCGAGCCAAACGATCGGCAGCCAATTTATTCTTTGGCAACATACCCTTGACGGCGTGCTCGATTGCAACTTTTGGATCTTTTTCGATAACTTCTTCAAGTTTCAATTCGGTAATGCCGCCTGGGAACCCGCTATGGCGGTAGTATTTTTTATCAACCATCTTGTTGCCAGTAACTTGGATATTCTTGGCATTGATGACAACAACATAATCGCCATTGTCGACATGTGGAGTAAAAGTTGGTTTACTTTTCCCCATGAGTTTGTCGGCGATGATTACAGCGAGTTTGCCCAGAGGCATGCTGCCGGCGTCAATTAAATACCATTCACGGTTGATTTCTGAACCTTTTTGACTGTAAGTTTTCATTTATTTCCCCTCCTTTTTGGGCAGGTCAATATTGTCGACAAAACTAATCGTGCCCATTTCGGTGTTGTCACCTTTGCGGAAACCAGCGCGTTCGATGCGAAGATAACCAGAATCGCGCTTGATCTGAGGAGCAATTACGTCCATCAGCAAGTCGGCAGACTTGATATCGTCTAAGCGACTGATTAGTAAGCGACGGTTAGCCAAGCCACCGCGTTTAGCAATAGTAATTAGTTTTTCGGTGTCGCGACGGATCTCTTTGGCTCGAGCCAAAGTAGTCGTAATCGATTGATGCTCGATTAGCGCTTTCATAAGCCCACGCTGTAGCGCTCGTCGCTGGTCGGTTTCGCGGCCGAATTTGCGGCCTTTGTATCCATGACGATGCATTTTACAATAACTCCGTTAATTTTTCCTTAACTTCGTCCAATGCCTTGCTGCCGAAGCCTTTGAGGTCTTTGAGGTCAACCTCAGACAACGCTACGAGGTCGCGGACGGTTTTAATATCGTTGTTGACGAGTGCATTAGCGGTGCGTGCAGAAAGGCCGAGTTCTTCGATTGGCAGGGCCAGACCAGAGTCATCGGTTTCAGATTCAACGCCTGGAGCCGGTGCACTTTCAACGGTGGTACCGTTGGCCAATGCTGTGTATTGATTAACCAAGATGGCATTAGCCTCTTCGAAAGCCTCTTGTGGAGTAATAGTGCCATCAGTATCTACTGTGATAGTTAATTGTTGTAGGTTGGTATCTTGACCAACGCGGGTGTTTTCAACCTTGAAGCGGACGCGAAGAACTGGACTAAAGACGGCATCGAGCGCGATCATGTCGCTATGAATGCGGTCGTCAGAGGACTTCTCGATTGAAAGATAGCCGCGGCCAGTTTCGATGACAAAATTCATTCTGAGGGTAAACTCAGGGTCGTCGATATGGCAGATAATTTGGTTTGGATTACCAACTTCAATTCCGGCCGGGAACTTGATATCGCCAGCGGTAACAGCGCCATCTTTGCCGGCATTTTTGCCTTTAATCTCAAAGGCAACTTCAACTGGCTCGTCAGAATGTGACTTAAGACGGATATTTTTAAGGTTGAGCATTACGTCAACAATATCTTCACGGATGCCAGCTACTGGGGCATACTCATGATTGGTGCCTTCAATACTAAATGAAGTGATGGCGGCACCTTTGATGCTAGAGAGCAAAACGCGGCGAATTGAATTGCCTAAAGTATTGCCATATCCATAGAACAATGGGCGAATCACGAATTCAGCACTGTTGTCACTGATTTGGTTGACTTCGGCTAAATTGGCTTCGTGGATAACTTTTGTAGTCATTTTCCTCCTTAGCGTGAGTAATACTCAACGATTAGTTGTTCATTAATGCCGGCCTCTGCCTCTTCGCGCTTAGGCAAGCCAGTAATTTCAATCTTCATTTTTTTCGGATCGGATTTGAGCCAACTAAGCGGAGTAGTTGCCGCACCGCTGACTACGCTCTCGATATTCTTGAAATATTCAGATTTTTGAGATTTTGGACGAACTTCCAAGACATCACCTGGTTTCAGGCGGATGGATGGAATGTCAATTCGGCGTCCGTTAAGTAGGAAGTGACCATGGGATACCAACTGACGGGCTTGGCGGCGGGTGCCAGCAAAGCCTGCACGGTAAACAGCATTATCTGCGCGGCGCTCAAGATATTGCAAGAGGTTTTCACCGGCAAGACCGTCGGCGCGGGCAGCTTCTTTCATTAACTTAGCGAATTGTTTTTCCAATAAACCGTAAAGACGGCGAACTTTTTGTTTTTCGCGGAGTTGAGTCAAATATAGACTGCCACCACGTACACGCATGTCGGCGTGTTCACCTGGAATGCCGGACTTTTTGGCCATAACCTTGTGGGCCTTGGGCGCTAAAGCATAGCCTTCGCGACGACTTTGTTTAACAATTGGAGAAATATCTCGTGCCATTACGGTTTCCTCTCTCCCTTAGGACGCACGCCACCGTGCGCGATTGGGGTAACATCAGTAATACTGTCAATTTTGATGCCGACAGTTGATACGGCGCGAATTGCACTATCGCGACCGAGGCCAATGCCGCTGACGTAAACGTCGACGCTATTGAGGCCGTGTTCGCGCTTGGCGATTTCGAGAGCCTTCTCGGCGGCAATTTGTGCAGCATACGCAGTGCCTTTTTTGCTACCGCGGAAGCCATTGGCGCCAGCGGAACTAGCCGCGAGTGCGCCACCGGACTTATCGGTGATGGTAATGATAGTATTGTTAAAAGTAGCCTGGATATGAACTTGACCAGAAGTTACAACCCGCTTGCCTTTTTTGCCTTTAGTTTTGGTCTTAGCGACCTGCTCCTCAGCAACAGGAGCATCTAGATTCTTTTCAATCTCTTCTGTCATTTTTATACTCCTATTTTCTAAGTCTTACTTGCTGCCTTTGGCTGAGCGCCACCTACGGCAATCGCTTTACCCTTGCGAGTACGTGCATTCGTGCGGGTACGTTGACCATTGACTGGTAAACCAGCCTTGTGGCGGATGCCTTTGTAGGAGTTAATGTCTTTAAGACGTTTAATATTATTGGTAACGAGGCGCTTCAGATCGCCCTCGACAGTGCATTTTGCACTAATCAGGTCGTTAATTTTCTGAATTTCAGCCTCGGTGAGATCTTTCACCCGAGTGGTAGGCTCAATTTTGGCCTCCGCAAGGATGGCTTTACTCGTTGTGCGGCCAACCCCATAAACGTAAGTCAGTGCAATCCACACTTGCTTTTCGTTAGGGATGGTCACGCTAGCAATTCTTGCCATGCTTAACCCTGCCTTTGCTTATTCTTAGGTTTTTTCTTGTTGATGACACGTAGTACACCTTTGCGGCGAACAATAATGTCATCGGGGGAGATTTTTTTAACACTTGCACGTACTTTCACAGTGTCAAAACCCTTTCCGTTACCTGTTGTAATATCTCAACACTTCCCGGACGCACGGTTGTTGTAAATCTTACAACATTTAATATTCACTACTGCAATCTGAAACTGATTCTGCCCTTTGAAAGATCGTAGGGGGTTAACTCAACTTCGACCCGGTCGCCCGGCACTAAGCGGATAAAATTCTTGCGCATCCGTCCGCTCATGTGTGCAATGATATTATGGCCGTTCTCAAGCTCCACCCTGAATTGGGTGTTAGGCAAAGACTCAACGACCTTGCCTGTGAGCTTGATAACTTCCTTTTGGCTATTGCTTGAAGAAGCCTTAGCCTTGGTAGCTTGTTTTTGACTAGCCATAAATTACCTTTCTATTGTAGCACGGATTTGTTATGCTGTAAATACTTAAAATTATTGATTCTCTTCAAGTACTGCGCGGACGAAAAAGCGTTGAGAATATGTTTTGCTTTTTGCCCACCAGTCGCCGGTACAGGTGATAATAGTAAGTGAACCTTGTCCGCGTACGGGAGATTCGAAAGCCGTAGCCATGTAGGCGTTAGCCTCTTCACCGAGATTCTTGGTAGCAGTATCCACGACGCGATAATTATAAGTTACCGACGTTTCTCCGTCTGCAGCACCCATTTCGACTGTAATGATATCATTGACGGCTATTCCGCGATTGTAACCTGGGCGTGGTGGCAAATTGCCGAAGATTCCAATATTAGTGAAACCACCGTGTCCATCAAATACTGATACTCCGTTGCTTCCTGGAGTTGCGCTACCATTATACCAGCCAACATTATATATATTATATGGCGTGGAAAGTTCCCCGGTGGACTTTAAGCCAATTTCGACGATTCGAGCATTGCGGATGCCAATGCTAGGAATGGAAAAATAACGAGGTTTGCCAGGCGCAACTACATATTCGGTGATTTCTTGTTCGGTGGGTTCGCTTTCGTCTACTTCTTCGTCGATCTCGTTGACTGGAGTGATGCTGGTTGTATGACGCTCGCTACCTTCCATGCGGTTGATGTAATTATGTTCCCAGACGGCGACGCGGACAAAGAATATGGCTGCGATTAGTACGATAACAGCAAGAGTAACGTAACTAGGGCGTAGATAAATGGGACGAACTTTTGGTAAGTGTAATTCGGAGTCTTTAGCTAGCGACTGTTTTTGGTCGGCTTTTGTAATTGGTTCTTTCGTTTTGCCCACTTTTAATTATCCTTATTTATTATTTATATTCGTCATATGTAACCATTAACGCGCGCGAATTGAGTTGGCGGATATTTTCGAGTGCTACCGTAACAACGATGAGTAACCCAGTACCGGACAGCGATAGCCCGAGTGGTGCGCCGGCGATAACGATGAAAATATAGTCGGTGATAAACGGGAGCATTGCGATTAAACCGAGTGCGAGTGCACCAAAGAGGTTGAGGCGGTTGATGGTCTTGCCAAGATATTCGGCGGTTTGCATGCCTGGGCGAATACCTTCGATAAAGGCACCTTGCTTCTGGAGGTTATCAGCAATTTCTTTGGTGTTAAAGATAATGCTAGTATAGAAGTAGGTAAATAGGACTACAAGAATGAAATATACCGCGGGGTAGAAGAACCACTGAAGAGTAATGCCGTTTGGATAAAGACTATAGAAATTATCTTTGGAGGGTGCAGTGAATAATGCGGAAAGCGTGGCACCGAATTCGTTACCTGGGTTGACGGTTTGCAATAATTGTCCGAGCAGGGCTGGTAACGATAAGAAAGCTGTAGCAAAGATCACTGGAACGACGCCAGCAGCGATGAGTTTGAGTGGCAAAATAGATTTGATGCCGCCGTAAGCACTGTTGCCATGGACGCGTTTGGCATAGTTGATAGTTATGATACGTTGCGCTTCGTTGAGTTTAACAAGGAAATAAATCACGATTACGATGGCGATAGCGAAGCCAACAACTACCCAGAAGTAAATCGGGTTTACTGGTAGGTTGAGCCAGCCAAACAACGAGAGTGAGCCAGCGGAAGTATCAAAGAGTGCTGTGCCGAGGGCTGCCATGGTGGTAGGAAGTTGTGAGATGATAGAAGTGAAGATGATGATTGAGATACCGTTACCAATTCCCTGCTCGGTAATCAATTCGCCAAACCACATTAGAATAATGGAGCCGGCCACCATGGCAGTAACGGACAACATCCAATCGGTAGCGGTTGGCATGTAAGATAACGTACTGGATCCGAGAACTGACTGATATAGAATAAAGATATAAATAATGGACTGAAAAATTGCTAGAGGCACGGTGAGAATTCGGGTCCACTGATTGATTTTGCGGCGCCCAGTTTCGCCGTCTTGGGAGAGTTCCTCCAAGCGTGGAATCGCTTTGGTGACGAGTTGAACGGCGATTTGCGCAGTAATATATGGTGATAAGCCGACTAGAAGGATGGAGAATGAGGTAAGGCCACCACCAGAAATCAGGTTTAGAAAACCACCAAAGTCAGACTGTGAAATCAAAGTTTGAACAGCATCCTGGAAAGTTTTGGGTTCTCCAAAAGGCACCGGAATGTGTGCTAGAAAGCGGTACATCACGAGTAGACCGAGTACGATAAAGACTCGTTTTAGCATATCTTTGTTTTTGAATGACTTGAAAATATTTTTGAAATTCATGAAATTCCCTGATTACTCCGTATGTTATCCATTATAGCATACATTATCACAGAAATACATTTTTCTTTGGGCTGCTTGCCCAAGTCTTAGATCATTCGGAAAGGTATTTCTGTGATAATAGTCTAAAGAAGGCGTTGTATTTTATACAACGCCTTCTTAGCCCACAAGATTAAGTTAAGCTTCTTTTTTCTCAGCGATACGCTGTGGGACAGCGACTTTTTTGAAACTGCCACCAGCCTTCTTGATGGCCTTGATAGCGGTTTTGCTAGCAAATTGAGTTTCGAGTTCAATCTTGGTAGTAAGTTCGCCGCGAGAGATAATTTTAACCTTGGTGTAAGGATTCTCGATTAAACCATTGTCGGCGAGAACGAAATTGTCTATTTTGCCAGTGAGTCCGTTAAGACGATCGGTATAAACTACCGTAGCCTTGTTGTGTAGACTCTTGAAGCCTTTGAGTTTTGGAATCGCTTGCATAATAGCACGTTGGCCGCCCATGAAGCCGGTTGGCATTTTGTTGTGACCAGTACGGGCTTTTTGACCTTTGGTGCCACGGCCAGCAGTTTTGCCACGGCCAGCGGAAATACCGCGACCGGCACGTACTGGACGAGCGTTGCGATTAACTTGCAAATCGTTGTATTTCATTACTTATCCTCCTCCTTTTTTGCGGCGGATTTCTTGGCCGGAGCCTTTGTTTCGGCAGCCTCGGTTGCTTTGGCATTGCCAACCCATTCGTTGCGTGGAACTTGCTGACGCAACCCTTCAACTACGGCGTAAGCAATGTTGACTTTGTTAGTGCTACCAAGACTCTTGGAGATTAAGTTCTTGATACCAGTTAGGCCGATAATGCTACGTACTACACCGCCAGCAATAATACCAGTACCAGGTGCAGCTGGTTTCATTAAGATATCGGCGCCAGTGGCTCGAGTTTCAACTTCGTGACAGATAGTTTCACCATCCATGTTGAACTCGATCATATTTTTCTTAGCCTTGGTAGTGGCCTTTTGGACGGCGCTAGTGACGTCGCCACCCTTGGCAATACCAATACCAATCTTGTTCTTGTGATTGCCCATAGCAACAAGGGCCTTAAAGCGCATTCTGCGACCACCTTTTACGGTACGAGATACGCGGTCGATATTGATCGTAACAGTATCAAACTCCTTTGGAGCAGTATCTATGTTGCGATTGCGATCACGACGACCGTTGCGGCGAGGCATGGCCTTACCGTTGATGTCTTTGCGAGTGCGAGTAGCAGCCGTTTCGTCGGTCATCTTGAGAGTGCCGGACTTATTGACGACTTTTGCATTCTTGTCAGCATCAGCCATATTAGAACTCCAATCCTTCCTTGCGGGCAGCATCTGCGAGGGCAGACATGCGGCCGGCATATAATTTTGCTCCACGATCGAAAACGACAGTCTTGATTTTAGCCTTTTTGGCTTTGTCAGCGATTTCTTTGCCAATAGCAGCCGCTTTTTCGGTCTTGGTGCCGGTTAGTTTGCTACCGACAGTAGTTGCGTAGGCCAAAGTAGCGCCCTTGTCATCATCGATAATTTGTGCAGTGATGTGCTGGTTACTAATGTGTACACTGAGGCGTGGGCGTTCAGCAGTACCATGAATTTTAGCACGGGTGCGATTTGCACGAAATACACTATCCATTATTTCTTACCAGCCTTTCCTGCCTTACGAATAATAACTTCGTCGACATATTTAATACCTTTGCCCTTGTATGGCTCGGGTTTCTTTAGTGCCCGAATTTCGGCAGCAACTTGACCAACTTGCTGTTTGTCGATACCGCTGACGGTAATGGTCATCTTGTCAGTCTTAAGTTCGATACCCTCGGGGGCTTGGTACTTGACTGGATGAGAGAAGCCTAGGGCCATCTCAATTTCTTTTGGACCACCAGACAGGCGGAAACCGACGCCGTTGATCTCGAGTTTTTTCTCAAAACCTTTGGTAACGCCTTGAACAGCGTTGTTGAGAAGTGCGCGTTGCAAACCGTGCCAAGCGCGAGATTTTGGTTCGTCATCACTGCGCGTAACGACGATTTGATTATCTTCGACGGCAACTTTAACATTTTGCTGCAATGGGACGATGAGTGAACCCTTCGGCCCTGCGACAGTAATATCCTTGTCGCCGACCGTGATTGTCACTCCCGTCGGAATTGCGATGGGTTGTTTTCCGATACGACTCATATTTCCCTTTCTTAATATTATTCTGTTCATTATAGCACAGATTGGAGTTTTAGGCAATGTTTTTTCTTGAACCTTGAAATTGTTTTGGTATTGGTATGATGGTGATGGCAATATTGTCGCGGAACCAATAAATGAAGCCGTGATAAATTTTAGCCTTGGTTTGGTAAGATATTTCTCGACTTTCGCAATAGCGACGAAAATGGCAATTTTTAATGTCCTCGGAATCGATGCCGTACAAATAGGCTTGTTCGGCAAAATGCCAACGACGACGACATTTGCGTGCGACGCGTTCGGAGAAACGTTGCAGATAGTGGTAGGTGCATTTAACGGCGCTGTTTGGTTCAGGTTGAGCGATCTTTAGAAAAGTTTCGCTGAGTAGTAGTTTCGCTTCGTTAGTCATCGACGGTATCCTCTAAGAATTTTGCAAAGGCCTCAGCGAGCAATTTGGCTAGATCTTCGCGGTTTTTGGCATCATTGATAACGTCGACCAGCAAACGGTTGAAACGCGTATTAGTGACAGCGCGAATCGTTGGCTGAATCTCGGCTAGTTTATTGAGGTAGGCATTTCCCATTGTGACGACGACAGCCCAATATTCTGGAGTGACGCCAATATCGCGGAATTCATAATAAGGATCGTCACCGGGTTTAGCCTCCATGTCATCTGGAGTGTAACTGGCTTTTTTGCCTTTTGGCAAGTGGTTAGTGCAGATAAATTCTAAAATTTGATTAGTGTCGGTTGGAAGATCCGTGCTATCGTCGGTGTCGAGTGGCTTGATAACTGCTAATGCCGAGAGCGAATTAGGACTGGAAGGGTTTGCTTTGATTTCATCCAGAATCGCAACTGTATCAATATATTCGGCAAGCGACGCGCCATTACTCAGGAAAACCATCCGCTTATGATTATAGACGTAGGTGATAAGACTCTCGTCATCTCCGTCCTGGATTCGTTCGGCCACTGCGTATAGATATTCACGCATTATGACTGATACTGGCGTTTTGACCGTTGAGCGATTATGACTGTAATAATCTGCATAAGATTCGAGCAATTCGTTGATGAGAGTGTTAGTACTTAAACCTTTATCAGAACTGGCGAGTTCTTCAAAAAATTGCTTGGTGCTAGGTTTGACCCGCAGTGACAGCATCACGGGATCTTCCTTGTTTAGTTTTTTAATTAGTTCCTGCGGAGCAGGAATCGCCATTGGCGGCTGGTTCATAATATTATTCCTTTCCTTTTAATTCTTTTTGAACTTACCTCTATTATAGTGCACTGTTATCAAAATTGCAAGCACTTTTTTATGCAAAATGTGATAAGTATTCTGCTATGATTTGTGCTATCATTTCCGCTATCAATAATGCTATGTCTAGGCTGATGCTTGGTATTATGCCTTTTCAATCTTTTTCTTTTGCCTTTTCCTTTGCCTTTGCAACAAAAATACTCCCTTTTGCGGAGAGCATTTTTGACTATTAGATTTTAGTAGACTTTGACTAGAATCTCGCCACCAAGGTGTTGTTTCTTGGCTTCTTTGCCGGTCATAATTCCCTTGGAAGTGGAAATTAAGACGCAACCACGGCCAGATTTGACAACTGGAATTTCCTCGGAGCCAACGTAGACGCGACGACCTGGTTTGGAAACTTTGGTAATCTCGTTGATGCGAGCAATGCCACCTTCTGGGCAAATTACAACATGCAAGATGCCACGAGGCTGGGCCTCTTCGATTTCGTAACTATCAATGTAGCCGGCGCCTTTGAGGCCTTCAACTACGGCAACTTTCAATTTGCTGGTTGGAACACGAATCTCGGTTTTACCAACCATGATAGCGTTGCGAATGCGGGTGATAAGATCGGCGATTTGATCAGTTGATTGTAATGACATATTTCTCTCCTTTCTCTTACCAACTACTTTTAGTTACACCCGGAATTTCGCCTTTGGAGGCTTTTTCGCGGAAGTTAATACGGCTGAGGCCGAAGTAGCGCATGTAACCACGGGGACGACCGTCGAGCATGTCGCGGTTCTTCAACCGAGTTGGGCTGGCGTTGCGGGGCAACTTTTGTAGACCTTCAAGGTCGCCAGCAGCCTTTAGTTCAGCACGCTTGGCTTTATATTTTTCGTACATTTTGCGCCGTTTTTCATCACGGAGTACAGCAGACTTCTTGGCCATTACTTGTTCTCCTTTTCAAACGGCATTCCAAATGCTTCTAACAATTTGGTGCTCCCTTCTTTAGATCCATTCTTGATGATAAAAGTGATTTCAAGACCGTGCAAAACTGCGGCATCTTCGAAAGTGATTTCGGGGAAGACAGTTTGCTCTTTGAGGCCAAGGCTGTAGTTGCCTTGCTTGTCGAAGGCTTTGCGGCTAACGCCGTGGAAGTCACGGACATGTGGCAGAGCGATGTTGATCAAGCGGTCAACAAATTCGTACATTTTATCATTGCGTAAAGTGGTGAGATAACCAACTGGTGCGCCCATGCCCTTGCGAATTTTGAAGGTAGCGATGGACTTTTTGGCTAGACGACTTGTGGTAGCCTGGCCAGTGATTTTGGTCAAAGTGAGTTCAACGGTTTCAGTAAATTTCTTGTCCTCACGCTTTTTGCCAACGCCGGATGAAATCACAACTTTTTCGAGTTTTGGCACTTGGTTGATGTTATCAAGCCCAAGTTCATCCTTGAGTTGTTTGGCGATTTTTTCATCATACAACGCTTTGAGGCGTGGAGTAATTTTTGCGTCAGCCATTATTTATTCTCCTTTTTGAGGTTGGACATATGGACACCGACGTGGATCTCCTTTTTGCCACCTTTAGGATTAAATTGAGTCGCTTTCATATGGCGAGTGCGGATACCGAGGTCTTTCAGCATAGCCTTGCCAGCCTGCTTGTCGACTTTGACGATTTCAGCAACTTTGCCTTTGAGATCGCCGGCGAGTACTTTGACTTTGTCGCCTACTTTAAGACTTTTAGCCATATTATAGTACCTCCGGTGCTAAACTGATAATCTTGTTGAAGCCGAGGTCGCGCAACTCGCGAGGAACTGGTCCGAAAACGCGAGTTCCCTTTGGGGTTTTATCATCGTTGACCAAAACGGCAGCATTATCGTCGAAACGGATGGTGGAACCATCAGGACGACGAATTTGTTGACGGGTACGAACGATCACGGCGCGCACAACAGCCTTTTTCTTAACGTTGCCAGTTGGGCTGGCGTCTTTGACACTACAAGTGACGATGTCACCCACGCGGGCATAGCGAGCGCGCGTGCCACCAAGGACACGGATTACACCAAGTTCTTTGGCGCCACTGTTGTCAGCGACTT
>CAYXCA010000005.1:0-50269 GCA_964463545.1 uncultured Candidatus Saccharibacteria bacterium | reverse complement strand
TCGGTACGATGGGCCACGTTGACCACGGTAAGACTACTCTTACTGCTGCGATTACCAACGTACTCGCAAAGAAACTTCCATCAGACGTTAACAAAGCCGTCGCTTACGACCAGATCGATAACGCTCCAGAAGAGAAGGCTCGTGGTATCACGATTGCTACCTCTCACCAGGAGTACGAATCTGAGAAGCGCCACTACGCTCACGTCGACATGCCGGGCCACGCCGACTACATTAAGAACATGATTACCGGTGCTGCGCAGGTTGATGGTGCCATCCTCGTCGTCGCGGCGAACGATGGTCCGTTGCCACAGACTCGCGAGCACGTCCTTCTCGCTCACCAGGTGAACGTTCCGAAGATCATCGTCTTCTTGAACAAGATGGACCTCGCTGATCCTGACCTCGTCGAGCTCGTCGAGATGGATGTCCGCGAACTTTTGAACAAGTACGGCTATGATGGTGATAACACCCCGATCATCAAAGGTTCCGCTACGAAGGCTCTCGAGGGCGATGCTGCGAACGAAGACGCCATCATGGAACTCGTTAAGGCGATGGATGAATGGTTCGAAATCCCTGAGCATGATCTCGATAAGCCATTCTTGATGCCAGTTGAGGATGTCTTCTCGATCAAGGGCCGTGGTACAGTTGCTACCGGTCGTATCGAGCAAGGTGTTGTGAAACTGAACGACGAAGTTGAAATCGTTGGTCTTAAAGACACTCAGAAGTCCGTCGTGACTGGTATCGAAGCCTTCCACAAGACTCTCGATCAGGGTCAAGCCGGTGATAACGCCGGGTTACTGCTCCGCGGTATTGAGCGCGAACAAATCGAGCGTGGTCAGGTGATCGCTGCTCCAGGTAGCATTACTCCACATACCGAATTTGAGGCTCAGGTTTACATCTTGAAGAAAGAGGAAGGTGGCCGCCACACTCCATTCTCCAAGGGTTACAAGCCACAGTTCTACTTCCGCACCACCGATGTGACTGGTGAAGTTGAACTTCCAGCCGACAAGGAAATCGTCATGCCAGGTGACACCGTTACCTTCAAGGTTAAGTTGCTCGCCCCAATCGCGATGAACAACAACGACCGCTTCGCTATCCGCGAAGGTGGCAAGACTGTCGGTTCTGGTGTTGTTACTAACATCATTAAGTAACATAACAGAGAACTGCTAAAAATATCCCTCAATTTGGGGGATATTTTTGCGTGATATGTTAAAATTCTGTTGACAAAATATCGATTCTATACTACAATAAGAAAAGACATCGGCATTTTGGGTGTCGAAAAAATACAAAGGGGGCTCAAAAAATGAGTACATCATTATTGGACAGAGAAGGGCGTGACGAAATTCAGCGCAACGTGGCGACAATTATCGAGAATTCAGCCACACTGGAGGAAACTCGCAACAGGATTGGCATTTTTGCGCGGGAAATTTACTCCGACAACATTGAGAGAGTAGCGGAGAACCAGAAAGATCGGTTTAAAGAATGGCTGGCGCGCGTAGAGGATTCATTAAAGGCTCATGCTGAGTCGCTAAATCAGGCTTTGACTGATGCACGCGATAGCAAAGGCCGCGACGACGTAGAAAAACAGTATGAAACCTTTATGCTTACCGAATTTTTGCAGATTTTCTGTCAACTTTCCGCGATCGCGGAGTAACTAAGGCGCCCCTGCGGGGCGCCACTTTTCATTTTTAGTATTGACTTTTTGACATAAGTGTGATACAATGGAAGTATAAGGTATAAAAATTGCCCTAAAAACTCATAGACGGCCCGTCTAGAGGCTATCTGAGGTTATAGGGCGGGAAAGGAAATCATGACCGAAGCCAAGAAAAGCGAAGGTTTGAAGATTCGTATCCGCCTCAAGGCGTACGATCACCGCGTTATTGATCAGAGCGCAAAACAAATTGTAGATACCGCCATCCGGACGGGTGCCACTGTGTCTGGGCCAGTGCCTCTGCCCACCAAGCGCAGCACTTTCACCGTGGTGAAGTCCCCACACGTCTACAAGACTGGTGGTGAAGCCTTCGAGATGAAAGTTCACAAGCGCTTGATTGACATCTCCAATGCCACGCCAAAGACCATTGATTCTCTGCAGAATCTCTCTTTGCCGGCTGGCGTTGACGCAGAGATCAAGATGTAAATCTCTAAAGCCCCATGAAACCAAATGCATGGGGCTTTTTGTGCTATAATGGTTACATGACTGTAGTAATGCGACTCAAAAAGCGCTTCTATTTCGTTGCAGCGAGGTATTTCCGTTTTTTTGCTAATTTTGCTTTTAAGAGGTGGAAACCGCGGGTAATTGCCGTGACTGGCTCAGCCGGCAAGACTACCATGCTCCATATGGTAGAGTTTGAACTAGGCAACCGTGCACATTATTCGCACGATGCCAACTCTGCCTTTGGCATTGCTTTTGATCTTTTGGGGATGGATGGCATCCGTGGTTCCAAATGGCGTTGGGTGAAGTTAATTTTTCAGGCGCCCGTGCGGGCACTATATTATAAGCGGACCGGAGAGTTTTATGTAGTGGAGATTGACGGTGAGCGCCCGCGCGAAACCGAGTTTCTGGCTACTTGGCTCAAGCCAGAGGTGACGCTTTGGGTGTCGCTAGGGCTAAGCCATGCTGTGCAGTTCGAGCAAGAAGTCAAAGAGGGTAAATTTGCCACACTGGACGAAGCAATTGCCCACGAGTTTGCCACGCTCCCGGCTAATACCACCAAGCAAGTTTACATCGACGCCGATAATGATTTGATGCGTCAAGTCACCAAAGATATTAAGGCTAAGGTAGTTGCTGTTAGTCGCGACTCCTTGCAGCGTTATAATGTTTATCCGACGCGCACCGATTTTATCTTTGAATCGGCTTCCTTTCACTTCGCTCAGCCTCAGCCCAAAGATTTGGCAATTCAACTTTTGATGCTAGAGAAATTGGTGGAGTATCTCGGTATTTCGCTCAAGACTGATTTTTCTAGTATGCCAGTGCCACCTGGGCGCAGTTCGTATTTCCGGGGAAAGAACGGACTTAATCTGATTGATAGTAGTTACAATGCGCATTTGATTAGCGTCGAGAGCATTCTCGAGATGGTTAAAAATTTGCATGCTGGACATAAGTGGCTGGTAATTGGTGACATTGTGGACCAAGGCTCACTCGAGGGTGAAGAGCACCGTAAATTGGCTGATTTGATTGCTGCCGCCAAGCCCGAAATGGTGATTTTGGTGGGGCGTCGCACCAAAGAATACACCGCTCCGCGCCTGCGCGAACTTGGAGTAGATACTCGTACCACACTCGACCCACACAAAGCCCTCAAATTTATTGAAAATAATACTTCTGGTGACGAAACTATTATTTTCAAGGGTAGCCAATATCTCGAATGGATCATCGAGCAATTGCTAGAAGATCCCGAAGACGCCAGCCGGTTGCCACGCCGTGAAAAAGCCGCAGTCAAGCGTCGCGCCAAGCGAGGTTTAGTATGAAAAAACCGAAATTATATATTATTCATGGCTGGACTTATACCACCGCTCCCTGGGAACGCACAATTAGCCTGCTGGAGAAGAAGGGAATTAAGGTTGAGATGCTGCATGTCCCCGGCCTTACTACGCCTTCCAAAAAAGTCTGGACAATAGACGATTATGTCAAATGGGCCGATCGCAACATTCCCAAAGGTTCTGTGGCTTTGGGGCATAGTAATGGTGGACGTATCTTGCTTAACCTTTGCAGTCAGCAGCCCGACAAACTCAAACATCTGATTTTGCTCGATGCGGCTGGAATTTACGAAATTTCTAACAAGCGCGATGTAGTGCGCACTTTGTCTAAGCGCTTTGGTTTTCTTAAGAACATCCCCGGTTTGGCCAAACTCTGGCACAAAGTGACTGGTTCCACTGATTACGCTCGGGCGCCAGAGAATATGAAAAAAACCTTGTCCAATATGTTGGAGTCGGATCGCGAACTTGATTTGAGTAAAGTTCTGGTGCCAACTTCGATTCTCTGGGGCGCGGCCGATACCGTAACGCCACCGCGCCAGGCCGAGATGATGCATTTGCGTATTGTGAATAGTTCCTTGGACATCTTTCCTGGATGGACTCACGCACCATATATCTCGCATCCAACGGAACTTGCCAAGGCAATTTATCAGGCTTATATGCACCCGCCCGAGATCAAATTACCCACTGTGGATAGTGCCACGGCGGTTTCGGCGGCGCTTGCGCTCAAGAAGGCGCCCGAGCCGGTTCTCGAGGCTAAGGGTCCGCAAAATTCGGTAGCGCCCAATGTGCCAACCAAGTTGGTTTTGCGTACTGGGGAGAAAATTACCACTGGAATGGTGGTGTCGGATACCGATGCCGCTGCGGTTAAATATCGCCATAAGTCACCGGAGGTTCTCACCAAATCAACCAATGCAGGTAAAGTTTCGGCTTCGGCTAGCCTAAAAAAGGCTCCGGTTAATAAAACTCCGGATGTTGATGTGGCGTCAGCCTCTGCTTCGGCAAGTTTGCGTAAAGCCGCTCAAAGAGCCAAAACCCCCGAGATTATCTCAAGTGCTAATTTACTGTCGAGCAAGCCGCAAGATAAACTAGTGCGGTCGCAAACCAAAAGTCTTGTGGCTGAACTAAATGAAAAAGCGGCCGAAAAGATTGATTTTGTTCCGCTAGATCCAGCGAAAACATCTAGCCAGCCCTTGCCGGGTGCGATTACTTCTGCTTCGGTCCCCAAAGTTAGCCGTATAGAAAAGGCTAAGCGCAAAGTTAAAGCCGTAACCAAAAAATCTCGGAATACAATGCCAGAGAGGAAAGCATGATTTTTCTAGGTCAGGCCTCAAATTATAGCGGCAGACAAGCACTGCGGCATCTGTTTGCTTATGGTGGGACAAAGGATAGTTGGCGGCTCAAGGCGGCCCTGGCCAAGCATTACAAAGTAGAAAAAACCGCAGATGCTGATCCGGAAGCACGAGTGGCGTTATATCATACGGGGCGCTCAGCGCTAGCGGCTGCACTGGTGAGTGTTGCGCCAAAAGGCAGCCAAGTAATTATCCCTGGGCTAACTTGTATTGCCGTGGTGCGTGCCGTGCGCGCCGCCGGTTGTGAGCCGGTTTTTGTAGATATTGATCCTAAAACTTTGCAATATGATTGGCAGGCTCTTGACAAAACGCTTAAGGTTTGCTATAATGTAAGTACAATTGTAGCGCAAAATACCCTTGGGCTACCACTTGACATGGCTAAATTAGAGCAAGTGGCTAAGAAAAATCATTTAGAAATTGTGGAAGATCTGGCGCACTGTGCTGGCCGATTTTACGCCGACGGGCGTGAAATCGGCAGTGTGGGGGCGGCGACGGCATTATCTTTCGGCAAAGGGAAGGCAATTGACACGATTGCCGGTGGTGCTTTGGTGCTGCGCAGTGCCAAGTTTGCCATGCCGTCGCCGCCCCGATTTCGCGCCAAGCGCAGCGCTCGCTGGCGCGAGCGCTGGTATCCTGCGCTTGGCGCCATCATCCGTGCGGGTTATCATGTTAAACTTGGCAAAATTTTTACCGCGATTTTTTTGAAGTTGGGCTGGATTGAGCGTTCTGCCGACGCGGAGTTAAACCTCGATGTCAAACTAAGCAATTGGCAAGCCAAACTCGCCCTAAAGCAACTCGAACAGTTTCCCAAGGCTCCATCAACTCAAGGTATTGGACCACTGCGTGAGCATTATTTTGTAAATAAACGCGATAAGTTGTTGGCCGAATGTGTTACGCAGGGATATTATCTGAACGAAATCTGGTACGATGTACCGGTTTCACCAGAGCGTTATGCCAAGGAAGCAAATTTTCCCGTCAAGACTTGCCCTAATACCGTCAAAATTGCCAAAACCATTATTAACTTACCTACTTGGTATCCAGAGGAAAAGTTGGCGCCCGTGCGTGAACTTATTCGGCCATATTTGCTAGATGGAGAGAATAATGACTGAACTCAAATATTGCAGCGCGGATGTGATGGTTGCCGGTGCTGAGCCTCGGCTTGATTCTTGCCCTGTTTCGCTGCCTGATTCTTGGTCTGAATTGAAGCATATCTGGAAAAAAGTTCAGGCTGCGCACCCTGAAGCAAATTTTTTGCAGTCGCCAGCCTGGGCTAGGATGAATGAACTAATCGGCCATAAGGTACTGATTGAGTATTCTGAGGAAGAAGTGGTTGAATCTTCCGATGAGGGCGATGCTAATATTGACGTTGACACTAATACTGATATTAACGCTGATGCTGATGTCGATGTTGATGTTTATCGAGAAGGGCAGAAGGCGGTTGATGCTCGCGGGCTGTCGTGGTGCCTGATGTTGGTGAAGGATGCCAAGCGCGGACGTTATTTAGAAGTTCCCGGTGGACCGTTGATCGATTGGACTAACTCGGCTGCCGTCACAGCAATCTTTGCTCGGCTCCGCGCGGTGGCCAAGCAGGAGGGCTGCGTGTTTGTGCGTCTACGTCCGCAGTTGCGGCGCGGAGCCGAGCAAGAATCATTACTCGCGGCGCATGGCGCGCGCCCCGCGCCCATGCATTTGCATGCCGAGCATACCGTAATCTTAGATTTGACCAAATCTGCTGACGAGTTGCTCGCCGCCATGCGCCGCCAAACGCGGTACGAAGTGCGTCGTGCGGCCAAACTGGGCATTAAAGTGGAGTGGTCCAATAGTGAGGAAATTTTTCGTGAGTTTCACCAGGTGCAGTTGGACACGGCCGCCCGTCAGCACTTCGTACCGCCCAATCTGGATACTTTATTAGCCGAGCGAAAAGCCTTTGGTAGTCATGCACGTATCTATGTTGCAAGGACAGCAGAGGGTGAGCCGATTGCTTATGGCCTGATTCTGATTGATGGCGCCGAAGCGGAATATTTTGAGGCCGCTTCCACTGATTTGCATCACAAGTTGCCCGGCTCCTATGCCTTGTTATGGCAAGCAATTCAAGATTTGCAAGCAGAAAAAATTTCCCGCTTTAATCTCTGGGGAATTGCCCCAGCGGGCCAGAAAAATCACCGTTACGCCGGCGTCACTACTTTTAAGACTGGTTTCGGCGGCAAAATTGTTGAATTTATCCCTGCCCAAGATATTATAATTAAACCTGGCCGCTACTTGATTAACCTCCTAGTTGAAACCATTCGCAAGAAAAAACGTCACCTAGGATGACCTCATACTCCCATTATACCACACATCAAGCAAAAAGTCAATAAGAAACGGAGAAAATCATGAAATTTCAATTAAAAAATGCCAAAAATCGTGCAAAATGGGATGATTTTGTCACCAGTCACCCCGAGGCTAACTTTTTGCAATCGTGGGATTTTTACGAGTTCCACCAAAGTCGCGGTAATGAGGTAGTGCGGCGCATTGCTGTGGACGAACAGGGTGAAATCATTGCGGCCTATGCCGGCGTGGTGGAGGCCGCCAAGCGGGGCCGCCATCTGGCGATTGCTGGTGGGCCGATTCTGGACTGGGAAAATCTAAAACTGGTTGAGGCAATTTTTCAAGATATGCGTGCGCAAGGTGAAGCGCAGAACTGTGTCTTTGTGCGTGTGCGGCCGCAGTTGGAGCGCAGTGAATCTAGTCTAAAACTTATGCAAAGCCTGGGTGCCAAGCCGGCGCCAATGTATCTTTCGGTGGAATTTGCTGGTGTACTTGATTTGAATAAATCAGAAGAAGAAATTTTGACGGGTATGCGCCAGAGGTCGCGCCGAGCCTTGCGTAAGGCAGCCAAAAATGGCATTACCGTAGAAAAAAGTACTAATCCTGAGGATATTCACGAATTTTATCAGATTCAGATGCAAACTGCAGGGCGGCATGGGTTTGTGGCGTTTTCGGAAGACTTTCTGCTCAAACAATTCACAGCGCTCGCCAAAAATGGTGAGGCTGTGCTCTATTCTGCTAAATATCAAGGCGAAACTTTGGCTCAGAATTTTATGATTTTTTACGGTAACGAAGCCTCATATCACTATGGGGTGAGTTCGGAACTTGGTACTAAACTTTCGGGGGCGCCACTTCTTCATATGGAAGCGATGCGTGATGCTAGAAAACGAGGAATTAAGCGCTACAATTTCTGGGGTATCGTGGAAGAAGACGAGGTTCACCACCGCTTTTATGGTGTGTCATGCTTCAAACGGGGCTTTGGCGTGACCGAACTTAAATATGTCCCCGCGCACGACCTTGTATTGAAACCCGGCAAATATGCCGTCACAAAAGTGATCGAAAATATCCGCAAAAAAGTCCGCCATGTTTAGAGTATGCTATAATAAAGATAAATTTAGGAGGTTTTATGGCACATATCAAGCGTAAGTATATCGATAGTCACTGGCTGGTATTTATTTTTCAGGGTGTGATTGCGTTTTTGTTTGGTTGTCTAACGTTATTTACGTCTGACGAAACGTCAACTGCGATGGTGCCAGTGGTCGGTATTTCGATGTTGGCGCTCGCTACCGTAGAGTTTGCTAATTCTGTCTATCGCAGTTATAATCGTCAAGGTTGGCTAGTTTCTACCGCTGTGGCCGTGTTTGATGCGGTGTTTGGACTCCTACTTCTCTTTGTGATGAATGAGGGTATGACTTGGCATCTTGTGCTGATGTCGATTTATACATTATTGCGTGGTATTTTTGAACTGGCTATCGCTTTTCGCACTACAGTAGACCCGACAGATAGGTTTATTTGGGCTCTCTGTGGGGTCTGCGGCGTGCTCTTTAGCATTGCTATTTTTAACTCGGGTCACCTGGCTAACGTTGACTTTCTACGCTTCTTTGGGGCCTATATGATGATTCTGGGCATTTCTAGTTTGATCTATAGCATACATAATCGCGAACAACAGCGCGAAGACCGCTTGGCGCGCTCTGAAGCAAGTAAAGCGGCTAAAAAACGCGCATAAAATAAGTTTTATGATATAATTGAGGCTATTATGAAATATCGTCAACCAACTAAAGCAATTATTACCGATGCCGGTTTTGCGAGCCGTTTTCTACCTATTACAAAATCTATCCCTAAGGCGATGCTACCACTGGGTAATCGCCCGATTATGCAATTAGTAGTGGAAGAATGCGCCAGTGCTGGCATCCGAGAGATTATTATTGTTGCCACACCTGAAGGCAAGGGAATTTACGAAGATTACTTTAATAATAGTGCTAATCGTATCCGCAAACTATTGCGTTCGCAAGGCAAAACGGAACGCTATGAGCCGGTGCAATCGGTTTTAGATTTGCCTAAGATTACAGTGATTGAGCAAGATCCGTCGTATCCTTATGGTAATGGTTCGCCGATTGCTTCGGCGCGCAAGTTTATTTGTGACGACGAGGCCTTTGTTGTGGTATATTCCGATGACGTCGTGTTCGGAAGTTCCGACGTCAAAACCTTGATGCGCTCGTACGAGCAACACCCCGACGCCGCGGGTATTATTATTGCCCAAGAAATGCCCCGTGAGGTCCTTAATAAATACGGCATTATTCAACTCGCCGATGAGCAGGCTATGACATTGCAGAACATCGTAGAGAAGCCTAAGATTGAAGATGCCCCATCTAATCTCACGAGTTATGGTCGGTATTTACTCACTCCGGACGTTTTCCAGTATCTTAACCCGAAGGAAACCGGTCTTGATGGCGAACTCTGGACCGTGGATGCCATTACCAAGATGGCCGTGGATAATAATGTTTATGTCGAGAAGACCGAAGGCGAGTGGCTAACCACCGGCGATCCTAAGAACTACTTTATGGCTCAACTCAAATACACAATGGAATACGAAGATTACGGAGCCGAAGTTAAGGCAGCGTTACAAAAATAAAATAATAATTTAGGAGGTAAATATGAACGTAGCGGAATGGATCTTGGTAATTATGCTAGCGATTGCGCTCTTCATCTTTTTGGTTGCTGGCATTGTGCTAGTAATCAAGTTGATTAACCTAGCCAATGAAGCCAAAAAAATCGTGATGACGGGGCAGGGAATTGCGGCCAAGGCTGACGATATTGTGGATAATGTAAAAGGAATGACTTCGGTTGGCGGTATTGTTAAGACCTTTGCTAACCATGTGATGGAGAATCAGGCGCATCGCTATGCAGCGCAGGATGCTGCCCGTGATGCTGCGGAGCAAGCCGCGGCTGCTCAGACTGCTATTGCCGAAGTTGAGCGCGCTGAACGTAAGGCTAAGCAAACTGGCGCTGGTGCTAATCGCGGCAAAAAGGCAGCGAAGAAATAAGTTTTGCTTATATAAAAAGGACACTCTATCCAGGGTGCCCTTTTTGCGTCGGTTATAGTGACAGACTTCCGGTCTTCATATATTACATCTCCACTCTATATGACTAATACAGTACTAAGGCAGCGGAGGGAGAAACCGTACCAACGGTTGTGTGGACCAAGAGATGGGTGAACTGTAGTAGTAAATGCAAAGTAGTAGGTAATACTAATGGTACCACCACGTGACGACCAATTGCTACCATATTGACCAGCAATTCTTAAAGTACCAGTAGCACTAGTGAGATCAAAATGCCCGCTGCGCACGAAGTCGAACTCATGCCAGTGTTACAAGTTCAAAATAATTTTATCTCTGTAAAATCTAAAGTTGTTTTGGCTAATTAATGTATTTATAAATTATAAGTATAAAATATAGTTTAACCTTCCTTGTGGGATGAGTTCAAAATACTTCGTGCGCAGCGGGAATATATATCTATCTGGTTCCAACGGTGTTACTTTTATGCTCGCTAGTGTCTTTGGCGGTTATTGGTCATTGCGAGCATCATCTACTCGTCATGATGGTATTGCTATTTTCAGTGCTTATTACTTTGGATTCGATGGGTCTATGACCGCCCCATCAAATGGCCCGAATGATCGCTGGCATGGTTACCCCCTCCGCTGCCTTAGTACTGTATTAGACATATAGAGTGCACAGGCTCACTTATTACAACAACCAAAAGTTAAGTCCGAATTCTCTAAGATCTTGTGCTATAATAATACATATGACAGAGGTAACCAAAGATTCTGAGCCACTCAAAGTGAGCGATTTTGTGCACTTGCACAATCACACCCATTACTCTTTGTTGGATGGTCTAACCAAGATTCCAGAACTGGTTGATTTTGTTAAATCTAGTGGCATGGAGGCTGTCGCTGTGACCGATCACGGCACCATGAGCGGCTTAATTGAGTTATATAAAACTTGCAACGACGCTGGTATCAAACCAATTCTCGGCCTAGAGGCCTATGTTGCCGCGCGCAACAAGGAAGATCGCGATCCGGCTTACGACAAACAGCGTTTTCATATCACTTTGCTTGCCATGAACAATACTGGTTTTGAAAACCTTTGCCGCTTGCTAACCGATGCTGAAATTTATGGTAAGTACTACAAGCCGCGCATTGATCACAAAATCATGGAAGAATACAACGAAGGAATTATTTGCCTTTCGGGCTGCGCGGGTTCAGAGATTTCTGAGGCTATTCGTGCACACGACGATAAGAAAACCATGGAGTTAGTGGAATGGTATCACAAAATTTATGGCGACCGTTTTTATCTGGAAATGCAAGATCACGGTCATCCCGATTCGCCCACGCATTGGGAAATTCAGGGCGAAATCAATGCCAAACTCCAGGAAATTTCCAAACAAACCGGCATCCCGCTAGTTGTGACGTGTGACGCGCACTATCTGAGCCACGAGGATCAAGATGCGCACGAAGTTTTGCTTTGCGTAGGCACGGCATCAAACCTTTCCAATCCTAACCGCATGAGTTTAAAGGATTTTGAACTTCATGTGATCCCGCCAGACGAAATCATCAAACGCTGGGGCAAAGATTTTCCTGAGGCTGTACGCAATACTCGGCGCATTGCTGATCGTTGCAACGTTGATCTGCAGTTGGGGCGTATTCTCATTCCAAAATTTCCCGTGCCAGAAGATGTTTTACAAAAGTTGGAATTAGATGACGTTGCTCATGCTACGTCACAGCAATTGGAAAAAGCCTACCTAGACAAACTGGTTTTTCAGGGTCTAGTCCACCGCTACTGTGGCTACAAATTAGAGGACACGCTAGATCTCAAAATTGCCGAGTGTCGCCGACTCCTAGAAGAGGCCGATAAAGCGCCCGAGCGCGCCGAGGAAAAACTCAAGATTTTGCCTCGTATAGATTATGAACTTTCAGTTGTTGATAAAATGGGTTATAATGGCTACTTTCTTATTGTGCAAGATTTTATCAACTGGGGCAAATCGCAGCGCATCGTTTATGGTCCAGGGCGTGGTAGTGCGGCTGGTAGTATTTTAGCCTATGCACTGCGCATCACTGAGTTAGATCCGCTCAAATACGACCTACTTTTTGAGCGCTTTTTGAATCCTGATCGTATCTCCATGCCAGATATTGATACCGACATTCAGGATACGCGGCGTGATGAGGTGATTGAATATTGTACGCGCAAATACGGCAAAGGTCGGGTAGGGAATATTGTCACTTTTGGTAAAATGATGGGTAAAATGGCTGTGCGCGACGTGGCTCGCGTGATGGAAGTGCCATACGCCGAGGCCGATCATCTGGCTAAACTCGTCCCCGACCCCGAACAAGGACACCACGTGCCGATCGGTCGTGCCATCAAAGAAGTTCCAGACCTGCGCAACGAATATGAAAGCAACCCAACCTCGCACGAAGTTCTAGATTTTGCCGAGCGCCTAGAAGGCACTATCCGTAGCCACGGTGTTCACGCTTGCGGCGTAGTGATTGCACCTGATGATTTAGTAAAATTCCTGCCGATGGAAGTCAGTGCCAAAGGTCCACTCACCACGCAATATCCCGGCCCGCAAATTGAAGAACTTGGCTTGCTCAAGATGGACTTTCTCGGGCTATCTAACCTTTCTGTAATCAATAATGCTCTGCGTATGATTCGCAAAGTTTATCATGAAGATGTGGATATGTATGCTTTGCCGCTGGACGACGAGAAAACTTATGCACTGCTTCAGCGTGCCGAAACTACTGGCGTTTTCCAGTTGGAATCTGCCGGCATGAAGCGCTACTTGCGTGACCTGCAAGCCAACCGGTTTGAGGATATCATCGCTATGGTGGCTCTGTATCGCCCAGGACCAATGCAATTTATTGACAGTTTCATTCGTCGCAAACATGGCAAGGAGCCAATCACTTACCTTCACCCAGGTCTAGAAAATTCCCTCAAAGACACCTATGGCATTATGATTTATCAGGAGCAGTTCATGCAGATTTCGCGGGAATGGTGTGGCTTTACTGGTGGTCAGGCGGATACTTTGCGCAAGGCTGTAGGTAAGAAAAAAGTTGACTTGATGAACAAGGTTAAGCCGCAGTTTATCGAGGGCGCAATCAAAGTTGGCGGTGCTACCAAAGAAATTGCTGAAGAGTTTTGGGCGGAACTACTCGATTTTGCAAACTACTGTTTTAACAAATCTCACGCCGCGTGCTATGGTTTGGTGGCCTACTGGACGGCCTATCTCAAGGCGCATTATCCCGACGCTTTCATGGCTGCTCTCATGACGGCTGATATGAATTCCACTGACCGCTTGGCGATTGAAATTACCGAGTGCAAGCGTATGGGTATCCCCGTGCTCGGCCCGGATATTAACGAATCTTACGGTGATTTTGGTATTGTGGGCACCGAGAAAAAAATCAGATTCGGCCTTTCGGGCATCAAAAGTATGGGCAAGGCTTTAGTGGAAGAGTTCGTTATTCCAGAGCGCGACAAAAACGGGCCGTTCACTAGCGTATGTGATTTTGCTTCCCGGGTTAATTCGAGCAAGTTTAACAAAAAATCTTGGGAAGCCGCCATCAAAACTGGAGCCTTTGACCGCTTTGGCGACCGTAGTGATTTATTGTTTAATCTAGAGGCTATTCAGGCTTATGGCGCCAAACGTCAGAAGGACGCGGCATCTGGACAGACTGATCTTTTTGGTGCAATGGGCGACGCTGGTGCCGTGCCTGAACCAGAAATCAAAACTGCGCCCACCAAGTTCCCCGAAAAAGAGCAACTACTCTGGGAGCGCGATTTGATGGGGCTTTATATCTCTAGCCATCCACTTGATCGCTACGAAACTTATTTCGCCGAACAGACTCACCTCTACGAATTAGTGACTGCCGAGAATGACGGTAAACAACTTAGTATTGGTGGTATTATTAGCGCCGTGCGAACAATTCTCACGAAAAGTGGCACCAAAATGGCCTTTGTCAAACTCGAAAACAAGATTGCCGAGCAAGAAGTAATTATTTTTCCGAGCCTTTACGAAGAGGTCGGCGGTAAACTTGTGCAAGATAACGTAATCAAAGTTGTTGGGCGTGTCAATGCTAAAGACAAAGACGGGAATGTCACTTCGGAGGCTAAAATCATTGCCGATTCGGTAGAGGTGATACCAGATACGGTCTTGGATACCTACCAATCGACCGGACAAAAACTTCCTGTGCCCAAGGCGGCTGCTCCACGTCAAACGCGTCGTAGTCGCGCCACTAGCGTCAGCGGGAGTGGCTATCGCCATAGCACGTCTACTGCATCGACTGCCACCGAAGAGGCCCAGCGAGCACCAATTACGCCTCCGCGTGACACTAGAGGAGAGAAACTCTATGTCCTAGTGGAGGATCCCAACAATGTTGAGGTTCTTAGCGAAATACGTCACCTTTGTGAACAAAACCCCGGCGTACAGGAGATTATTATGGTGCTCAAAGACGAGAACGGTAAGCGTCCACTGCGTTTGCCGTTTAAGGTTGACGTGACCGACGAACTCACTAAGCCGCTAGCAGACTTACTTGGCGCAAATTGCGTAAAAGTACAGTAGACATGTTATAATGAAAAAGTTATATGGGGGATATTGAACTTTACTTTTAGGTCCCTCAAAAAGCAGAAAGGTGGGATACATTTATGAGCGATGTTAGCGAAACTCAGGCATTCGCGGAGGAAGTTGCTCGAAGTTTTCAGGCGGGAAAGGAGAAACAGGAGGCGTTGCTGCGTCGTTATACTCTTGTGTTTGGCATGTTAACTAAAGGAAACTTCCGCAACGATTACGGCATGGTATCAGGTTTGCATTCAGTTGTCTTGGCCTATAATGAGGAAATTATTAGGCTTATCCAAAATCAACCAATGGCGGATATCGTTAATTGCACTAAGCCGATTCTCGTAAAAGCCGTTGAAGAAATGATGAAAGATTTGCAATTTAGTAATCTTACTATGGCATTACCTTGTCTGGAAGAATTGGGGAGAGCAACTGCGGACGACTACGGTCTTAGTTTTATTAGTTGCAATCAAACCATTGCGGACGAATGTCAAAAACGCAAATTACGGTGCGTCGGTTTAATTGGTACGGCCTGGGATATAAGGTCAAAAAGTCATCTAGTTAAACTATTGGAACGCAACGACATGCACGTAGTTCTGCCCGATGGCGTTGGCGTGCCAGAATTGTTAACGCATTGTGTATATTATGAGGTTAGAGGTGGCATTTACTATCAACAGCAATCTTATAGTTGCGAGAGATTCTGTTTATCCGTAATCGGCAAGATGGTTGAGCGTGATGGAATTGATGGCTTGGTTCTTTGTAACGGCGAATTATGCTATTTTGAACAGAAAATCAAACAGGAGTTTCCCAAACTTGAAATAATCAACGCAATGCCGCTCCACTGGCAAACTATACGTGATTTTGCGGCTCTGTCTAAGACCTAAGAAAAACTTCCGCCAATCAGGCGGAAGTTTTTGCCACTAGAACTTAAATCTTAAAGCCGAATCTTCCTCTGAAATTCGTAACAATTCATTATACTTAGCAATTCGTTCTGACCTTGACATCGAACCAGTCTTGATTTGACCTGTGCCAAGACCAACGGCCAAATGCGCAATTGAAGTATCTTCGGTTTCGCCTGAGCGGTGCGACATTACCGTGCGAAAACCGGCCTTTTTCGCCATCAACACCGCATCAATTGTTTCTGTTACCGAACCAATTTGATTAGGCTTAATCAAAATTGCATTCGCGGCCTTTTCTTTAATACCGCGCTCCAACAACTTGGTATTGGTCACAAAAAGATCATCGCCAACGATTTGAATCTTATTACCGAGCCGCTCGGTCAATAATCTCCAGCCTTCCCAGTCCCCCTCGTCTAGGCCATCTTCAATGGAAATCACCGGATAATTATCTACTACCCATTCATACCAATTAACCATATCATCGGACGTCTTCCAGGTGCCATCGGTCTTGAGTTCATAATGGTCATCATTCCAAAATTCTGAAGCCGCCACATCTAGCCCCATGGCAACGTCGGCACCCGGGCGATAGCCCGCGGCCTCAATGGCCTCCATAATGCATTCCAGTGGCTCATTATTCCCCTCACGTACTTTAGGCCCATAGCCACCTTCGTCACCAACGGTCACGGGATAATCACGGCTTTTCAAAACTTTCTTTAGTTCGTGAAAAACTTCTGCCCCCATACGTACGGCTTCAGCCATTGTGCCAGCACCTCTCGGAATAATCATATACTCCTGAAAATCTGTACACCAATCGGCGTGGCAGCCACCATTCATCACATTCATCATTGGCATTGGCAAGCACATCTCAGACGTAGTATTAGCGATGGCAGCAATATATTGATAGAGTGGCAAATCTTGTGCCTTAGCCATAGCCTTAGCGGTCGCTAGAGAAACAGCCAAAATCGCATTAGCACCAATTTTTCCTTTGTTCTCAGTACCATCCAACTCGAGCATCAATCGATCAACTTTGGACTGGTCAGCAATATTGCCCACCAAGAGATCGTGGATGTCGTGATTAACGTTCCATACCGCCTTAGAAACGCCTTTGCCGCCATAATACTTCGGATCATTGTCGCGCAATTCGAGTGCCTCGCCAGTGCCAGTCGATGCTCCGGATGGTACAATTGCTCGTCCCATATCACCTGAAATCAAAACCACATCCGCTTCTACGGTAGGGTTACCGCGACTATCCAAAACTTGTCGCGCCTTAATATCTTGAATCGTATATTTATCCATAATCAAATTATAACAAATGTTTTGCTTATATTTGTATTTTTGTGCTACAATAATAACAAAGCTTAAGCAAGGAGAGTCATGGAGCAAAATCCTACGACTGTAAATCAAGAAGCAACCGAAGAAACGGTTGCCCATGAAGTAGACAGTAATTACACCAAGCGTGACATCAAAATTCCGCACGAGAAAAAGCATACTGGGCTGATTGTCGGAATCATCTTAGCAGTGTTAGTGGTGGTCTGCGGAGGTCTGGCATTGTGGTTTTTCTGTTGGTACAGTAATCCCGACCAAGTTGCCTATGACGCCGTAAACAACTTAATCAAAGCAGAGAATGTTAGCCTCGAGGGTGGTTTTACCATAATCAATCCCGACGAAGACAGTACGCTCAAGATGGTTTTAATTTCTTTTGATTCGGCTTCTAGTCACCTTCCAAGTTCCACTTCAGCCAAGATCCAGTTTATTTTTAATCAAGACCAGATTGAAGGCGACCCGCGCGTGCTCATTGAGGCCAAAAACGTAGTGATGCGCGACGGAGTGGTTTATTTGCAAATCGGCGGTATTATGGAGTCAATCAATTCTCTAGGAATTGACGACGACTCGCGCGAGAGTATTGAAGTGTTCTTAAATACTCTCGAAGTTATTGATAACGAGTGGTGGCAAATTTCCATCCCAGACTTGATTGACGTGATGGAATTGCCCGAAACGCAAAGTGATGCCGTGACTGGTGTTTATCAATGTGCCGTGCAAGCCATGAATCGTGACGACTCTGGTGATATCGCAACAATTTATAAGCAAAATCAATTTATTGAGATTAAGTCAAGCAAACAACTTGCGCCAGATGCCGAAGCCGCGTCCTCAGAGGTTGCTTCCGGGCATAAGGCTTATGAACTTACGCTAAACAAAGCCAAACTAGCAAGTTTTGTTAATCGCATGCCCGAAACCAACGCCGCGAAAAAGTTCTTTGCTTGCTATAACGGTGTAGCCCAGAAATATGGCGGTGAAACAATTAGCGCAAGTGATATTGACGAAATTAGCGAAGATGATATTGAATGGCCAGATGCTAAAAATCTCAAAATCTTTCTTGAGATTTCCCAATGGGATCATAGATTACGCAGCGTTTATGTATTTGCCTATGATGACAATGGACAGGATGTTGGCGGCGGATCAGTCATGTTTAAGTATGACAACGTGACGGTTACTCCACCTGATAGTTACCGCCCAATTACCGAGTTGTTCGATGAACTCGCAGAGATTTTTAGTCAGTTCTTTGCGGTTCCAGCCGAAGATTATGAGGAGATATAATGGGACTAGGAAAAATACAAATTTTAAAGAATGCTAAGGCAGCCGCTTCCGCCAAAATGGCTCAAGTGAGCAAGGCGGTCAAGGTCAAGCGATCAGATGGTGACGGTACGTCCAAGATGGATGAACTCGCCCAAATTTACAAAGAGCAAAGGGACGCTGAGGCGCAGAATAATTCAGAAGATACTATCCTGGCACTCGATATTGGCACCGAGAACGTCAAGGCGGTGATTGCCCGCCAGAACAAAACTGGTGAACTCGATATCATCGGCATTGGTCGTGCACGTCAGGGGGCTTCCAATATGTATGCTGGCGCAATTGCTGATATTCCGGCAGTGGTTGAAGTGTGCGAGAGGGCGCTCAGCCAAGCCGAAAAAATGTCTGGTACTACCAGTAAGTTGACCGTAGTTGGGATCGCTGGTGAATTGATTAAAGGTAATACTAGCACCGTGCGCTATCGTCGCAAGAACGGCAACAAGCCACTATCTGAGCAAGAAATGGCATTGATTATCAAGCGTGTGCAGGACCGTGCCGGCGAACAAGCCCGCCAGGCCATTGCCGACGAAACCAATAACCCCGATGTAGAAATTCGGTTAATAAACTCCGCCATCGTTAGTATTAGCATAGATGGCTATAAGATTTCCAACCCAATTGGGTTTAAAGGCACAGATGTGGTAATTCAGTTCTATACAGCCTTTGCCCCGCTTGTACATATTTCGGCCATCGAAAAAGTCTGCGCAGAACTTAGTTTAGAACTACTCGCAGTGGCGGTTGAACCATTTGCCGTTTGCCGCGCTTGCCTAGGCGATGCTTTGGATAGTAATTTCTCGGGTATCGTCATGGATATTGGTGGTGGCACAACCGATATCGCCGTAGTGGATGATGGTGGCGTAGAAGGTACTAAGATGTTTAGTATTGGCGGCCGCAGTTTTACGCATCAGATCGCCGAAACATTAGATGTTGATTTTGAAACGGCTGAGAAATATAAACTCGCCATCAAAAACCCCACCAAAGTTCCAGCCGATGTCAAAGACAAGATGCTGCTTGCCATCAGGCGCAACTTGGCCGTTTGGCTTTCAGGCGTGGAGATTACGCTGGAAGAATTTAATTTGACCGATATGCTGCCCAACAAGATTCTGCTGTGTGGGGGCGGCGCGGGTTTAAATGAATTGCAAGACGTCCTCGCAACGACTGACTGGTTCAAAGAATTGCCATTCGCGCGCCGCCCCGTGGTGCATCTGGTCGAAGTCGCAGACATCCCAGGAATCACCAATACCACTGATGCTGTGCTAGATTATTCCTATGTCACCGCGCTTGGGTTATTACGCGTCGCGCTCGATACCTTGGCGGGAGTGCCCGAGGAATCAGGTTTGCGTGCCAAGTTGGCAAAATTGCTCCAAAATTAGCCTAAAATATTGACAAAACTATACATCTGTGGTACAATGTAATTATGGCATTGCAAAATGCTCTGTTTTGCAATGTTCAGCCGATATCGGCTTTTTCTTGCAGGCAAGAAAAAGTTGCGTTATTGGTTAACGCTCTTTAAAACTACTGTAAGAGAAATATTTTTGCTCCAACTGTTGACTTTGTAAGCCAGTAGTTGGGGCAAAAATATTGTTTGCCCATAATTTTATGTTTTTAAGGAGGAATTTTTATGAGCAAACTCTCACGTTTATTTTTACAAGGCGGGTATATCGTAGATAGAGAGATTTCGGTCAGCCCCATAAGTTTACGTGCTTGGATCAGGGATGGCAATCGGAGATTCATTATTGATTTTACGACGGGTCGATCACTATTGATTAGCGCTGCAGATTCTCCCGGCTGGAAAGAAGCCTTGGCGGATGCGCGCAAAATCTGCACTGAGTTTATGGGAGCGGAACCAATTTGTAGTTACGATACTAAGCCAGAACAATATTGGATCCATTTCATGGAATGGGAGATGAAATATCCCCGGGAAAGGCTGAAGATAATCGTCAATGAGGGAAATGGCCTGGCTACAATGCCATTTCGTAACTTACGGCTCTACGGCGATTACTCCATTGCTGATTTTGAAGATAAGGCACTGAAGCAGGCTTATACTGACGCCGCGATTTTGCATAATAAATACCCCGGAGTATATGGCAAAGACCCGGGTGAGTGTGACGCTGCGCGCGTTATGCGAGCGAATGAGTTTGGTCTTTTTCTGGAATATACCATCTGGAGAAATACTGAAATCAACCAGCAAAAATACCGAGATACCACCTCTCCGCTCGAAGATTTCAAGGCTATTATGGAATTCGGCATGACAATGGATGATCTTCAGATGCGCGGTATCCATCTGGCCTTAGACTATATCGCTGCCACCATCTGCGAGAAGGTTGGCATCGAGATTCTGAAGGAACCTAGCAGTAAATATCGCCTGCATTTTGATGGAGAGTTGTTTGTTTGCTGGTTCAACTACTATAGCATGTACCTAGTAAACGTTTGTCCCGATGAAGATTATTTGGCTAAAATCATAGATGAGTATCGACGCGGCAAAGATATATCCATCTATGCTCCGCGGGTCGACTGGCGTAACACCTAAAGGGCAAACAATAAACAAGCAGTAGCAAAATCACCGGAACTGTCTAACCGGTGATTTTTACTGCTCTAAACCCCTGGCGAAGCCGATAGATAGTTACTACCTTTTCTCGATCTGGACGAATTTGCCCGTTCCTAGTCTACTCAAATTGTATGGGCCAAAATCGGTGCGGTGTAGGCCCGTCACGGTATAGCCCAGCGCGCCAAAAGTTCGACGTATTTGCCGGTTACGCCCTTCAGTCATAGTTACTCGCCAATCTTTGCGCTTGTCGTCTATTCTCTCCAAACCCAACTGCGAGCGTCCATCCAGTAACTCTATACCAAAGTCCGCAATCATCTGCTGATGTAGCGGCTCCAGAGGCCGGTCTAACTTCACTTCATAAACCTTTGTTTTTGTAAACTTCGGATGAGTCATCTTGAAGGCAAAATCACCATCATTCGTCAACAAGATCAACCCTGAAGAATCTTTGTCCAGGCGCCCCACTATTTTTAACTCATGATATTTCTCGGGTAAGAGTTCGTACAGGGTAGGAAACTCCCCTTGGCGCTTGCGCGAGCAAACATAACCCACAGGCTTATTAAGCGCTAAGTAAGTATATTTCTCAAGAAAGGGGACTATCCTTCCATTATAGCACACTTTATCATTTTTGTCAATACGTGCACCCAAAACTGCCGGCTTTTCGCCCACCAGAACCTTACCCGCCGCAATCAAATCATCCGCTTCGCGCCGGGATATTCCCAAACTTTCGGCCAAAAACTTATTCAAACGCACCGGCATAATTTTTACCCTAGGCTTGAGGAACTGTACCAGTTTGATCAAGGCTACCCAAGCCAGCGCCCGGCATCGTGCTAGGAGTAACACCGGCTGAAGCATTATCGCGCGGGATATTCAACATCGGCTCCGTGGTCAAATTCGCAACTGGCGCAGGATCATTCTGAGGTGTGGCGGTAGAAATTGTCCCATCTTCTGACCGGTCACCCAAGACTTCGTGCACTACGTTTACGACATCTTCAATTCCAACCTGCGATTTCACTAAGTAACGGTCGGCGCCCAGGCTTTCACCGCGCTCACGCTGATCCTCGGACGACAGCGCCGTCATCATAATTACCTTAATATCCTTGGTTTCTGGAGTAGAGCGCAAAATATCCAGCATGTCAAACCCGGAAATCTTCGGCATCATCACATCAGAAATTACCAAATCAGGGCGTTCGCGCACGGCCACGGCCAAAGCCTCCTCGCCGTCGCCGGCTGAAACAATCGTGTAGCCCTCGGCGGTCAAACGGATACTGTAAATTTCACGAAGACTATTATCGTCTTCCACTAGCATGATTTTGCTCATTGTAGATTTCCTTGATTAATGTTTGGCATGTTATTAACTTGCGAATTCATGGGTGGTGATTGCATCGGAACCGGTGCTTGCGTCCGCATGGGCGCTGAGGTTATAGGTGGGCTCGCCATCGGTTGCGGTCGCATCGTCACGGGCTGTGCAGCCGGCGGAGCAGGAGGTACCTGAGGTACTTGTGAGGCAACATGAGTAGATGCTGGCGAGGCAACTGGAGTGGGTGATTGCGGCGATGTTGGCGTCGCCACGGCCATCTGTGGTTGTGGACTCTTCGCGCGTATCAACGCTTGTTCATTCTGATACGCGATCAACAATCGCTGATACTCCGCCGGCGTCAGCCTCGGCAAACTTACAAAGAAAGTTGAACCGTCACCAAACGCACTTTCCACCCAGACCCGACCCCCCATCGCTTCCACGCGCTGCTTCACCAGATACAGACCCAAACCGGTTCCGCCAATCTGGCGCGTTTGCGAATTATCCACGCGATAAAACTTCTGAAAAATATGCCCAGCATCCTCCGGCGACACCCCGATTCCAGTATCAGTCACATTGATCAAAACCTTGTCCCCATCACCCCGCGCATTCACCCAAATCTCCCCACCCTCTGGTGTGTATTTGATGGCATTTTCAATCAAGTTATCCAAAATCTCGCGCAAAAAGTCCAAATCTACCGCCGCATACACCCGCTGTTCAATCTGTTTGTCACCCGTCACGGGGCCAGTTGTGCCAAAACTATATTTCAGGTGCTTGGCACGCATATCTTTCTCGCGCACTCCGGCCATCTGGCGTACCACCGTCACAATCTCTACTGGCACCTCGTGCACCTTCAGCCGCCCGTCATCTAATTTTGTTACGTCCAACAGATCTTTAAATAGCCTGCCCAAGTGTTGGCTAGAGGTGTGTGCCGCTTCCAGATATTGTCGCGCACGGTTATCGATCGTCGCCGTCTGCGGGTTCAGCGCCAGCCCCAAATATCCCTCAATGCTCGCCACAGGTGTGCGCATCTCGTGGCTCGCCGTCGAAATAAACTCACTCTGTTTTTCTTCTTCCTCCAACTCTTTGGTGATGTCACGAAAAGTGATGATTTTGTTCGATTTTGGTCCGCCTGTTGGTGTCACAGTTAGCGAAATTGCCGCTCGCCGCTCGCTCTGTACCGAAATCAGAACATAATCGCGCAGAGTCACGGCTTGATTAGTCTGTATGGCTTGCGCTAACTTGCTTTGCTCGGGCGCCACCGGAGTACCGTTAACTGTTTCCAGGCGCAAGACAGTCTTGTAGTCTAGTCCCAGCATATTGGATGGACTACCATAGCCCACCATGTTGCTAGCGGCCGGGTTTGCAAATTTGATAATTCCTGTGTCGTCAATCAGCAGCACACCATCGGTAATATTGTTCAGAGTCAACTCAGCCAATGCGGAATAGTTAGCGATATCCGCCGCTGACACCGCAATTGGCGCTTTTGATTTTCTACGCTTAAACAAACTCATTATGTTTATTTTAACACAAGCGCGCAGAAATGTGCTATATTTAGTGTATATGAATAAGGAAGTTATTTATTTGGAGCCGGAGGATGATATCACCGACATCTTGTCCAAGCTTCAGCGGGCTGAACAAAAAGTCGTGGCCCTGGTGCCACCCAAAAAAGCCACTATGCTTCGTAGCGCGGTGAATATGAAGTTAGTGGCAAAAGCCGCCAAAGAATACAAGAAAGTTGCTGTGATCGTGACTGCGGATCCAGCAATTTCCAAGATGGCCATGATGGCACAAATTCCAGTCGCCAAGACGCTTCAAAGCCGTCCCGTGGTGCCCACCAAAGAGAGTTTAGAAGCGGCACAGGCAGACGAACAAGTAATCGACGAAGATTTAGCCGATGTGACCGACAAAGCGGAGTTAGACAGCCTAGGGAACAAGGCTAAAACGCCCGCAGAGGGGTCTGAGAGCGCTTCCAAGGGGCGTCAGGACAAAAATGCTAATGTTATCGATCTAAGTGAAGAAAGTCTTGAAAACGGCTCCAAAAAGGCTTCTGAGAAGGGCAAGAAGGGCGCTGATAGTAAAAAAGTGCCCGATATCGCGAAATACCGCAAATGGATCATCCTTGGCGCCGTTGCAGCGGTGATTTTGATTGTTTTTGGAGTCTGGGCCTTTGTCTTTGCGCCGGCTGCCAAAATTGTCGTAGCCATGAGTACTTCCTCATCTAATTTCTCCGAAGAAATCCGCTTTACTTCCGACCCAGCGGCTGAAAATGTCGCCGAGGGCATTCTTTATGCCCACAAAGAAACTTTTGAGCCCGAATATACCGAAGATTTTGAGGCTACCGGCAAAGAGGATCGTGGCGAAAAGGCTGCCGGTACGGTTAGTTTGCGGATGATCTTTACGCCTGTAGTAGGGAACCCGGCTAAGATTGGCTTGGCAAGTGGCACCAAGTTGACTGCTACTAATGCCGATGGCAAAGCCGTAGTCTATACCTTGGACGAAGATTATAATACCTCGTTTGATGGCACTGCCGAGGGGATCAGCGCGATAGAGAGTGCTGGCTGGAGTTGCCCTCGCACTATCGTTTCTGGCAGTTCACAGTGTAGCCTAAGCGTTAGTTCCGCCAAAGTCACCGCTGTTGCTGCTGGTGAAGATTATAACATTGGTGCCGGGCGGACTTGGAACCCAATTACCGATGACGACGAAAGCATCACAATTAGTAATTCCACTGCATTTGCTGGCGGTAGTTCGCGTGAGGTTACAACCGTCACTCAGGCTAATGTAGACGCCGCCAAGGAGCGCATCCTGGCTAGCCACGCTTCTGAAGGCAAAACTTTATTGCTGGAACAGGCAAAGTCCGATGACGTGATCGTGATTGAGTCTAGTTTCAAATCAGAAGCTGGTGATGTTAAATCAACCCCAGCCGTAAATGCCGAGGTAGACGAGAATGCCAAGCCCGAAATCACCGTCAAAGCCATCTATTATGTTTATACTCTCGACAAGACCAAGGTTGAGGAGTTTATCAAAGCCAAGATGACCGTGGCTGACAATCAACGTATTTATTCCGTGGGTGATCCTTATATTGAGCGTTTCAGTAGTCTTGAAGAGAGCGCAAGGCTGAAAACAGTTGTCAAGACTGGTCCGACTGTCACCGAGGAAACCATTATGGAAAAGGCTAAGGGTCGCAAAATTGGTGAAGTCCAGTCCTTGCTCCGCTCAATCAACGGTGTAAGTTCGGTCGAAATTACCCCATCATATTTCTGGGTTAACACCGTGCCGGATGATGCCAATAAGGTTGAAATTGAGTTAACCGTGGAGGATAACTAATGAAGTTGATCGCCTTAGATGTTGGTACCAAACGTATTGGGGTGGCTAAGGCCGATTCCTCTGTTCGTATCGCCGTTCCGTATCCTGCTGTTGAGGTAGAAGACGGAGAAGAATTTAAGAAAATTGCCTCACTGGCTCGCGCCTGGGATATCAATAGTTTTGTCCTGGGGCTGCCGCGGAATTCTCAGGGCGAAGAAACCGAACAGAGTCGCTACGTTCGCAACTTTGCTCGGGAACTGAAGCGCGCCATTCCAGAGGCTAAAATCTGTTTTCAAGATGAAAGTTTGACCTCGGTTGAGGCCGAAAAGCGGCTGAAAGGCCGCAAAAAAGGCTATAAAAAAGGCGATATTGATTCTGAGGCCGCTACGATTATTTTGCAAGATTTCCTCGAGGAACACACGGGCAAACCTAAAAATAAAGCCGCTGCAGCACGTCATCAATCTGTCAAGGCTGCCAAGCCACACAAACTGCTTATATCGCTTCTGATTGTGATTATTTTGCTGGCCGGAGCAGCGGCGGGAGCATATTATTTCTACAAACAGAATTTGCAACCGGTATTTACTGAGATAGACTGTGGCGAAGCCGAAAATTCCACAGTTTCGGCCTGTAAACCCGTAATCTTTGACATCGAGTCGGGTGCCAGTGTTGGCGACGTGGCAGTTAGCCTCAAAAATGCCGGGCTGATCCGTAATTCGATCGTTTTTCAGATCTATTTCCGCCTCAATTATAGCGAATCTACCATCAAAACTGGCCAATATGAACTTACCAAAGCCATGACAATCGATCAGATTATCAACCTAATTGTAGATGGCAAAGGTGGGGATGTTTTTAGTTTTACCTTTAACCCTGGCGAGAATATTCGCGATTTGAGGGCTAAATTGGTCAAACTGGGGTATGACGGCGCTGAAATTGATGAGGCCCTTCAGAAGCCATATGAGGGGGCTTATAGTTGGATTTTTGAGGGTCGTCCCGAAGATGCCGGCCTCGAAGGCTATCTTTTTGGTGAAACTTACGAATTTTACCAAAATGACACCGTACAGACGATTATAGAGCGCATGTTGACCGAAATGGCCAAGGTTATTAAAGAAAACGACCTCCAAGCCAAGTTCGAAGCACAGGGGTTGAACCTCTATCAGGGCATTACTTTGGCTTCGGTTGTACAAAAAGAGGCTAATAATGCCGCCGATCAGGCAAGGGTAGCGCAGGTGTTTTATAACCGCCTTGCCCAGGGAATGAACCTCGGGAGCGATGTTACGACGCAATATGCGGTAGATTTGGTTGACCCAAACCGCGAAATTTACACCAATAACGCCGACGCTTTACAGATAGACTCTCCCTATAATACTCGGTTGTATGCCGGTTTGCCCTATGGGCCAATTTCTAACCCTGGTTTGTCCGCTCTCAAAGCCACTGCCACCCCTGATAGTGAAGCCTCAAACTACTTATTCTTCTTGACAGGAGATGATGGTATGATGTATTATAGTACTACAGATGCGGAGCACCAACAGAATATTATTGACCATTGTGCCGAGCTCTGTAATGTTGCCTTGTAGGTGGCCAACTGGCTTCCGGGCGGGGTGATATTCGAATTTATTATGAGAAAGAAACGTAACGAGCATAAATTTCGGAACTTCATGGGCAAATTCTTGCCTTATGCGGCCGCCTTTTTGGTGATTTTTGGCATCGCCAAGGTTGGAACCGAGAGCAAAAACGACTCCAACGCCGGCAGCATCAACATGAACGCCATGGCCGCCGAGAATTATAATGTTTCGGCTGACCAACTTTCTGAACTCTATGTGGTGGCAAGTGTTTCTAATAGTTTTAACCTAGCCAGCGTGGATACAGTGGCAGGTAACTACGTTGTGGTGCAGTCTATGAAAGAAATTAGCCAGACCACCACCGATCGCATTGAAAAGCCTAGCGTGATCAATACCAATATCTCGCGCGGTGTGCAGACTTACGTGGTGGGTGAGGGCGAAACTATGGCCAGTATTGCTGCCAAATATGGCGTGACGACCGACCAAATTCGCTGGTCCAATGGCCTCAAGAAGACTGATGTTGAAGTGGGCCAGGTGCTAAAGGTGCCGACTATCCCCGGTATTGTCTATACCGTCAAGGCGGGCGATAGCGCCGAATCTCTGGCTCGCAAATACAATAGCACGGCCGAGAATATTATTGCTTATAACGACCTCGAAGGCGGTACTCTGATTGTTGACTCGCAGATTGTGTTGCCGGGTGGCGTTTTGCCGTTTGTGGAGCGCCCAGAGTATGTGGCTCCAGCACCAACCTACTCGAGTTACAGTTTCTCCGGTTCGTATGCTAGCCGCCAGAATATGGTGGTAGTAGCGCGGGGCGCTTACAATGGCATTTATAATGACCCTGCCGGCATCAATGGCAACCCGATGGTGCGTGGCCAGTGTACATGGTATGCCTGGTATTGGCGCGCTACTGAGGGCGCTAGGATGGGCCTACGCTCGATGCCAGGTGGCGCCACGCTTAGCCACGCCCGCTATTGGGCGACACGTGCTTCGGCTCTGGGCTTTACGGTGAACCGTACGCCGTCCGTGGGTGCAGTTTTCCAGACCACTTCCGGTTACTATGGTCACGTTGGCATTGTTTTGGCGGTGAATCCAGACGGTTCCATTAAAGTCCGCGAAATGAACCTCGATAGTCGTGGTGTTGGTACACTGACCGAAGGTATTATCCCGGCCAGTTCGGTAGGTAGTTTTAACTATATTCATTAGGAGAAAAAATGTTTGTTGACACTGCTAAAGTCAAATTACAAGCCGGCAAGGGTGGCGATGGCGCGGTATCGTTTCGGCACGAGATTTATATTCCCAAAGGCGGCCCAGATGGTGGTGACGGGGGTAAGGGTGGCTCGATCATTTTTCGAGCAGATAAAGACACTAATACTCTGCTTGATTTTCGCTACAACCCCGAACTTAAGGCTGAAGATGGTCGTAATGGTTCGGGCCAGCGTAGTGCTGGGCGCAGCGGTAAAGATTTGATTGTGGAGGTGCCAATTGGTACCGTGGTGCGCCGTGACGGTGAGATTCTGGCTGATTTGGCCGAAGATACGCAGGAAGCAGTGATTGCAAAGGGTGGCGATGGTGGATTTGGTAATGCGCACTTTAAGTCGTCTACGCGCCAGACGCCGATGATTGCCGAGGTGGGTGAGCCCGGTGAAGCGTTTGAGGCTTCGCTGGAGTTGAAATTGATTGCTGACGTTGGCCTGGTGGGCTTGCCTAATGCCGGTAAGTCGACTTTTCTCTCAAGCGTGAGCAATGCGCGCCCCGAGATTGCTGATTATCCTTTTACTACTTTGACTCCACAACTCGGCGTAGCCACGGTGGACGGTCAAGATATTTTGATTGCTGATATTCCAGGGTTGATTGAAGGCGCGGCTGATGGTAAGGGCTTAGGGCACGATTTCTTACGTCACGTTGACCGCACGGCTGTGTTATTGCACCTGGTGGATGTTTATAGTGACGACGCTGGCGAGGCTTATCGCGTGATTCGGCACGAGTTGGAACGCTATTCGGACCTGGCCAGTCGCCCCGAGATTGTGGCGCTAACCAAGTGCGAAGGTGTGGATAAAGAGATTATTGAGATGCAAAAAGCCGAGATTTTGGCCGTGAATCCCGATGCGCGGGTATTTGCGATTTCTTCGGTTGCCAAGCAGGGAGTTACAGAGTTGCTCCGCGCGTTGGTGAAGGAAAAGAATACTGCCGATAGCCTGGTTTTGCATCAGGCTGGCGACCAGGCTCTATCTTTCGGACAGGGAGATGAACTTGCTATCGACAGTGGGGCTCAGCCTGCTTTTTGGGAATCTCCGGAGGCTACGGCCGCCGATTCAAACATCCGAGAGAAACGAGAACTTGTTCTCATTTCCGAGGATGTGCAGAATCGGGAAGCGTCATCAGACGTAATGGACGAAGATGTGCGACACCCTGGGCGGCGGGCGGACGCGAAACCTGTAGGAGCCGAACGCAGAACTGAACTTTGTTCAGATTCTGCTGAGGCGACGCCCAGGGATCTGCCCGAAGGGCAGACATCGTGTCCCAAAAAGGGGGATGAGCGCCATTTTTCGGAAACAAGTCCGTTTCCAACCTCTACACCATCCGGTCTTCCGGTGATTACTCTCGGCGCGGAGCAACTCAGCAAGGTCTGGAAAGCCGAGAAAGTTGACGATAAATTCATCGTCACTGGCCCGAAAATCGAGAAATTTGCTCGCCGCACCGACCTCAATAATTACGCTTCGGTCAACCGCCTGCGCGACATTATGAAAAAAATGGGCATTCGCGCTGAACTCACTTCGCTTGGCGCTCAGCCAGATTCGATTATTTCTATTGCTGGCAAAGAGTTTACCCTGGTGGAAGATTACTAACATCACTCTTGTGCTATTGACAAAAATAAAAATCTATGCTACAATGAAAGCATAAAGGGGTGTTGCACCTCTTCGCACCGCTAAAACGGCGGAAAATTATAGAATGGGGGTTTAAGAATGAACAAATTAACAAGTTTACTAAAAACAAGACGGGATACTGTTAGAGGCTTAATCGACGAGTTAGAGAAATTGCGCCCACGCGCTGAGATGGCATGCGGTAACTTAGAGCGTTACGCCTATAATCAAAAAGTGGCAGCGTTCATTGTGGCGGGCAGATTTTGCCTTATGATTGCTATCTCCCTCCTTGGCTGGAGTTCGACCATGGAGCAGGTGAATATAATAAGCGTCATATCCTGTGTGATTTGTTTTACTGTCTACTTTTCAGGCGAAGGCCTGCGTGTGTTTGGTAAGAAGAAATACGTTCTTGCTACTAGCCAGACCGTACAAGAATTGGAGAATCGCCTGGACGACTACAGAGAGTGTGTGAAAAAATACGATCAGCGTGAACATGATTTGCGTGAGTATCGGCCAAAGTTTGAACGTTTAGCGCCCATCATTCTCGGCGAACTTAACGGGAAATACACGACCTGTAGTGGTGCCCAGCGATTCAAAGTCAAAGTTAGTTTCGGGAAGTATAAGAATCGATTCTACGAATACAATGAGGGTGACTATGCGATATTAGTTTTTCGTATTGTCAAAACTCACCACAAGAGCGGGGCTACGGATGACCTGCTCGCAAAATTTGTTCATGATTTTGAGCAGAGCCTGTAAACTCTAAAAGGTACACTTACGTCTGGTGTACCTTTTTCACTCTATATGTCTAATACAGTACTAAGGCAGCGGAGGGGGAAACTATGGGAGCGTCCGTATGGACCGTTAGATGCGCCTACACTGATAGCACCAAAAGCGAAGTAATAAGCACTAGGGACAGCAGCGCCATCAAGGCGGGTAGATGAAGCCCTTGATGACCAATCGCGGTTATCGATACCAGCGACACTAAAGGTAGCACCACTATTGCCAGGCAAGAATATATACCCGCTGCGCACGAAGTAGAGTGTTGTGCTTTTTACAATGGGTATAATAAAATAAAATTAAGTAGGAGGCTAGACGTAACTTTTGGTCGATATCCAATAGTAGTTTTAAGGGTAAGGAAAGGTGAGTATGAAGAAAGTTGTTCTTGAGTATTCGGCAAATAACCGTAATACGCAGATTACCCACAAGGTAAAAATTACTCTCAGCGACAGCCAAGAGTAATTTCAATAAGTAAATATGCTCTTATTCTAACGCTAAAACCCTAAATCGTCAACCCTCCTGCTTTTTCGTGCGCAGCGCGTACATCAGTCTGGCCGTTACTGCTGGTACTTTCAGGGACGCTGGCCGGGACGGCGACTGGTGGTCGTCGCGTGGATCGTCTACTCGCTTCGATGGTGCTGCCATCCTTAGTGGTTACGACCTCGCATTCAATGATTCTGTAATCTACCCGTCGGGTGGCCCGTACGAGCGCTGGCATGGACGTTCCCTCCGCTGCCTTAGTACTGTATTAGACATATAGAGTGGAGGAACAAGCAAAATTTTGCCAAACAGTATTCAGACCATTGACAAAAGTAGCAAGGTGTGATACAATAGGAAGAGAAGTATAGTACATTTATACTAATTAGACAGGGGGGATAACATGAGTAAGCCAAAACTCAAACAATATCTGAGAAATAGCGGTTGTATCATTGAGTCGCATAGCAAGGACGAAACCTTTTTGCGCGCGGGTAATTTTATATTGGGCAAATGGAATGGTACTAACTTTGTGGTAGAGTCTAAGTCTGGCGGCACTATAATACTACGTGTCAAACAGTCTGCCGCTTGGCATCCAAATCTTCCACCATGTCAGGCATGCTCGCAATATATGGGTGCTAAAGTGCCAACCAAAGTAACCGTACGTGTTAAACGGAGTTTGACGGTGGAAAGTTACTTCGTGTGGGAGCCTATAAAAGAGTGATATGTGACTAGATTTGTTTAAGGAGGTGTTTCGCGAAGCCTTGCAATAGCGAGGCTTTTTTATACCCAAGAAAGCCGGCTCTTTCGAGCCAGCCTTCACGCTGATGCGCGCCCACCCTGGGGCACATTGGTTTGTTTTAATCCGCTGTTTTTGTTTTTAAAGTCTCCACACTCCACTAACATGCAGTGGAACCCCTGTGAAGCGTACCAGCTTATACTTATAATAAGCCTAAGCGACATACCTGTCAAGCAAAAAGCAAAATGCTGTTGTAAAAAGCACAACAGCAAGTTCGCCCACCACGTGTGAAAGGGTGTTATTCTGAGATTTCCGGTACTGCTTCTGCAGCGTATGTTTCAACTATCTGCTTCGCTTCTTCTAAAAGTCGAGGCGAAGACTTCACTGCCGCCAAAAGTGCTTCGTCGTCTTCGCGAGCCGCAATTTCCGCTATTTCTGCCGGATCATCTGGTACTGCCAGATTAATGACTACGCCAACTACTGCCGCTAAACTCATACCGGAGAGAGAAAATATAACTGCGCCGCCATGAATGATTGATAGTACGGCTCCGCCCAAGCCCAACACCATCATTGGTGCTGCTACAGCAACATTTCGCATGTAGTTAAAGTTTACATGGTTCTCGTTTAGATCTTTAATGCCATTTAGGCCAATAAAGCCATATAACATCACGGAAACGCCGCCCAAAACCTGGTTCGGAATAGTAGAAATCATTGCCGTCAATTTGCCGTTGATACTCAGCAAGCAAGCAAATATTGCCGCCAGCGTGATGACTTTCACAGATGCTACTTTGGTCATGCCAACGATTGAGGTGTTCTCGCCGTACGTTGTGTTTGCTGGTCCGCCCAGTGCTGCTGCGATTGCGGTTGCTCCGCCATCGCCCAACAAAGTACGATCTAGACCAGGATCTTCCAGTAAATCTTTCCCGATTACTGTACTTAGTGCCTTATGGTCGCCAATATGTTCAGACATTGTTGCTAACGATAGTGGCAAGAATGTCCAAAGTCCGCGAAAATCAAGTTTGTAATGAAAGCCAATGAACTCGAATTCTGGCAGAGCAAACCAAGCCGCTTTTTGCACGGGAGAGAAGTCTACCATTCCAGCAATGCAGGCAATCACATAACCAACTGCGATGGCTGCTAAAAACGGAATAATATTCAAGAACCCATGCAAGAACTTGCGGAAGCCTACGATAAAAGCGATTGTAGCCACCAATGTCAGGCACGCAACTACCAAGCCACGTACGTTATATTCCGAACTGGGCGAGATGCCGATTTGACCTACAGCAGAACTTGACAGTCCTAAGCCAATAATTAGGATCATTGGACCACGAACTACGGGAGGCAAAATCGCATTGATCCAGGCCGTGCCGACTTTTTTAATCAGAATGGCCACTATAATATAAACCAAGCCTACCGCCAACATGCCAGTCATCACGGCACCCGTACCATAAAGCGTGTAGGTTGCCGCAATTGGTGCAATAAAGGCAAAAGAACTACCTAGATACACCGGCGACCTCCATCCTGTCATTTTCTGATACCATAAAGTACCAACTCCAGACGTAAACAAGGCGACCGAAATTGAAAGTACTTCGGCTGCCGCCTGTTGGTTAACTAAGATTGGCACCAACACCGTTGCCCCAAACATGCCAAACAAATGCTGAATCGCTAAAATAATCATCAGGGGTATAGGTGGTGTGTCAGAGATGCCGTATCTCAAATTGGGTTTTGTAGTTACGTAACTACGTTTGATTTTATTTTGCAATAAAATCATCTCCTTTCACATTTTATTAAAGTGCGCTCGCAAGAGAAAAAGCCACGCCCTTTGCGTTATTATAACATAATTGAGTAAAAGAATTTTTATTTTAAGGTATTATAAGATTCATCGAAATCGTTCACGTTGCGGATGCAAAGAAATTTGTTTAACTAATAATATGCCGCCTTGGCCTGTGCTTTATGGAGCGTCGCCAAGGTTTTTGAGTTTAGCCATAATTTTTACCGTCAGCATTTTGATTGTGCTATAATAATAATATGGCAATCAACATTCTCAAAGATAATTATCAAAAGGATGGGCTAGATGCAATGCAGCTAGAGATCGCAAATGGAGATTTGGCTGCTCTAAAAAGCGCTACTGAAAAATACGGTGTGCGAGATGTTACAGACATGATAGCGTTTGCTATCGGCGTACTTAATGAGGCTAACGGTCGACCAGTAGCAGCCACAGACAAGGATGGGCGTCTTGTTAAATTTATGCCTTCAAAGGCAATCATAAAAGATGACCCAGAACAACAGAAGTAGTAAACCAGTCTTGGATAAGTATAAAGAGTCCCTACAACCCATGGTGGATGAGGCTTTGTCTGTGCAAAATCTAGCGCCAGCGATGCTAGAAGCAATTACCCAGAACAAGCCTCTAAATGACAAGATTCAGGAGATAGTTATTCAAACAACCAAGGATAATTCCAATATGAGGAAGGCGGTCGCTGGTGCTGCTAAAGATAATATCATCATAGAAAAGAGCAAAGTTGACTATAGACAGCCTGGTTTCTGGATCCCTATCGCTATATCGGCAATAGTCGGTATAGCTGGAGTTGTAGTTGCGATTATTGCTTTAAGTAAATAACTCTGATGACGGGCGATATTTGAATTCAGTATTGACATAAAAAGTTTGGCGTGGTATTATAGAAACAGTTAAAGAAGAATTTTCAAAATCTAACTCACGAGCCTGATAAAAATGACATTGACAAGTTACAATGCGTTGTGCTACAATAAAGACACATGCGAATGTAGCTCAGTTGTTTAGAGCGCTTCCTTGCCAAGGAAGAGGTCGAGAGTTAGAGTCTCTTCATTCGCACCACGGTTGAGTTTTGATAGCAGGTTTCTAGAAATAGAACCTGTTTTTTGTCGGAATTATCAAAAAGCCGGTAATCACGAGAAAAGAGATGCGATGAAGTTAATCTTCTACTTTTATTATGACCTTTACCTTCTTGTCGTCGGCGGCCGCCTTTTTTATTTGCTTCATCTGCTCAGTAGACAACTTAATAGTGCCATTCAAATCCTTTTGCCCTCTTTGCTCTGCAAAGATTCTACCACCCCGAAGAACGACAAAAGTCGATGTATCCATGATTTAATTATATCATGTAGAAATATTTGAGCATGCTCCGGGTATAGTGATGTTATAATTAACTAAAGAAACCTATGGAACCATTTTTCGCCGACCTCATCAAAGATCCCAAAGTACCAAAGCCCATCCGCTACGGCATCGTTGTGGCGACCTGCGCATTTATTGTTTTTGTTGGCATCATCTGTATGCTCAACAGCCCGTTTTTCTGGGGCAAAATCTTTGGTATATTATTAGCAATTGTATTTTTCTTTTTAGGAATATATCTATGTGTAAGAATCTCCAAAAGCAACGGTAAAACAAAAGTAAAATAAGAAAGATTCCGCGAATTCGGACAAATTCCGCTTTCAATATTGTCCTCGCCTCGTCGCGCCGAAACTGCGCAAAAATAGTATAATAGAAACAATATATTTTAACCAAAGGACACCATGCCCCGACCACGCAACAAAGACGACCTAGTGAAGGCCGCCGCCGAGCAGTATAAAAAGTTAAACGATTTCATTGCTTCAATGACTGAGAAAGAACTTACTACCGAATTTGATTTCAGCAATGATCTGAAAAAGACCGAGCGCCACTGGGGTCGTGATAAAAATTTGCGTGATATTTATATTCATCTTTATGAATGGCACCAACTCCTGTTGAATTGGGGCAAAGCCAATGAGGGCGGAGAAGAAAAGCCATTTATTCCGGAGCCGTATTCTTGGAAAACTTATGGCGATATGAACTGCAAATTTTGGGAGAAACATCAGAAAACTAGCCTAGAAGACGCGAAGAAAATGTTTGAGAGATCGCACGTTGAAGTCTATAAATTGTTAGATAATTATACCAACGAACAACTATTCGGCCGCGGTGTCTACCCGTGGGTGAATACTGATCTCGGATCGTATTTTGTCAGTGTGATGCCAAGCCATTACGACTGGGCAATGAAAAAACTCAAAGCCCACCGCAAAAATTGTGAAAAATAAGGAGTAATCAGTATGGTTCATTTAGTCTATTGTGACGATAAGTCAAAAGAGCTAGATAAGATTTTAGATGGTAGTAAAACGATGATAATTCGTGGCGCTGCTGGTCGCAAGATCCCGCATAGTCGCGTATTTGCTGGCGAAGAACTTTATTTTATGGAAAAAGGCAGCAAGAAAGTCACCGCGAAGGCTAAGGTCAAAGATGTCCAGAACTTCGTCAAATTACCAGACGAAGAAATCACCAAAACGATTGAAAATAATAATGATAAATTGCAACTCACCGATAAGCAAAAAGAGCGCTGGCATAAAAAGTGTCTTTGCCTGGTAGAGTTTGACAATGCGGAAGAAATCAAGCCGCTTGATTTTGACCACCAGGGCAATATGGACGACTGGCTAATTATTGATAAGATTGAAGATGTCGTAGTTGGCACGAGCGTTCCATATAACTATGATAAGTCAAAATTCAAGAAGTAAATTGATGGCAAGAGTAGTTAAAAATAAGGAATTAGTAAACACTCGATTAGCTGCCAACTATGGTGGCTGGATGTATTGTGATAATTGTGGTGAAAATATCGGTTATTTATGCTATTCAACTTATGATAGACTGGAATTAGAATATAAATGTCACTGCGGTAGTCGAGGCAATATACTATTAGATTTCGAAGATAGCAAGCTCGGTCAAGCCTGTGATAATGAATTAGTGATAATAAAAAATCGTTTTTGCTGCCCCAAGGATCAGGAACCTTTAGTCACAATTTTAGACAAGAAAATAGCTGATTATAAATTAGAAATTGCTTGTAATGCTTGCGGTAGTATTTATAGAAAAACCAAAAATGGACATTGAATTATATTATCAAGAAAAGGGTCAAGGCGTGCCACTCGTCTTGCTTCATGGCAATGGTCAGGACGGTAGTTATTTTAAGGCGCAAGTTGATTATTTTAGTAAAAATTGCCATGTGATTACTGTTGATACGAGAGGACACGGTAAATCACCACGCGGCACGGCGCCTTTTACAATGGATCAATTTGCCGAAGACTTGAACCATCTACTAGAAAAACTTAAACTTTCTCAAATAATCTTGTTTGGCTTCTCCGATGGCGCGAACATTGCGATGAAATTTGCGCTCAAATACCCCGAGAAAGTCAAAGCCCTAATCTTAAACGGCGGTAATCTGAACACTAAAGGCGTCAAATGGACTACGCAGTTTTTTATTGAACTGGGCTACAGAGTTGCTAAAAAGTTTGCCCATAAGTCTGCTGAAGCTAAACAAAATGCCGAAATTTTAGGCTTGATGGTTAACGAGCCAAATATTGGCGCCAAAGAATTAAACCAAATTAAAATACCAACCCTTGTCATTGCCGGCACGAAAGATATGATTAAGGAGCGTCACGCTCGAGAAATTGCTCATAATATCCCTAATTCTAAGTCAGTGTTTATTCCGGGTGGCCATTTCATCGCCGAGAAAAAGTCCGAAGATTTTAATCGCGCAATTAATAAGTTCCTGTCGGAAATATAAAAATCGAGAAAAGTCTTATGAATTCAAAGCAAATCATCAAATTTATTAATAAGCAGAAAGTTAGTTTTATCTGTTCTCTGGATGACGAGAACTACCCGATCGTCCGCGCAATGTTAAAACCGCGAAAGCGCGTTGGCTTGAAAGAATTTTATTTCTCTACTAATACCTCTTCCGCCAAAGTTCAGCAATACCTAGACGACCCGAAAGCCAGCATTTATTTTTGTCATAAAGGTCTGATTAAATATACCGGCGTCTTGCTGAAGGGTAAAATGGAAGTCTTGACCGACCAAGCCACCAAAAATATGCTTTGGCGCCCAGGCGACAAAATGTTTTATAAAAAAGGTGTCACCGACCCCGATTATTGTGTGCTAAAGTTCACCGCCACAAGCGGAAGATACTATCGTGATTTAGAAACGGGGAACTTTGCAATCTCGCCATAATCGTATGCAAAAACCAGAAATGTAAACCCAAGTTGCTGTTATTCTGCCCAGATTTTTGTTAGTATTGTGCTAGAAAGGAAAATAATTATGACGTTGGGTCAAAAACTAAAATCAATTCGGAAAAGATTTGGTCTTTCGCAGGAACGACTAGTAGAGATGCTCAAGGTTTCGTAACAATCGCTCACCAAGTGAAAAAATGATAGTGTCGTGCCCGACGCGAAACATTTACAAAAAATTAGCAAACAGCTTCGGCATTGCAATCGATTATTACAGGTTTAATTGACTTAGCTGCCCAACTATGCTATAATTAAAAAGAACTGACCTCGGTTCACAATTTCGAGGATAGTATCTTAACTTTTAGGAGGATGATAGTATGAGTTTCCCAATTTACCTGCCTTGGAGCCCGGATCGTACGAACTTAGCTATGCGCCAAGTCAAGACTGACCTGTTTATGCTGGATGTCCAACTCGGTTCCGTCTGTAATGCGATGTGTCCGCGCTGCGATAGTGCGTGCTGCGATTTGGACGAGCCGGCAGACCTCGACCTTTACGCCGTTTGCGGCTTGGCCGAGGAGATTAACCGCCGGCATATCGACTGGTTGAGCAAGCACCATCTCGGTACCCCGCCGGGCGGAGTTAACACCGGCTTCATTTGCGGCTTAGGCGAGCCGACTGTCGCACACAATATGACGAAGCTGAAGTCACTTCTGCGTAGCACTAAGCCCACCAACTTTAGCTGGTCAATTTTTACCAACGGCATTTGCTGGGATGACGAACTGGAGGAGGATCTGAAGTACGGCAGGCTATGCGTAATGGTTCAGTACAACAGTAATAAGCCGGAGCTGGTCGCCGATATGTTGGGCGTTGGCCCGGAACGCGCCGCCGAGTATCTCAGAAACCGCCTACACTTACAGAACTTAGCAAAAGACCTCAACCAGTGGCACATCGAGCGCACTGGCGAGAACTTTACCGGCATGGCAGCTTCTATCGTGCCGGAGCGCGATAATCTGGACGAGCTGGTCGATCTGGTTGGTCAGTGCCTGGAGTATGGTATCTTCCCGCTGATCGGCGAGCTGGAACACGCTGGGCACTCGAGCGGCGACTATTACGAGCAACACAAGCTTCACGACCACGAGCTGCGCACCCTGTACCAACAGATCGAGCGACGCTTTGGTATCAGTTATGAAATGCCTACCTGTCCGGCTACGATCGGCGCCATCCATATCAACAATCGCAACATCGTTACGGTGGACGAGTTCACCGGCCTCTCTTGCGGATGGTTCGGTATGGGCGATCCCAAAGTTCACAAAATCGGCGACATCCGCAAAATGTCCTATGCCGAAATCGTCCGCGACATCTTGGAGTACCGCGAGTCCCGCGTCCCGGCAGTGCGTCAGGCCATCACCGATTACCCCGATACGGTGTTCGGCGGTTGTGGCGGCAACGCTCGCAAGTTACTGACCGACTATGTTAATCTCTATTAACCTTCGCAAGCGCTTATTGCGCAATAAGCGTACAGTAGTTTCTACTGTACGCTCTTTTTCTATATGTCTAATACAGTACTAAGGCAGCGGAGGGGGAAACCGAGCCAGCGGTCGTATGGTCCATGCGATGGACTTGTGGCAGTAGCATTAAAGTGAAGATAGTGACCGCTGGGAACAGTGACGCCATCAGCACGAGTAGATGAGGCGCGAGATGTCCACAAATTACCCCATTGACCAGGATTACGTACGATATTACCATTACGTCCCGGTAGCAGGATATCGCCGCTGCGCACGAAGACTGGTACAATTTTGCAAAATTGTACCAGTCTAACTTTGTCGTCACCCCTGTTATTTCTATTACCAAAGTGGTACAAAAATGAAAAATTGTACCACTTACTACGTACGAGTTAACTAAAATTGTTCCTGTTTAATGGTGATTTTTGTAGTATAATGAAAATAGCTAAACTTTGATATTCGGACTACACCTTTGACGGGTGTTTTGAAATCGTAAATGCGACCATATGTAGCAGATAGGGTTTCAAAACTCCGTTTGTCAAAGTTTAGCGACTAAACATGTGGTCGCTTTTTTAAGTCCACACGATGGTAATAACTCAAAAGAGGAGCGCTATGGCAACTAAAAAATCTAGCCAAAAGGCAGAAACGTCAGCAAAATCAACAAACCAAAAATTAACCTTAACGGACCGGCTTCAGTCATTGACCAACACACAAAAATCTACAGGAATTATTGTGCTCGGAGTGCTCATTTTTGCAGTTATCGTTTGCTTCATGATTTCCTCAGTTTTTAAGTCAGTTTTTGGCGATAAAGGGGATAAGGATGACAAAAGAATATGTGCAACCATTGATAGTATAGAACAGGCGAAATTTTTCGATTGCAAACATAGAATTGCCGAGTTGGAGGCAAAAGAAAAGGGAGAGGCAGAAAAAGCCGAAGCGGAAAAACAGGCTAGACATGAATGTGCAGAGAAAAATCAGAATAGCGAAGACGGTATGGGATATAGATACGATTCGCTTGACGGTATTTGTGAAAAATACGAAACCGAGAAGTCTTGCCAACTTCGAGGCATGAAACTTTGGGGGTCGAATTGTATCTCGGAGGCAGATTATAACGCCAAGAAGGCTGAAGAGGCTGAACTTGCTCAACTTGAGAGCCAGTGTGAGGCAAAGAGTGGGACTTTTTGGCGTAGTAGTAAAACCTGTGATATTCCGACTGCTGAAGAATTAGCCCAAAAGGCGAAGGAGGAAGCCAAGAAGGTCCGGCGCGAAATAATTGAAGCGCGCTATGAAAGTGAATATAAAGCCGCGCAATCATTGATGGCCGAAAAAACTGTCACAGAATTAACTGAGGGCGAGCTGGACGATTTAGAGAATGCCTGTAAGCAAAAGATTCGCGAACTCTACGCATCATTCTCTAAGCAAAGATCTACGATAGCCGCGAAGGATGGTGCTAAGGCCATAGTTGAAATTATGTTCACACATGACAACGGAAACTATGAACTCGCAGTCTGCACCAAAGAGGATGGTGTCGTCGATATTCGATACTATTAAAATTGACTTTCTCCGCTATCTATGTTACAATAACATCAATTATGCCAAAAATCAAGTTCACTATCATCACACTTTTTCCCGAGGCTTTGCGGCCCTATCTGGATAGTTCCATGCTGTTTAAGGCACAAAAGCAGGGAATTATCACAGTCGATTATGTGAATTTGCGTGATTTTGGCCTGGGGCCACACAAATCAGTAGACGATACGCCTTATGGTGGCGGCGACGGGATGTTACTTCGTTGTGAGCCAGTATTTGCCGCGATTGAAAGCGTCAAAAAAGATTCACTCGAAGCCGAAGTTATCTTGCCTACCCCAGTTGGCGTAACTTGGAATCAAACTCTGGCTCGTCAATTTGCTGGCATTGCCACGCCCGAAAACAGCGAAAACCTCGCCAATATGGCAAAAAAGCGTTCGCTGGCGCGAGTGGACGAAGATGTGCGACACCCTGGGCGGCGGGCGGACGCGAAACCTGTAGGAGCCGAACGCAGAACTGAACTTTGTTCAGATTCTGCTGAGGCGACGCCCAGGGATCTGCCCGAAGGGCAGACATCGTGTCCCGAAAAGGATAATGAGCGCCGACGGCATTTTATCATCCTTTGCCCTCACTACGAAGGCTACGACGAGCGCATCCTGACTATCGTCGACCACCAAATTTCTCTCGGAAATTACGTTTTAACCGGTGGAGAGTTGCCGGCATTAATCATTATTGACTCGATCACGCGTCTGCTTCCTGGGGTGCTGGGTGGGGAAACGTCGGCAGCGATCGAGAGTTTTTCCTGCGGCGATAACTTAGAATATCCACAATACACCAAGCCGGCCGATTTTCGCGGAATGAAAGTCCCAGAAGTGCTACTGTCGGGTAATCACGGCGTGATTGCCAAATGGCGCGCCGAACATAGCAACCGTCAAGAGCACTAAGCCGCGGTCGTGCTATAATTATCCTATGGATTTGTCTGCGGGAATCGAAACAGTTAAAGGGGTCGGCCCCAAAACTGCGGAACTATTGAAACGCGTCAACCTCTGTACGGTGGGCGATTTGCTGTATTGTCTGCCGCGCGTTTATGAGAATTACCGAACCACGGTTAATATTGAAGATTTGCGCCCTGGCAAAGTGATTATTCGGGGAAAAATTAGCGACCTTCATATTATTCGTACCAGCCGCAAGCGTCTTACCATCACGCAGGGCGTGATCCGTGATGACACTGGTGCCGTACGCACGGTATGGTTTAATCAGCCCTACCGCGCCAAACAGTTTGACGAAAAACGCGAATATTATTTCACAGGAAAATACGAACTCAAAAGCGGTCGCTATCAACTAACTTCGCCTTCGGCTACACTGGTGCAGGATGCCCAAAATGGCACAACGGCGGCTTTTCAGCCAATTTATTCTGCCAAAAGCGCCATCAAACCACAAATGTTTCATAAATTGCTTGAAAATTTACGTCCCGAATTTGCCAATATTCCTGACTTATTGCCATTTACAGAGGGAAAACCATTATTCGTCAAGCCAGGCGCACGCGCCGAGGCCCTCTATAATTCCCATTTTCCTGAGAACCCCGATGATGCCGAAAAAGGGCGTGATTATTTGGCGTACGAAGAGTTGTTTGAACTAATTTTGGCGGCAAAATTAAATAAACAGGAGAATCAGCGCCTGCGTGCCGAATCGCTGAAATTTAACGCTAAATTCACGCAGACACTGGTTAAACATCTGCCTTTTGCCCTTACTGGGGCGCAGCGCCGGGCGACTTGGGAAATTTTGCAAGATTTGGAGAAAAATGTCCCCATGAACCGGCTTTTGCAGGGCGATGTCGGATCGGGAAAAACAATTGTCGCCGCACTAGCGGCCGCTCAGACCGCTCTAAATGGCCATCAGACGGCCCTCCTCGCACCCACCGCTATCCTAGCCACCCAACATTTTGAAAGCCTCCAGGAGCTGTTTTCTAATCTTCAGAAGGCCTTTTTGCGGGAGTTTGGCAAGAAAATCCGCTTGCCACGTATTGCCTTGCTTACTGGCGCCACTAGGAACAAATGGGCACTCAAAAACGCCATCAAGGCTGGACAAATCGACCTAGTTATTGGTACGCATGCCCTGATTACCGATGATACGGCGTTTAAGTCGCTAGTATTTTGCATTATTGACGAGCAGCACCGCTTTGGTGTGGGGCAAAGGCAAAAATTGTTGCTCAAGTCCCCCAAAGGCTTGGCACCGCACCTTTTGGCAATGACGGCTACCCCTATTCCGCGCTCTTTGCAACTGACTTTATTTGGCGATCTTGACGTTTCGATTTTGAATGAACTACCACCGGGGCGTCAGCCAATTGCTACTAAAATTCTCGCTGAAACCGAGCAACGCGACGAACTTTACCCCAAAATGCACGAAATCTTGGCCAAAAAACAGCAGATTTATTGGATTTGTCAGGTGATTGAGGAAAAAAATGCTAGTAGCGCTACTCCGGTGAAGAAACAAGTCAAGAAACTTCAGGAACTGTTTCCGCAGGTGAAGGTAGAGATGCTCCATGGCAAAATGAAACCCGAGGAGAAGGACGCGATTATGGCGCGTTTTGCGGCGGGCCAGATTCAGATTTTGGTTTCGACCACGGTGGTGGAAGTGGGGGTGAACGTGCCGAACGCTAATATGATAATTATTCAGGATGCCGAAAACTACGGCCTGGCGCAACTGCACCAGTTGCGTGGTCGTGTAGGGCGTGGCGACCAGCCGGCGCAGTGTTTTCTGCTGACCACCGGTGAAGGCCGACCATCCAAGCGTCTGCGCGAGATGGAAAAATCTACTGACGGCTTTCATCTGGCTGAGGTAGACTTAAAGATCCGTGGCCCAGGTGAGATTTATGGTTCACAGCAGCATGGTGAACTCAATCTGCAAGTAGCCAATCTCAACGACACAACCTTGATGGCACAGGCCAGCCATCACGCTGGGGAGTTTGCCAAAGACCCCGAAGCACTCGAAAACTATCCCGAGCTCTCGGCAAGAATCAAAAAATATCAGCAGTTGACAACATTAAACTAGCCAAAATTTAGAAAATATGATAAAATAAGACACGGAATTATAAATTTGCACCTTGCTATTTCTGATTAGTGGAAGTCAGCAAGCATAAATAAGGAGGGTTATTTATGGAAGCCTATAATTATTCGGCGTCATCAGATTTTGATGCCGTCACTGCTGCAATGCGGCGTTATGTGGAAACGGAACTGTGCCCTACTATACGCACAGTCTGTTCGATTCGCTATGATTACGCCATCAAACTCGCTGGTTTTAGTGATATCGGCCGTGATTATTCACTAAAAGTCAGGGATGAATACGACGACCATGGCTGGGAAGCGTTCCAAATGGTTGAAACTTTGGCTATGCCGTACTATCCCCAACATTTTACTGGGATGTGTCCAGATGAATTTAGATGTTTTTGCTAAATATCATTAATCAAAAGGCCAGTAACTGGGAGAGGCTTCAGCCAGTCTATCGACACATATGTGAGGTAGAGGACGCAAAAGGAACGATAGAGATAGGTTGGAACGACGTTAACCTAAGCAAAGAACAGCGAAAAACGCTTAGCGAATGCGGCATTACGGCACAGTGCGGTGGCGTTCGCATCCAGTGTAGGGCTAGTCGAATCATGGAACGTGATGTGGCCCCGCTCGATGCCGATCGTTCGTCTAGACGGTCCGTCACGAGAGAAGGATACATTGCGGTTGGGTTTGAAGGTAGCGTGAATCCTGATCGTAACTATTTCTTTTCATTCAAGATTTTGCGGCGACTTCTTCAGGTTCTACACGAGTACCACACTGATACTTTCTATCGCTACGATGTCAAATCTGATTTTAGTAATAGGGGGATAGACTTTTGGCGCAGTGCCGTCTTTGATAATCAGTAAAAATACCAAAATATTAAAACGCCTTGCTCTTTTGAGGCGTTTTTATTTCTATATGTATTAGACATATAGATATGGAGAACTTTTTTCAGTCAGTTTGAGATTTTTAAATTATAATGTATCTAATATGAAGTCACAAGTTTATCAAGATGTGCCAATTAAGAAATCGGCCGCTAAGAGAACTAGAGTCTTGCCGAGAATACGCAAAACATGGGATAGTATTTGCCATATAAAAGACAGTATGGACGATCTTTATTTTCAGTATCGTTACAATTCGTTTAGAAATAATGAAGAGTTTAGACAGAAGATAGAGGCCAATATTTTGGAGGCAGTAGCACCTTGCTACCGAAAGAAAGACCTCGATTTTGACTACGTGATGCAGTCACTAGGGTTAGTGATTGGTAAGGTTTTGGCAACAGAAGAGTGCGAAGAGGCGGAACCGGCCAAAAAATTTGAATCCACCTATTTTATGAATTATTTTGACTTAGATTCGGCAGCGAATCTTCAGGGTTATCTTGCGCTCAGGACAAGGCTAAGAAGATATGAATATGTGGACACGAAGGCATATTCGCTACTTCACCTTTATGCTTTTGAACTTTTGAATCTAATTGGAGTGGAAGACGAACACGAAGCGCTTAAAAGACTAGCCTGGCTTTACGAACAATACGGCGTAGAGAGAGCAGGCGAAACTGATGCGTACGCAAGTGGATCTTCTAGATGGCGAGATGATTCAGTGTGGGAAAGGAATAGCCTCCGAAGGGATCTAAAAAGATGGATAATAGAGTTTGGTTGGTATTATGGCTGTGATGACGATCTCGGTGTGGATAGAGATAAGTTTTATCCAGTCAGTATAGTACACTGGCAAATCTCTATGCTTGAAAAGGCGGAAAAATTAAAGAATGTCGAAACATTATCAGATGATGAATTAGTGGAGAGGGTATTGGATTTTGCAGGCGCCGATGCGATTCGTTCGGCGTTTCGTAAAAAATATCAAGCAGATTTTGACGCTATCATTGCAAAGTTGTATCGAGAAATGGATACCCGCACACGTAGAAGGCGTGGAGCCAGTTGGATAGAGAAGCATACTAAGCATGTGAGTGGTTTTAGGGATAAATTTAGTTTCTTTTCTGGTATAAAATTTTTTGATGAGGAATATGAAAATCAGTCTGTTGGGCGCGCGCCAATTGAAGCGCCGTTCTATAAGATATGCTTTCCTAAACAACTAAGCGGGACCAGAAGAAACACCTATAGCATTACCACTATCTTTCTTGAGTATCCTACGGCCAAGTTACGCTCCATGCTGAAATATCTTGATTATACACTTCGGAAACGTACTAAATTTAAGCCACAAATCAAAATGCCGGAAATTATGAAAAGCGACATGAACTTGGTTGATAAAACGATTAACGCCTATCTGGTGCAAAAACGTGAAGCGGAAGTGCAAGCCAGGCTCGAGGCAATCAAAATTAACCCGCAGGCAATCGAGAATATTCGTAGCGATGCCGAAGTAACTCGAGATAGTCTTTTGGTGGAAGATGAGTTGGAAGACGCCGTAGAGGAGGTTGTCACGGCCAAGTCAAACGAAATAGATGTGCCAGATACGCCCGATACATCTTTACGGCTGACACCTCAAGAAACAGAACTTATTAAACGGCTAGTCAATGGTGAAAAATGCCAGTTATCCAGTTTAGAAGTTGATCAGATTAACGAGAAATTCTATGATTTGATGGGTGACAATATCCTAGAATTTGACAATAGCGGAGTTATTTTGTATAATGAATATATTGACGACGTAAAGAGGCTATTGGGGTAATATGGACAATATAAGTAATGGAATTAATCAACGCTACGGCGAGCACAAAGTCCCGCGACGGATTGCGCAGACGGTAATCAACTCGCTTAAAGGTGGCGTGGTGCCCAGGGTAGGCTTGCCGTATGTAACCGTGGGACGAAAAAGTGAGATTGAAGCGCTGCTTAGAGATGTGGATATTATTCAGGATGGTGGGGCCTCGTTCCGGTTTATTGTGGGCAAGTATGGAAGCGGCAAAAGTTTCATGCTACAGACAATTCGTAATTACGTCATGGACAAAGACTTTGTGGTAATGGATGCTGACCTGTCCCCGGAACGCAAACTATACGGGAAGAATGGGCAAGGTCTAGCCACATACAAAGAACTTGTGCGTAATGTTTCAACAAAAACCAAGCCAGAAGGTGGGGCATTGGCGCTTATTTTGGATCGTTGGATATCGAATGTACAGATGGCTGTCAATCAAGAAGCCACAAAAGAACTCATGCTCAATCCAGAACTCAGGAGCGATTTTGATGCTGATAAGAATGTGGATGGCCTACAATTAGTAGTTACAGATTTTGACGAACGCGTAAAAATGCGAATTTTTTCGCAGATTGATAAGTTAAAAGAGTTGGTGCATGGATTTGATTTTGCTAAATTACTTGTTAGATATTATGAAGCCTACAAGGCAAATGATGAAGATTTGAAAAATAGGGTACTGAAATGGTTTCGTGGCGAGTACCAATCGCGTCGTGAGGCACAGGCTGAACTGGGCGTGTCAGTCATCATCATGGACGAAGATTGGTATGAATATCTAAAAATCTTTGCCAGTTTTTTCCGGCAGGCGGGCTATTCCGGTTTACTATTATTTGTTGATGAGTTGGTAAACCTTTACAAAATTCCAAACTCTATTTCAAGACAATATAATTATGAGAAAATTCTCATGATGTACAATGATGCCTTGCAAGGCAAGGCGCACTATATCGGTACAATCATGAGTGGCACCCCAGAATGTATTGAAGACCAAAGGCGTGGTCTATATAGTTATGAAGCATTAAGATCGAGGTTGGCAAGTGGAAAATTTGTTACTGAAGGTGTGCACGATATGCTAGCACCAGTCATTAAACTCGATCCTTTAACCAGTAATGAAATGTACGTTTTGACAGAAAAGTTGACTAAAATTCATGCTGGTTTATACGAATATACACCAAAAGTTACTAGCAAAGATTTGGAACAATTTGTCAAAATAGAATATAGCCGATTAGGGGCTGGCACCAAAATCACTCCGCGCGAGATTATCCGTGATTTTATTGAAATCTTGGACATTACTTATCAAAATCAGAATATAAAGATTGGTGATTTATTAAATTCCAAAGATTTTATGGCTGAATCTTACGAGGAAGCGGAAACTGGGCTGACTGAATTCACCTTATGAGGAACGAAGAACTGGCGCAACAAGTTTTTGATAGTTATGCACCCTTTGTGCAAGATTTTATCTACAATCACGAGTGGGAGAATTTAAGAGGAGTACAGGTTGCAGCGGGTGACGCATTGTTTAATACTGACCATAATGTACTAATTACTGCGTCGACGGCAGCCGGAAAGACGGAAGCGGCCTTCTTTCCAATTTTGACCGATTTTGCAAAGAACTCACCAAGGTCGGTGGGGTGTTTATATATTTCACCGCTTAAGGCTTTGATTAATGATCAGTTCGAAAGGCTGGACGAACTATGTAGTACTGGTGGAATACCGGTATGGCATTGGCATGGTGATGTTGGCAGCGCACACAAGCAAAAACTTCTGCAGAACCCGTCAGGAATTTTGCAAATTACACCCGAATCGCTAGAATCGATGTTGATAAATCGGAGAGCAGATTTGCAGCGGCTTTTCTCAGACTTACGTTATATTGTTATAGACGAAGTGCATTCTCTGCTTGGTGGAGAACGTGGTGGGCAAACCTTCTCTTTAATCAACCGTTTATGTAGAATAGCAAAAGTGCAGCCTCGAAGGGTGGGGCTTTCGGCAACGATTGGCGAGCCCGAAAAGGTTGCGAAATATCTTGGACTAGGTTCGGGTCGCGAAACGATTGTTCCAAAAATCGAAAGTTCCGGCCAAAAGTTGCGTTTAGGGTTGGAATATTATGCGGTTGACGCAGGGGAAGATGAGGGTATTGATGACGCCGAAACGGCCAGCATTGTGCCGGACGAATTAACCGAATATATATACAAAAGTAGTCTTGGTAAAAAGTGTCTTGTGTTTTGCAATGCGCGGGCTGATTGCGAAGCGATTACGCGTTCCCTGCGCGACATTGCGGAACGACGGGGTGAACCGGATCGTTTTTTGATCCATCATGGCAGTCTTTCGCGTCCAATTCGCGAATCAACGGAATTTGTCATGAAAAACGATGACGGCATTCCAACTACGACAGTCGCAACAGCAACTCTGGAACTCGGTATTGATATTGGTAGAATGGAGCGAGCATTTCAGTATGGGCCACCGTTTAGTGTGTCGGCTTTCTTACAAAGATTGGGCAGAACTGGACGACGGAATAATACTTCCGAGATGATTTGTTTAATAACTGACGGTCCAGACGACGAAACAGAAATTTTCCCAAATTCACTACCGTGGGACTTATTGAAGTGTATCGCAACCATGGCACTCTACTTAGAGGAAAAATGGGTAGAGCCAAATTATGTCGACCAGCCATCTTTATCGCTGTTGTTTCATCAAACATTGAGTATCCTGGCCTCCGAGGGGGAGTGTAGTCCGGCCATGTTGGCAGGGCGAGTGCTGCTAAATCCAGTTTTTCGCACAGTTTCGCAGGATGACTATCGAGAGTTACTGAGGTATCTTTTGGCAACTAACATGATAGAGTTGCTAGATAATGGTAAACTACTGCTGGGGCTAAAGGGTGAAAAGTTGGTTAATAATTATAAATTTTATGCGGTGTTCAGGGACGAATCGCCCTATACGGTGCGGAGCGGGGAACATACAGTTGGCATGATAGCCGGGCTAGTGGAAAAAGGCGGTCAGTTGGGCTTGGCTGGGCGTTCGTGGGAAGTAGATGAGATTGATGAACGTAGGAAAGTACTATATTGCCACCCGGTGCAAGCCAAAGCCCGCGCGGGCTTTGTTTCAAAAACACTAGCCAATATTCATACAAAAGTGATGCAAAAAATGAAGGAAATTCTAGTCGGTGAGAAAGAATACAGTTTTTTGAGTGATGCGGCGCATGCAAGACTAGAATCGGCGCGTAAATCATTCCGGAATACGCTGGCGTCGCAGGAAACTCTACTTGAGGTAGCGCCACAATCGTTTGTATTGCTACCTTGGCAAGGGACGCGCGTTATGATGGCGTTATATCATTTTCTGGTCCGCTTTCAGGATGAACTTGGAATTAGCAAAGTAGAAGATATGACGTATTATATTGAATTTAAGAGTACGCTGGGTGTGAGTAAACTCAAAAAGAAACTAAAAGAAGTGGCGGAGAAATTTGATGACCCATTGAGCCTAACGGACGAGTCAATCAATATCATAATAAATAAGTATGATGGGTTTACCCCCAAAGAACTAAGACGCAAGTGGATGGCGCAGTATTTTTACGACATTGATGAAATGAAGAAATATATACGAGAATTGTGAAAATACTACGGCGTGGTTTTATTCTATATGTCTAATACAGTACTAAGGCAGCGGAGGG
>CAYXCA010000004.1:0-57085 GCA_964463545.1 uncultured Candidatus Saccharibacteria bacterium | reverse complement strand
AACTCCACAAAACCCAAAACGGTTATGAGTTGCACTTAGTTGACGAAATCACTATCCTCAACCTTCGTGCGCAGCGGGTTGATTGATCCATCTCATATGGCTGGTATTGGCACTCTGAGAGATATTGCTATTGGCAGTTATGGTTGGTCGTCATGCAGCATTACAATAACGACTGCTTATAGTTTTTACCTTGGATCATCCTCTATTTACTCATCATCTGGTCCATGGGACGATTATCGTGGTTTCTCCCTCCGCTGCCTTAGTACTGTATAAGGAGGTGATTGTAGACTATGCACATCAGCCAACTGTATAAGACATATAGGAGTGGAGAGGTGAGGATGTGATAGGTGTGCGGGACCGTGAGGTCCCGCACATTTGGGGTGATGAGGGAAAGTGGGCGCTTGGGATATGGAAAGCCAATGAGGTGTGTGAAGGAGGCATGAAAGGAGAGATGATGATGAGTGCACATAATACAGTACCAATATCCCCGCGGGGGAAATCAACTTATTTGTTGTAAATCACACAACATTATAAAAGCACGCTATAACAGATATAAAATGCACTATGTTGTAATAACAACAACGCAATTTCGGTAAAATAGTATTGAACTTTTAGCATAAGCGTGCTATGATGAAGATAGTTCAAACAAAACATAAACACGAACTATAAAAAAGCAATTTAACATTTAAATTAAGCAAGTGAGTTCCACAAGCGAAAAGGTAATTTCTAGCCATAAATTACACTCTTAGGAATTACCTAAAGCTTGCGGAATCACCATGTGTGAGTTCTCAAAAGAGAACAGCAAGCAACCTTGAGAAGGAGATGGGTCAACATCCCATTGACTTCACGGGGGTGATCGTTACCATCCTACCGTACAAATCTACGGGAATGGTAGTCGGTTTCAGAGTCGTCCTTCGGGAACACTTCTGGTAGCCGACTTGCCAAGGATTATCACTCACGATCGCCCCGATGGAACCGAAAGACTACCGTTTTGGTAGCCTTGAGGCTCCTAGGGGTTCAGATAATCTTTGACTAGCCGATTCTTGTGCTGTAATCTTTTAACCACTGTGGTTGCCCGTGAGAAATGCCTAATCTTCAACATAATAGTATGTCATAGTAATACGAAAATGGAGAGGAAAGGGAATTTCGAGGGGACTTGCAAGCGCGTTGGTAAATACCATCTGTTTGTACATTGACAACGAATTTAGCGGAGGTATACACCAATCAGGACTATGCCCCACTACTAGTGGAGCGGTCAAAAATCGAGAATGGGGCGAGTTGTGGCCCAAAGTAACAATGTTTTATTGCCAGATAACTCACCCATTCTCACTAAGTTTCTTATCTTTAGAGGTGTTGAGTCGTAGAAGGGGGATTTCTATGCTATAATGAGTTTATGCTAAGACGTCTGATTCCGGTATTTAGTTTGCTTGCGGCGGTGATTTTGTTGGTAATGTTGAATTTTACCAGTCCGACTGAAATTGGTCCGTTCGGTGTTCTAGTTTTTTTCACAACATTTTATGTGTTGGTTTTTGGCATAGCAGTAGGAATTGTAAAGATTTTTGCGAAACTCATGGGGAAGCAGATGGGGCGCAAAGAATATCTCTATGGAGTAGTGATTGCTTTTGGCCCAATTATGCTAATGTTAGCACAATCTTTGGGCTCAATTAGTATTTTGACAGTCGCCTTGACGGTACTATTTGTACTGTTGGGGTGTTTTTTGGTGAGCAAACGTTTAAGTTAAAGATTTTATGGTTAAAATTTGTGAACAAAACAGACTAGATATGATAAAATAAGCATATGGATAATAATGGTCTGGCGCAGAATAGTAAAGGTGATTTAGTAATGGCGGCGGGGGCGGAAGAGCGTGTTTTTGATACTCAGGCGCGAGTGGAGTCAGATGGAGTAATGCCAGGTGTGGCACGAGAGCGGGCGCAGATGATGGGCTGGCAGGTACTGGAAGGTGGCAATAATGTAGTTGATGGTGTGACTGATGGCGTGAGGCGGACAGAAGGGGTGGTAGATTTTGAAGCAGCCCAGGAAATTAGGCATGATCAAGCGGAACTAACGCATCCGGAGGAATTTGTGGGGGATGAAACAACAGTGCAGATGGGTGAGCGCTTGGCAAATCAACAAGAGAATTCTTTGAATGATATTGATCCAAAGCGTAATTCTGAGGCGCAGATAGCGGCGCGGAGTCAGGAGAAAATTGCGCAGGCGGCAATGAAAGAAGTGGAGGGGTTGATGGGGAAGAAACAGGTGTTGCCGGCGGAAATTATGGAAATTTGGCGAAAACAGGGTGACAAGGTACTGAATAGTTTTGAAAATCCGCATCCGATTGGGAAGGGGAATTAACCGATGCCAACTTGGTCAATATATATTATTGTAATAGTGTTGGTGGGGGTGGTGATTGGTGTGATTTGGAGTTGGCGGCTGAGCCGACAACGGAGGGCAAAGAACTACGAACGTGGTCTAAAGATGATTCCAATGCTGATTCATCTGCCACCTTCGACAGATGACATTCAAGGTGGCGGGCGTGATGAGCGGGATGTGACTAATGAGGCGCTTTCCCAGGCGCAGGTGATGTATTCGATTATTGCATCGACGGTGACTAAAGGCTTGAAAAGCCGAATTTTTGGGCAGCGACACATGTCATTTGAAATTGTAGCGGCGGAAGGCTTGATCAAATATTATGCTGTGGTGCCAGCGGTAATTGTGGAAACGGTGAAGCAAGCCGTGATTTCGGCATATCCTTCGGCGCGGTTGGAGGAAATTGAGCCGGATAGCATTTTCTCAGAAGATGTGACGACCGACCAAGTGGCAGGCGGCGAGATGAGTTTGAAGAAAAGTTTTGTTTATCCGATTAGCACTTATGAAGACAGTCAGCGAGATGCAAGTCTTGGAATTTTGAATGCAATGTCGGTAACCAAGGCGGGTGAAGGTATTGCTGTACAAATTTTGTTACGACCAACGGATGGTGAGTGGAAAGAAAAGTCTGCAGAATTTGTTCGGAATATCAAAAATGGTAAAAAAGTGGCCGAAGCCGGTAAAAAGGCGATAGGTGAAACGGTGCTTTTGATTAAAGATTTTGTTCAGGCGTTTTGGCGACCGCCAGATGAACACGAAAAATATGAAAGAGATCAATTGTCGAATTTACAACAAGAAGAGATTGCGGCGATTGAAAACAAAACCAAATATCCAGGTTTTGAAACGTTGATTAGAATTGTTGCAAGTTCAAAGAGCAAGGACCGGTCGGAAGCAATGCTGGGTGGTGTGGTGGCGGCCTTTGCGCAGTTTGAATCGCAGAATTTTAACGGTTTTCGGTATGACATGCTGAAAGACACCAAGCGACTGACGGTAGACTATATTTTTCGGCTGTTTCCGCAGGGTACAAATAGCACAATATTAAATAGTGTGGAATTGGCATCGTTGTTCCATTTGCCAGCACAGAATGCAATTCCAACCTCACAGGTGGAACGGCAGGCGACAAAGCAAGTGGATGGGCCGGCTAAATTAGTTACCGATGGTGTGCTTTTGGGTGTGAATGAGTTTCGTGGGGTGCGCAAAGAGATTCGGTTGAGCGAAAAGGATCGGCGACGCCATACTTACGTGATTGGCTCTACGGGTATGGGCAAGTCGGTGTTGTTGACTAATGTGGCCTATCAGGATATGGTGGAAGGGCGAGGCTTTGCTTTTATTGATCCGCACGGTGACGCCGTGGAACTTTTGCTTTCAAAAGTTCCAGAGAATCGCATTGATGACATTGTCTATTTTGACCCGGCGGATATTGAACATCCGATCGGGATGAATATGTTTGAGTTTACATCACCCGATCAGAAAGACTTTATTGTGCAAGAGGGGATTAATATGTTGCAGAGTCTGTTTGACCCGAATAATCAGGGGTTCTTTGGCCCACGAGGGCAGCATATGTTTCGGAATGCGGCGTTGCTCTTGATGAGTGATCCTAATGGGGCAACATTTATTGATATTCCGCAATGTTTTACTGATCCGATGTTTGTGAAGCAGAAATTGCAGTATGTGACAGATAAGGCGGTGTATGATTATTGGACGAAAGAGTTCCCGGCTTCGCAGAAAAGTAATGATGCGGGTGAAGTGATTACGTGGTTTTCGTCGAAGTGGGGGCCATTCCTTAGTAATACAATTATGCGGAATATTTTGGGTCAGCGCAAGAGTGGCTTTAACATTCGCGAAATTATGGATAGCAAGAAAATCTTTCTTGTGAACTTGTCAAAGGGGCGTTTGGGCGATATTAACTCGCAACTTCTTGGCATGATCTTGGTGATGAAATTCCAGCAGGCAGCGATGAGTCGGGCGGATATTCCGGAGGATGAACGCAAAGATTTTTGTCTATTTGTGGATGAGTTTCAGAACTTTGCCACGGAAAGTTTTGAGAGTATTCTCTCGGAGGCACGAAAATATCGGTTAAACTTGTTCTTGGCGAACCAGTTTATGACGCAGTTGACAGATAAGATTAGGGAGGGAATTTTGGGTAATGTCGGTACGTTGATGTCGGGGCGTTTGGGCGTGACCGATGCGGAATTGATGGAAAAGGCCTTTGCGCCGGTGTTTAATGCGGAAGATTTGCATAAACAAGGGAACTTTCAGGCAATTGCGACGGTGATGATGTATGATATTCCAAGTGCGCCGTTTACGATGAGTTTGTTGCCGCCGATGGGTGAGGCTAATCCGCAACTGATGGAAACAATGAAGGTATTCTTGGCGACCAAATACGGCCGTATGAGGGCTGATGTGGAGCATGAAATTCAGGAGCGCTGGAAGACTGCGGAGCAAGCAAAAAGTGCCACCACGGGCACGCTAGGGGGCAATTCTGGGGGTTCTACGAGCGATAATGCTGGCACTAAGGCTGGTGGGAGTTTTTTGGAGAATTGGCGTAAGAAAAGGGAAGAGTTGGCAGCAGAGGAGCGGACTGAGGCGCCAGAGATGGTGGACGAGAGCGAAACAGAGGTGCTAGTAGCGGCGAATGATGATTCTGTACAGCCAGAAGTGTCGGCAGAAGAGGTTGATGAAACGGTATTTAAGGTGAAAAGGTAGATGGGAGAGGGAATTAGGCTATAAAATGTCTAAATAGAGGTAGGCAATTAAGGCTTCTACTATGCAAAAAAGAGGGCTTGGCCTACTGTTTACAACAATAGGTCGCCCTCAATGGTTTTATTTTAGCATACTTTTGGTATTATATCAACTACTTTTTGTAGGATTTGAGATTTTGGGATCTCGTGATAATGTGCATGCGTCGTACTTTTCTGGTGGTTTGAAAACATTTTTCTAGTATAGAGATTGCTAATGACTCATTACTCTTAATACACCTAAGATCTATGACAATATTGCAAGATTGATTGCTGGCATCATAGAATGTGCGTTCGATAGTGCGGCGGCCGTTATGTGTTGGGCTTTTTGTTTCCCATTCTAAATTGTCCATGACGAAATCAGGCCTTCTGGAATGAGGTGTGTTGGACGGGGTGATTAGTTCTAGAGTTTTGCCTAGGTTGGTTAGGAATATGAAGGTATCCATTTCATGTGATTCTGGTCGGACGCCGTTTGGTATGATTTTACCTTGTTGATTTTTGGATCTAAAATTCCTCATTTTTTGAGAGTAGCATATTTTGTATAAGTTTACCAAGCATAACCATTATATATGTCTTAATACAGTACTAAGGCAGCGGAGGGGAAAACCAGGCCAGCGATTATATGAGCCATTCGATAAGTACACTGTAGAATCATGGAAGTCGAGGTAGTAAGCATTAGTAGCGGCATTGCCACGCGATGACCAACCGTCGCCGTTGATGCCAGCGACTCTAAAGGTGGCACTATTAACGCCAGGTAAGTCCATATACCCGCTGCGCACGAAGTAGGCTAGTTTTCGTGCGCAGCGGACATATCAATACAACAAACTCCACAGGTACTTTTAGAATCGCTGGTATTGTTGATTATCTTTGGACTTCACGTACATCATCCAATAATGCATACTTGCTTCAATTTGATACTAGTGGAGTCTATCCATCATATGCTACTGTTCGCTATGTTGGTAACTCCCTCCGCTGCCTTAGTATTGTATTAGACATATAGAGTGGGGTAGATTACAATACTAATTATGGAGATGATAACTACAAAAGATGTATTTGGTAAAACTTATGAGGTGGAAGCGAAAAAGTTAATTCCGTCGATTCATGTATATGGAATTGCGGTGCAGGATGGTAAGGCGTTGATTTCGCCACAATTTGATGGCTATGACTGGCCAGGAGGTACGTTTGAACTAGGCGAAGATACGGTGGATACCCTGAAAAGGGAGTTTAAGGAAGAAACTGGCTATGAGGTGGAACCGGAGAAGTTACTAGGTATCTATACGAGTTTTTTTCACCATCATAAGCGTAATCTAGACTATCAGTCGTTTTTGGTGTTTTATTTGGTAAAAATTATGGGCGGGGAAATTTCGACGGTTGGATTCGATGCGGATGAGAAAGAATACGCGAAGCGGGCGCAGTGGGTGGATTTGGACGATTTGGCTACAATGCGCCATGCTTGCAGTATTGATATTGCGGATGAACTGTTACGGTATGCGCGCGAGGCTATGCAAGACAATAAAAAGATCGGCACCCCGCGGGCACAATAAAGCGGAGGGGGCGGCCGTTCCAGCGGTCCCACGGGCCATTCGACGGGTTGACGTCAGATAATGATGGCCCAAAGTCGAGGTTGTAAGCGCTAGGGATAGCAGCACTATTAGCATTGGTAGACGAGGCGCGCGACGACCAATCGTTGCCCCACTGGCCAGCGTTCCTGAAAGTACCAGCAGTAACGGTCAGATTGATGTTTCCGCTGCGCACGAACTGAACTTGCAAGAAGATTACAACGTCAGGGCTGGTTGGCTTGGTTTAGAAGTTTACTCTTAGTATTATGGTCGTAACCGTAATGATGCAAACCTTACGAATGCCTTTACTGGGCGTATCAAGGGAAACTTCTCGATCTTTTGAAAGGGGACCGCCTGCTAGCGGAGGAGTGAACTCAGGCTGCTTTTGGGACCCATGGATTTTTATCCATAAACTTATTGTAACATCAAAAGGCTTGTGCTATGATAGGGACAAATAAACAGAGTTTGGAGAAAAACGAGTGTGGGCAACAAAAATGCTTTTGGTTTTTGTGCGATAAAACATAAGCATTTTTTGTGGCTTTTGTTGTAATACATTGTATGTATGATGTATGGTGTTTGTATTTATGTTGTATGTGATTTGTATATACAATGTATAGACAAATGTTGTAATAAATACTCGTCTAGTTTGACGGTTGTATATACAGAATATAGACATTGTATATATTCTGTGCTGATTTTGTATTGTGTTTGTATAGACAATGTATTACAATTGTAGTAAATGGGAGGAATTTGAAAGTGGCAATAAAATCACGGGTAAAAACAGAGGTGAAGCCAACGTCAAAAGCGGAAGTTACCCCTGTAGTTAAAGAACTAGAAAAGTCGCCAGCCTTGACGAAGATGACGACGGTGAGTTTTCGGACGCGGCAGGTGCTGAAGAAAAAGGCTGAGGCAGTGTTTGAAGATATGGGCATTAGTACGAGTGCGGCGATTAATATGTTTCTGGCGCAGGTGGTGCGCGAAAAAGGTATGCCGTTTCAGCCGAGTGCGAAGAAGGTGGATACAGGTACGGCAGGCGCTGGGAAGTCAGTGGATGATATGGATAGTGCGGGGTATATCGCCCTGGAAGAACTTTGGAACGAGATGTAGGACTCGGTCTTTTCGCGCATTACGGCGTCAGAGCATCCGTTGCTCAGGCGCCGTATTTGTAATACGGCTTCTTCCGCTACTCTGCTCTTCCTTGTACTGCATCGAAAAGACTTTTGTCCTGGGTGTTGAGCCTGGCCCTCTTTGCGTTCCTCGCCCCATCCTTGTACTTCATCTCCGATACTGTCGCCCTTTATCCCTAAAGGTTGACTTTGCAGGGCATCTGCGCTAGAATATAGGGGTAAGTAAGTTGAGGTAACCTCCATGTCAGCAAAACAAACAAGTGATGGGCAAGAGTATGATAGTTCAGAGATTCAGGTTCTGGATGGTTTGGAGCATGTGCGGATCCGTCCTGGCATGTATATCGGTAGTACCGGGTTTGATGGTCTTCATCATCTGTTGAAGGAAATCGCGGATAACTCGATTGATGAGGCGATTGCTGGGTTTGCGACAAAAGTTGATATTACGATACAGGCGGATGGTGGCATTCGAGTAGATGATAATGGCCGTGGTATTCCGGTAGATATTCATCCTAAGACGCATCTTTCGTCGCTAGAAACTGTGCTGACGGTGTTGAATGCTGGTGGCAAGTTTGGTGGTGGGGGCTACAAGGTAAGTTCTGGTTTGCACGGTGTGGGTAGTTCGGTGGTGAATGCGCTCAGTACCAAGATGATTGCAGAGGTGCGTCGTGATGGCAAGGTGCACCACATTGAGTTTGCTTTGGGTAAAACTCAGGGCAAAGGCTTGGAGATAGTGGGCGAGGCTAATGATACAGGAACCTCAATTATCTTTTATCCAGATCCGGCGATTTTTAAGGAAACGACGACATTTGATTATAATTGGGTGTCAAACTATGCGCGGCATCAGGCTTATCTGACTAAAGGGGTTTTGATTACGGTCAAGGATGAAAGAACTGGGGCACGCGAGAGTTTCTATTTTGAAGGCGGCATTCGGAGTTATGTGCGGAAGTTGAACGAGGGTAAGGAAGTGCTTTCGGATGACATATTTTATGTAGAAAAGCAAATTGAAGACTCTGAGGTGGAAGTAGCCTTGCAATATAATGATACTTATGCGGAAACGATTAAGCCGTTTGCAAATAACGTTTTGACGCCAGATGGCGGCATGCATGTGGTGGGTTTTCGTACGGCGATGACGCGCGTGGTGAACGATTATGCACGCAAGAATGGTTTGCTTAAGGAAAAAGAGCCAAATTTGACTGGCGATGATATCAAAGAGGGGTTGACAGCGGTAATTTTGGTGAAATTGCCAGATCCGCAGTTTGAGGGGCAAACCAAGAACAAGTTGGGTAACCCAGAGGTACGCAGTTATGTGGACAAGGTGATGACCGAATATTTCGGTTATTATCTGGAGGAGAACCCGGCGGTTGCTAAGAAAATTGTAGGTAAGGCAACGTTGGCGGCACGGGCACGCAAGGCGGCACGGGCAGCAAGGGATAATGTGATTCGCAAGGGCGCATTTGATGGATTGAATCTTCCGAGTAAGTTAGCAGATTGTTCGAGTCGTGATCGGGCGGAATGCGAACTCTTTATTGTGGAGGGTAATTCGGCGGCTGGTAGTGCTAAGGAAGGTAGAAACCCAAAGATTCAGGCGATTTTGCCTTTGCGTGGTAAAGTCTTGAACACTGAGCGGGCAAGGTTGGATAAAATGTTAGCTAATCAAGAGTTGGTGAGTTTGATTAAAGGTTTGGGTGTGGGAATTGGTGATCAATTTGATTTGAATGGCCTAAGGTATAACAAAATTATTTTCATGACAGATGCTGATGTGGATGGTTTACACATTGCAACGCTTTTGATGACGTTTTTCTTCCGGTATATGCCAGAGGTAATCAAAGCAGGGCACGTGTATTTGGCTAAGCCGCCACTGTTTGGTTTGACTAAGGGAACAGGTAGCAATCGTAAGATTGATTACGTGTACGATGAGGTGGCACTAGAAAAGAAGTTGACGGAGAAAATTGAGGAGCGCAAGGCGGCCGGAGTAAAAGTTGACGAAAATCAAGAGAGATTTAAGCAGGCGGGTTATACTGCACAGAACCGCTTTAAGGGTCTTGGTGAAATGGATGCGAAGCAACTTTGGGAAACCACGATGGATCCAGAGAATCGAATTTTGGTACAGGTGCATATTGACGATGCGGAAAAATGTGATGCAGTATTTACGAAATTGATGGGTGATCAAGTGGATCTGAGGAAAAACTTTATTCAGGCTGGGGCAGCCACGGTTGACCTGGATGAACTGGACTTTTAAGGAAAGGATGAGCGATGGCAAAAGACGATGAATTAGACCAAAAAAATCTCCAGGGCGTACCAGAGCCTGAAGGCGCGCCGGATGGTGCGGAGGGGAATGAGAGCGCACTTGATGCAGAAAGTGCAATGTCGCACAATACGGAAGAAACAGGGGTGGTAGTGGACGGAATTGAACAAAAAGCCGTGGAAAGCACCATGGAGAGTTACTTCCTAAGGTATTCCATGTCTGTTATTATTGATCGTGCGCTTCCGGATGTGCGCGATGGTCTGAAGCCAGTGAATCGCCGTATTCTATATGCGATGAATAAGAACGGTTGGAAAGCGCCACACGCGACAGTAAAGTCGGCACGTATTGTGGGTGAAGTGATGGGTAAATATCACCCGCACGGTGATTCTTCGATTTATGATGCTATGGTAAACTTGGCGCAGCCTTGGAAAATGCGTTATACACTGGTGGAAGGTCAGGGTAACTTTGGTTCGATGGACGGTGACGATCCAGCGGCTTCGAGGTATACTGAGGCGCGCATGGATAAGGTGGGGGCAGAGTTGTTGACTGATATTGAGAAGGAAACAGTAGATTTTCGGGATAACTTTGATGGGTCGGAGCAAGAGCCGGTGGTGTTGCCGGCGGCGGTGCCAAATATTTTGCTGAATGGTCAGATGGGTATTGCTGTAGGTATGGCGACGAATATTCCACCACACAATATGTCGGAAGTGATTGATGCGACGGTGGCACAGATTGATGATCCAGAAATTAGTTTGGATGGTTTGATGCAATATGTGAAGGGTCCAGATTTTCCGACAGGGGCGGAAGTCTATGGTGGGAGCCCGATGAAACAGGCTTATGCCACGGGTAAAGGTTCGGTGGTGATACGTGCGGTGACTAATATTGAGGAGCGCAAGAACGGGCGTTATAGTATTGTGATTACTGAGGTACCTTATGGGATGAGCAAAGAAGGCTTCATCGAAAAGGTGCGTGATTTGGTATTGGCGAAGAAGTTGGACCATATTGCGGATGCGCGCGATGAAAGTGCGCGTGGCAAGATTCGCGTAGTGGTGGAACTGAAGAAGGATGCTTTCCCGAAGAAAATTTTGAACCAATTGTATCGTATGACTGGTTTGCAGACAACGTTCCATTATAATATGTTGGCTTTGGTGGACGGAGTGCAACCACGAATCTTAGGATTGAAGGAAATTTTGGCGGAGTTTATTAAACATCGTCAAAAAGTGGTGCGCCGGAGAACGGAATTTGACTTGCGTAAAGCCAAGGAACGTGCACATATCCTGGAAGGTTTGAAGATTGCGCTGGATAATATCGACGAAGTAATCAAGACAATTCGCGAGAGTTATGATGACGCCGATAAGAGATTGATGGAGCGATTTGGGCTTTCGGAAATTCAGGCGGCGGCAATTTTGGCGATGCAATTGAGGAGGCTCCAAGGACTCGAGCGCGATAAAATTGAGGAAGAACTGAAACAACTGCACGACTTGATTAAACGTTTGGAAGAAATCTTGGCAAGTGAAGCGGAAGTTTTGAACGTAGTGAAGACTGAACTTCTTGAGATGAAAGAGAAATATGGCGATGCACGCAAGAGTAAGATTATCAATCACGAAGTGGGTAAGTTCTCGGAAGAGGAATTGATTCCGGACGAAGAAAGCGTGATTTTGCTGACGACCGAGAATTACATGAAGCGAGTGTTGCAGGGCGACTTTAAACGTCAGAACCGGGGTGGTAAGGGTCGCAAAGGTATGACGACTAAGGAAGAGGATGTGATTTCTCAGATTGTGACGGCGAGTTCGCATGATTTCTTGCTCTTCTTTACGAATCAGGGGCGAATTTTCCGAATGAAGGCTTATGAAGTGCCACAAGCGTCTTTGACGGCCAAGGGTACAGCGGCGGTGAACTTGCTGAATATGCACCCTGATGAGAAAGTGACAGCAATTATCAAGCAAGGCGAGAATCCAGACGGTTATCTCTTTATGGCGACCAAGAAGGGAACTATCAAGAAGACAGCAGTAAAGGAATATTTGAATATTCGGGCGAATGGCCTAGTGACGATTAAACTTGATCCAGGCGATGAATTGAAGTGGATCCAGGAAACAACAGGGGCGAATGATGTGGTAATTTCCACCTCGGCAGGGCAGGCAATGCGGTTTAACGAGCAAGATGTGCGTAGCATGGGTCGGGCGGCTAGAGGTGTACGAGGCATTAGATTGCGGCCAAAGGATGAGATTGTAGGCATGGACGTGATTCATGATCGTGGACAGAAGTTGTTGGTGATGTCGGCGAATGGTTACGGTAAGGCGACTTTGGCAGAACAGTTCCCAGCGCATAAACGGGGTGGTGTGGGTATTCGTGTGGCGGGGGTGACGGCGAAGACTGGTCCAATTGTGGCAGTACATACGTTAGATCCAGCGGCCAAAGAGGTGATTATGATGTCAACCAAGGGAATCGCGATTCGTGTAGCGGTGGCAGATATTCCAACGCTTGGCCGGGCGGCACAAGGGGTGCGTATTATGAAGATGAATGATGGTGACACTGTGGCTTCGATTGGTTTGGTGCTCCCGGATGAGGATGAAGAAGCGGAAGATAAGGCTGAATAAAGCCGGGAAGTAGGTGATATAACAGGGGTGAGGAATGGTTGAACTTGTAACAGCATTACGAGTTCAATTTTTTTGATGGGGTTTGTGACTTGTCTGAATGGGATATTTATAATAGAATGGGTGGTAATGATATATTGAAGACGCGCCGTTGCGCGTCTTCATTCCCCTTATGCTTAAAGTAGGTAATAATAACATATTATTACCAAAATATTATTACTATATACTAGACAAAGGGTTGGATGTTACCGACTGCTGGGCCACAGGCGAATGGGACGAGTGGGAGTTTCTATTACATGCTAGAGAAGTATGGACTGCAGAGTGCTGTGAGTGCAGGTGGGTATAATATTGCAGCCGAGCCTCTTTACTTCGTGCGCAGCGGGGACCTCGGTCCGGATAATGGTAAGTCTTGGTACGCTGGCCAGCACGGCTATTGGTGGTCGTCGCGTGGCTCGAGTACGCGATATGATGGCGTGACTACCCCTAGCGCTTACAACCTCCACTTCTATGCTACTGGCGTAGACCCGTCGGCTGGCCCGGATAACCGCTGGCTCGGTTTCTCCCTCCGCTGCCTTAGTACTGTATTAGACATATAGAGTGGAGAGGTGAGGATGTGATAGGTGTGCGGGACCGTGAGGTCCCGCACATTTGGGGTGATGAGGGAAAGTGGGCGCTTGGGATATGGAAAGCCAATGAGGTGTGTGAAGGAGGCATGAAAGGAGAGATGATGATGAGTGCACATAATACAGTACCAATATCCCCGCGGGGAGGGCCGATTGGAATACGGAACGGTGCAAACGAAAGTATCTAAAAATTGGAAAGTAGTTAACTATATACTTTTGGCTTCGGAGTAAACTGGAGGAATAGGCAGTCAGAATTTGGTGCGGCGTAGCCGCCCATTCTGGCTGCCGTTAAGAGTCGGCGTGCCTTGCGCACGCCGACGATAGTCTTCTTGCCTTTTGGCAAGAAGACGCGAGCAACGCTCGCTAAACTGTATGAGAAATTTTGATAAAATGAGTAACCGCAGGGAAGTCTTGACACAGTCCCTTGTTTGTGCGAGAATGGGGTTAGTCATGAAGACTTATTGCCTGCGTTTGCGGGCAATAACTTTTTTGTTGCGTTTCTTAAAGACGAAGCGCAAGCGAACCGTTGGGTTCAACTTTGTTCAAGATTATGCTTGCTAATTTTTCTCGATTTATGCTATACTCCGGGAATGACAAAACACGGAAGATTGATTTCACATGATTTGCGTCTAGAGTTGCATGAGAAAAAGACGATTGATTTCTTTTTGTGCCGAGGGAAGGACATTGAATTAAATCTGCCATCATTAACTCCTGGTACTAGCAATCCTGATTTTTGGATGGATGGTTTGGTATGGGAGATGAAATGTCCGGTCGTAGTAAAAGATGCACGTTTGGCAATTTTGTTTCGCAAGGCTTCGCATCAATCAAAGAATGTCATTTTCGATTTACGTAGACTTCCACAAAAATCTAGATCAAAAGTAAGAGATTTTTTGATAAAGTTATTCCGGACTTCACGTACGGTGAGGAGATTAATTATCATCATGGACGATGGCAAAATGGAGGAATTGAAAAAGTAATTGACATGAAACTATATATAATATATACTTATGACAAGTGAGGGCGACTTAGGTCCATAGGGACTTAGGCCAAGCCCTCATTTTTTGTTGCGTTTTTGATGTTGCGACCGGTATTCCTCTTCCGGTACCCAATCAAATTCCCAGCCAAAAGTGTCAAAAACTTGTTTGAGGAATTTACGACTGTTGATATGTTTCATGTTGCCCATGCGAGCGACAAAACCATCAATATCTCCCTCGCCATTGGTGGCAAGTTTGTAGGCGGCGCGATAACAATTGCTGCGCACGCGTTTGCCAGGTATAATAAAGTGTGGATAGATAACGGCGCCAATGAAAGGAATGCCTTTGTCGGCCGGTTGTTTATATTGTTTCTTGGGGTGGAGGGTGAGTTTGAGTTCGGTGCGAAGATACTTTTCGATCACCTTCACGTCGCGCAGAAGTTGCTCACGTTTTTCCATTGGCACTAGGATAAAAAAGTCGTCCACGTAGCGTCCGTAATGTTTATAACCAAGATCAAATTGTACAAAACGGTCGAGTTGATCAAGAAAAATATTAGACAAAAGTTGGCTAGTGAGATTGCCAATGACGATGCCGCGACCTTTGGGCTGATTGAACAGACTTTTGCTGGGCGGAAGTTGTTTCCAGTCGGAGCGTTTGCCACGAATAGCGATGTCACGCATAGGTTCATCAAAAATGACTTCGTGCCAGAGATATTTGAGTGTGTTATACAGACGCTCGCGGTCATCGGGGTGGCAGCGAATGCCGTTCTCTTTGTCGGGACGCGTACTATGGTGAAATTGTTGCTCTAACCCCCAAAGAATGCGCTCGTATAATTTTTGGTGATCCAAACTCATAAAATACCCTTGGATGTCAAGTTTGACAGCGTAGGCAGATATGGTGTAATTTTGGGTAACTTGGCGGAGATGGTGGGCGAGCCGTTTTTGGCCATAGAGTGTACCTTTGCCCTTGCGGCAAGAGTAAGAGTCGGGAATGAAACGACGGTCCCACCAGTCGGCGCAGATATTATAGAGGAAGTGGTGCACCACGCGATCACGAAAGGGTGCGGCTACGATTTCGCGGATCACGGGGTCACGAATAATAAAAGCCACGCCACGACTAGGTTTGTAATAGCGACGCATAATACTATCGCGCAAAGCAATGGTGTCCTCCATGGCATTGAGTTCGTAACGGTGTTCATCCACGGTATGGCGTTTGCCTTTGCGTGCGGTGTCATAAGCCGCCCAAAGTTCGTGCAAAAGAAAACGAGCGAAGCGAGTGTCGTCATAACTAGCCATTGTTGACCGCCTTTTGTTGATCTTTGCGACGCTGTTTAGCATATTCGCGCGCCGTGACGCGTTCAATTTCCACTAACCTTTCCAAAATGTCACAGAGTTCACGGTGATGAATCAAACGTAGATTTTCGATATTGGCCATATTGTTGCGTAAATTGCGAGTATAGAGCAAAAGATTAAGGAGATTCTGAGCCTGAGTAGATTGGGGTTTGGAATTTTGTCCAGTGGAAGAATAGGTTGAGTTGGTGGTTTGATGCACGATGCCAGAACTAGGTTTAGCATTGGCGAAGTTGAGATAACTCACGAGCATCTCATTAGCATCCATAATAATGGGGCGAACGAGGGTTTCGCGGGCTAGGGTGTCAGAAATGCGTTTACAATTATGATAGACCAGGCGGTTCATCTCTAAAATAAGTGTGTAAAGTTCAGGAATGGGCGAAGCGGGGAGAATAATCGACGTGATGCGTTCGACATCTTGGTGAGAACGATCACGAAGTTTGGCAATTTGCTCGTCGTTATAAACTTTGGGGAGTTTATAAAAATGAAGTTCCTCGGTACTGAGGCTGCGGTCGGGAAAGATATTGATTTCGGCGAGTTGTAGTTCAAGTTGCTCAATGGCACGAATCGAAACGACGCCATCTTCAGAACGGGAATAATCATCCGTATCGTTTTTGACACTATAGCGACGATGTAGCCGGTCAGCAATAGTGAGTGTGTAGAATAATACCGAATGTCCAGCAATTTTGGAAAAGTTATCAGTGGAATCAAACACGAGCAAGTGGTGGTCGTTAGCCTGTTCAAACTCCATTACTTTGGCTTTGATGATGCGTTGGCGTTGGCGCAGGGCTTGACGAGCAGCGCGAGCGGCGGCTTTGCTGGCGGTAGACGGCGGTTCTTGTTGAATTTTTTTGAGTTCGGCTTCGAGTTGGTGGAGGTCGAGGTTAGCGTATTTGTCAATCTCTGCGGTCTTAATCGACGGCGGCTTGGTCATAAGGACATTATATCCCATTTGCCTCAAAAATAAAACTTATGCTATAATGGAAGGGAGGAGAAAACATGGCACTGATTGATGAGAAATTTATGGCCGAAGTTGGTTTGGGCGAGATGCCGGCGGCGGAGAAACAGGCCTTTATGGAACATGCGACGGAAGAGTTGGAGGTGCGAGTAGGTCGGCAGATTGGTAGCGAGTTGACACCGGAGCAGATACAGGAGTTTGAACAGATCGAGGGAAAAGCCGAGGTGACGGATTGGCTGAATCGGAATGTGCCAAATTTCCGGGAAGAGGTGATGCAGATTCTGGAGGGGCTTAAGCAAGAAGTAATGCAGGAGCGTCAGCAGATTTTGGCTTGATTTGGCTTCGACTCGATTGACTCGGCTTGATTTGGTTTTTGTTTGACTGGGCTAATCTGGCTTGACAAAACAAAACGCTTGTGCTAATATAGAAGCATAGGGGCTCCTAGAGCCTAATTTTGGCATGTCTATCTGGCGTAGCCATTCATGAAAGAAATGGCGTCCATGGGCTTTTTGCCTTCGGGCTGGAGGCGGTCGATGGCAACAAAATTACGATCGGCACACTTGAGCATGAGGGGTGTGCTCAGTTCTGGCGCTAGGGAAGGGTCGCAGATGATGTCGTTGGTATTGACGGTGTGAGCGGCCAGAATGATACAGGTTTTGCTATAAAATTCGTATTTGGGTTTGGGAAAACCTTGGTAAGCGATGATTTGACGGAAAATTTCTGTTGCGGTGTGATTTTCTGGATGTAGCAGAGAATCACTTTTGCTGAGTTTGGTAGTAAAAGTGGCTTGGGAGTCGTCTTGAGGAGTGGGGGTCATGGAGTGAATTTGGTCAAGATTATCTACTAACCATTCGGCGCCAGCGGTAGCAAGGGCGCGATAGATTGCGGTCTTGTCTAGTGGGAGGTTGGTGAGGGTGGCTTGATGATAAATTGGGCCAGCATCCATGGCTTTTGCAAGGCGCATGATAGAATATCCAAAAATAGTATCGCCAGCCAGAATGGCAGACTCAATTGGGGAGGCGCCGCGGTATTTAGGAAGGAGTGACGGATGAAGGTTGAGGATGCCCTCGGGAGTAAAGACCTCTAAAACGTCACTTTTGATCATAACGCCGAATGAAGCGAGGATGCCAAAGGCCTTGGGGTGTTGCTGTTTGAGTGTGATTGCAGTGGTAAGGTCGTCTTTGGTGTGAGCATGAAAAATGATTTCGCAATGTTGCTGGAGGACTTCAAGTGAAAAATCAGCCAGAGGACCATTGCCAAAAAAAATGATTTTGGGTTTGTCTGCGCTCTGCGACTCGCTTATACTCATGGTTAATCTTCCTCTGGAAATAGATTGGTGTTGTTTTTGATTTCGGTATCATAATCGACGGGTTGGAGTTCACCTTTGTCGTCGAGGCGATAAAAAGCATTTTTATCATCGCGAATGTGATCAATGAAGAGAATACCATTAAGATGGTCGATTTCGTGTAGCAAAGTGCGGGCCAAAAAGCCGTCGGCCTTGATGCGAACTTCGGTGCCGTCTTCAAGTTGGGCTTTGATTTTGGTTTTATAAGGGCGCTCCACAAGGCCATAAATTTCTGGCACAGAAAGGCAACCTTCGTGTTCTTTGATGATTTTGCCTTCGGTTTTGATGACTTCGGGGTTAATCAGGGCGGTAAAAGTATTATTGTCTTTGTTATCAAAATCATCACGCACAATAATAATACGCTGGTTCACGCCCATTTGCGGGGCAGCCATAGCAACCGAAAGTTCAAAAGGATGAGCCTTTTCCCATTCGAGTGACAGGCGTACCATGTCGGTAATAATTTCGCGGGTTTCGTCGGTAATCTGGCTGACTTTGGTAGACTTTTGCCGCAGGCGCGGATCTGGAGTGGTGATGATCTCTCTCATAGTTATATATTATAGCATAAATATGGTGCTTATGGTAGGTAAAAATATCAAAAGTATGATAAAATGCCGGCATGATAAGAAAAAAGGCCAAAAAACGGGGAAAATTGATAGACCATGGAGTTCGTTTAATGCTGCACGAGGCAATGACGATGGAATTCTTTTTGGATGAGGGTAACGATATTGAGTTAGTAATTCCTAGTAACACTATGAAGAACAAGAGCGCTGATTGGCTGTTGTGGGGGAAGATATGGGAGGTCAAGAGCCCTCGAACAAGCAATACAAATACGCTTGCTGTGATGTTAAAACGAGCTGCTAAGCAATCTGAGAATTTAATTGTTGATTTACGCGGAGTAAAAGGCGATGAGTTTCGAGTGATTAAAATAATACAGAGAAAATTTACGATGTCAAAGCGTTTGAAAAATTTATTGATTATTACGAAGGATAAAGAAATTCTTAAGTGGAAAAAGGGTTGATCGTATGAATTATTCGTGTTATAATGGTGGTAGATGAGGGCGACTTCGCTCCTTTCGGAGCGTGGCCAAGCCCTCGTTTTTTGATTAGAGAATGGAAGGTGGGTCAAGTTCGATATGGAATTTCTGGAAGGGAGTAAGGGTTTTCTGGATGGTGGTGCGTGAAGCAGACTTGATGATGAGTTGCCAGGTGAAACCGCGATTACCGCGTTCGTGAAAAGCCGGCATTGGTGGGGAAACCTGTATTCCAGAGGTGCGGCTGAGGGCTTGATGAACCTGTTTGATTTTGGCGAGGGTGGTCTTTTCGGTTTTATAGGTGATAGTAAGGCGTGCAAGATAGGTGAAAGGTGGTAGATTTTGCGCGCGGCGTTTCTGAAGGAGATATTTGGCAAAAGTGGGGTAGTCGGCCTTCATGGCGGTTTGGATGACGGGATGGTCGGGCTGGTAGGTTTGGATAATGACATTGGCGGTATCTAAATGTCCGCGCCCTACACGGCCGATTACCTGCGTGAGGAGTTCGAAACTACGCTCCTCGGCGGCAAAATCGGGCAAAGTGAGGCCAGCATCGGCTTGAACGACGCCTACGGTGGCGAGATGGGGTAAATCTAGTCCACGAGCAAGGGTTTGGGTGCCGATAAGGATGTCGATTTCGCCAGATTTGACGGCTTGATAGAGATGGGCAAGGTCGGTATCTTTTTTATTGTCGCCATCAAAACGAGCAATTTTGGCGTTGGGAAAAAGACGGCTGAGTTCGGTTTCAAGGAGTTTGGTGCCAAAACCTTTGTGTACGATGTCGGGGTGGTGGCAATTGGGGCAAGAGGAAGGAACTTTTTCTTCGTGGCCGCAGATATGGCAGGTGAGGAGGTAGCCGTCGGCGTGTAAGGTCATGGGGAGATAACATTCTGGGCAGAGTGCTTGCCAACCGCACTCTTCGCAGATGGTTAATGGAGAAGAGCCGCGGCGATTGTGAAAGATTAGAGTTTGGTGGTGATTTTGGAGGTTTTCGGTGATTTTTTGTAAAAGTTGGTTAGAAAAATAGCGATTTTTGAGAAAATTAGCCCTTTCTTTGAGGTCGACGATGGTAATTTCTGGGTCGATGGCGGCGGTTTTGGCCTTCTGTGAGAGTTCGACGAGGGAATGATGAGTTTTGGCGAGGTGATAATCAACGATATTGGGGGTGGCGGTGCCAGCAATGCAGGGAATTTTGCATTGACTAGCAATAAAACTAGCCAGGCGGAGGGCGGAATAGCGAGGAGAATTTTCTTGATAATAGGCACTTTCGTGGGCTTCGTCGATGATGATTAGGCCAAGGTTGCCGAGTGGGGAAAGGAGGGCGGAACGGGGACCGATGATGATTTGAGGGGTTGCCTCCGCTAGCGACCGGTCAATCTTCTCCTCGGGGTCCGCGTCGACGACGCCTGCCGTCGCAGGGTCGTCGCGCTTAGCCTCGGCCGAGCCTCCGGATGACCCCGAGCGAGAAGATTGACCGCTTCTGGCGGTCACATCTCCATAAGTTGTTTCGAGGAGGGTGAGCCAGGTTTTGCGGCGTTCGGCCATGGTCTGATTAGAGTGAATTAGCGTGATGAGGTTGCCAAAAGTTTGCTCAAAAATTTTGACCAATTGGCTGGTGAGGGCGATTTCTGGCACCAAAAGAATAACAGATTTTTGCTGTCTGAGGCATTCTGAGGCCATTTTTAGGTAGATGTTGGTTTTACCGCTACCAGTAACACCTCTGAGTAAACGGGTGGCTCCTGGGGCCTGCTGGAGGGCCTTTAGCGCGGCTTTTTGGGCGGAATTGAGGTCAATCAGCGGTATCTTGGCAGTTGTGGTGGTTTGGTTGCTTAGGGGACCTTTTATCGCTCCGCGGGCGGCGAGCCCGGCTGGTATTATTAGGTTAGCGGTGGCGGTGAGTGGGGAGAGATAATATTGGGAAAGCCAAGTGACGCTGGCCAGAAGGTGCTTGGGGATGGGGCAGGGGTGGAGGACACGGGCAATAGGTTTGGTGGGGAAGTTGGCTTTGGCGATTTGGCGCAGAACAATTCCAATGACGGTACGACGCCCCAGAGGTACAAGGACGATTTGACCGGGGAGTAACTTTTGGTCAGACTGGTAGGTGAGTGCACCGCCATTTTCCCGAAAGGTTTCGGTTGGTATTACCTCGAAATACATAGGGTTATTATAGCATATACCTCTGTTATTGAAATTTGGGTTTGTAAAAAACACAACGAAGGAGTATAATGGAGATAGAGGAGAGAGGCAAAATGTTAGATATTTTCATTACATCACGCGTGCGGCGCAAGATTATAGTGGTTTTTGCGAAATATCCAGATTTTAAAACACATGTGCGGGCGCTGTCGAAGTTGATTAAGGAAGATCCGGGCAATATCCAGAGAGAGTTGCAGCGGTTGGAGCGCGGCGGGTTTCTGATAGTGTCGCAAAAAGGGAATACCAAGATCTATCAGATGAACAAGCAATTTCCGTTGCTGAAGGAGTTGCAGAGTATGGTGATTAAGTCGCAGCAAATGTCAAAGGTTAATAAAGCCGACAAATCTCTGGGGTGAGTGCGTTATTTGATGAATTGCTGCGGGTGCGGCAGGTGGAGCCGGGTTTTTTGAACCCAAAATATGAAGAGTGTTCGGAGCCGGGGGCGTTGCCGGATATGGCGGAAGCCGTGGAGCGTATTCGGCAAGCGGTGGAGCAGGGTGAGAAAATTTTGGTTTATGGTGATTATGATGCGGATGGAGTGACGGCGAGCGCAGTGCTACATGATACGTTGGTGTTGGCTGGGGTGAAGACGGTTGAGATTATGCTGCCAAATCGGTTTACGGACGGTTATGGCATGAATACAAAAGTTGTACAAAAAGCGCGTGATGCTGGGGTGGGATTGGTGATAACAGTGGACTGTGGCAGCCGTAATCATGAAATTGTAGATCAATTGAATGAGGTGGGGGTGGATGTGATAATTACAGACCATCACGAGTGTGCGGAAACTTTGCCCGCGGCGGTGGCGGTGGTAAACCCCAAGCGAAAAGATTGGCCAAATGTATCAACTCAGACTCAGCATTTTTCGGGACACGATAATGTGCCTAATCAACCCTTGTTGCAGTTACGAGAATTGGCGGGGGTGGGGGTGGCGTTCAAGTTGGCGCAGGCTTTGGTGCGCGCAGGGATGATTCCTGAGGGGCAGGAGAAGTGGTTGCTTGATTTGGTGTTAATTGGAACGGTGTGCGATAGTATGAACCTACGGGGTGAGAATCGGCGGCTGTGCTATTATGGGTTTAAAGTTTTGGAGAAGACGCGGCGCGCGGGGTTGAAAGAACTGATGTTAGCGGCAGGGGTAAAGAAGTTGAATAGTGAAGCGGTGGGGTTTCAGGTCGGGCCGCGTCTGAACGCCGCGGGTCGCATGGAGAGTGCAGAACAGGCGCTGCAGTTGCTGCTGGCCAAGAGCCGGCCAGAGGCGGCAGCGCTTGCGCAACAACTGGAAAATTTAAATAAATTGCGCAAGACGCAGCAACAGGCAGCGCTAAAAGAGATTGCGACCCGCGGCGTGGATGGCGGGGCGGTGATGGTGGAATGTGGTGATTGGCATGAAGGCATTTTGGGTATCGTGGCTGGGAAACTGGTGGAGCAATATCACCGCCCCGCCATTGTGCTCGCCGATACCGGCGAGAGTTACAAAGGTTCAGGCCGCAGCTTCGGCGAGTTTAACTTGGCAGAAGCACTGGTGGTTTGTAAGGACTATATCATTTCTGGTGGTGGTCACGCCGAAGCCTGCGGCCTGAAGGTAGCCAAAGATAAACTAGCCGATTTTCGGCGAGCAATCAATGCCTATTATACTGGCCTACAGTTAAAAGATCAGGAGCGGTTCTTGGGTGTGAAAGAAGATTTGTCGGTGACTGATTTTGAGCAATTATCGCTAGAACTGGTGGCAGAATTGCAAAAGTTGGAGCCATATGGTGTAGGGAATGAAGAGCCAATTTTTCTTCTTCCGGAGGTGCGTATAATAGAGGCCGCCAAACTTGGCGCGGATGGCAAACATTTGCGCCTTACGGTGTGGGATCAAAATGGCAAGAGTCTGAAACTAATTCAATTTTATGCACCAGAAGAATATTTACATCTCAGAGGTGGAGAAACGATAAACGCCTGGATAACTTTAGGCGAAAATGAATATCGTGGTCTGCGTAGTGTGGAAGGGAGAATTATAAAATTATCCGTAGTGTAATTTCCGTTATCGGTATTGGTGTGAAACTAGCGTTTCATCGTGCTTATGCTATTGACAAAATTGTAAATCTGTACTAATATAAGAGTGAAACCCTGCAGAGGGTGCTATCTGTAGTGGTTATCGTAGTTTAGACAAGGAGGAAAAATGAATGCAAAAAGAGGAAAAACGGACAGAAAGATTTTTTAGAACGTCGAGGACCAACCATGATTTGTTGTGGGATATGTACCATAACAGTGGTTTTACTGAGGAACTTGGATATGGCTTTGGGTATGAGCATAAAAAATCTGGTTTGAAAGTGATTATGCCACAATTTTTCTATGAATTATGGAACGGACGCTGGCTGGACCCAGGGTATGCGCGACAGGTTTCGGTGGAAGGGCTGCAAGAATTCTTGGGAATGAAGATTGATTGTCGTCTGAACGTTACGGTTGTGTTGGGAAAACTGATGAAGGGGTTGGATGGGAAAAAATGGTTTGTGCTACCGGGTTTGGTTGAGGACTGGGATGATGAACTAACGGACATCTTATTGACTGTGGAGTGGAATGTAATGAATGATACTGATGCACATGGTTTACTACAGATTGATGTCGAATCGGCGGTGGGAGAAATAAGGCATTGGCGTGAGGAGGCCGACGCAAGATCGACCGATGGTGTACAGTACATTGTTTTGCCAGTTGGGTGCTTTAAATCACTAAAAAGAGTTTGGATTCACGAGTGGAAACAATTACTAACGAAGGCAAATCGTCTTTTGGATGAGTTTGACTTACATAAATCAGATTATAAGAGGATGTTTCGGGATGGGGTGATTCCGCGGATACCGGTTGAAGATGGCTACACCTGGAGGCAGACGGATGATGAAACTATGATTGTGTGGACGAATGTTCGCGGAGATAGGAGTACGAGTACGCAGCATTTTCGACATGATGGAATTGGTTGGCAGGCTTGCTTGAAAGAGTATGATTTTCTGAAAGATTTGCGTGAATGATTGATCTTTGATATGTAGATTTTTGGCATCAAAAAAGGGCTTCTCGAAAGAGAAGCCCTTAAAACTTGGGTAACCTGGATTGCAATAAATTAACACCGGTTACCCGGCGTCAATTTATTTCAGCCCAAGGCGCATACGTTCGGCTTTCTCGGCGCGACGAATCTCGCGGATGATAGCCTTACTGCGGCGTTCACGCTTCGAAATTGGTTTCGAGAAGCGCATTTGCGACTTCTTGAGGGGCATGATGCCGCTCTGCAAAACCTTGCGATTGAAGCGACGAATGAGGTTCTCATTGGCCTCGTTCTGATCTTTTCGTGTAACTTTGATTGCCATACTGCTGGTATTATATCAAATATATCCCTATTAGACAAGAGTTTTTGTAGTATAATGAGAGTATGATTATATTGATGGGTTTGGCGGGCTCAGGGAAGAGCACGCAAGGACAGATGTTGGCGCAAGAAACTGGGCGTGTATGGTTGTCGGCAGGGCAAGTATTGCGTGATGCTCCAGATGAAAAGGTGCACGAGGTGCAACAGCGAGGCGAATTGGTATCGGATGCGGTTGTGATTCCGCTGATGCAGCAAGCGATAAGTAGCGTGTTAGTAGCAGGGAAAGATATAGTGTTGGATGGTTTTCCGCGTACACTGGAACAGGCGGACTGGTTGATTAAAAATATGATTACGGAACTAGGAGCGGTAGTACGAATTGTAGTACCAAAAGATGAATTGGTGCACCGTATGGCGCTACGTGGGCGAGCAGACGATCAGAACATTGAGGTAATAAAGGAACGCTTTCGGATAGCCGAACAAAATATTTATTCAATTTGTGCGGTGTTTCAGGAGAATGATATAAAGGTGATTGACGTGGGTGGCGTGGGAACGGTGGAAGAAGTACACGAGCGGCTTAAACAAGTAATAACAGAGGTAGAAAATGAGTAAAAAAATTGAACACAGTTGTCGAAATAATGAAAATTTAGACGAGAAAATTGCAGCGATGCGAGCCGGGGGAAAGATTTTGGGAAATTTGCTGCGTGATTTGAAAAATTATGTAGAACCTGGTATGACAGGGAAGGAAATTGACGCTTGGGTACGGTCAGAGATTGTGGCGCGTGGTGCTAAAGTGGCCTATGATTATCTGGAAGAGGCGTTTCCGGGAGCGATTTGTATTTCGGTGAATGATGAGTTGGTTCACGGTGCGCCGACAGATGAGGTGTTAGAGGAGGGGGATAAGGTGAGTTTTGACCTAGACATCCTCTACGATGGGTATTATGTGGACTCGGCGTTTACGATGTTGGTGGGCAAAAAAGGTTCACCAGCCGTGAAACAGATGATAAATGTGACTGAGAAGGCGATGTGGGCTGGAATTGATGTGGTGCGCGCGGGGGCAAAGACGGGTGATATTGGTTATGCGGTGGAGAAGGTATTGCGCCAGGGGAAATTAGGTGTAATTGAGAATTATATTGGTCATGGCATTGGCAAGGAGATGCACATGAAGCCGGATGTGCCTAATTATGGAGTGCGTGGGCATGGTTATACTCTAAAGGTGGGGGATACGATTTGTATCGAGCCGATGTCGTGCCTTGGGAAGCCGGCAAATTACGTGGATAGGAATAGCAATTGGACAGTGAAGATGAAAGATGGCTCGATTGGTTGCCACTGTGAACATACGATTTTGGTGACAGAAGACGGGTGTGAAGTTTTGACTTTGCCTGATTAGTTTTTGGGAGCCTGGGTTACGAAAGTGGCCTGGGCTTTTTGATGGTTGTAAAAATGTAGTTTTACGCTATAATAGGCTTATGGATGAAGTTTTGCGCTACGCAGTGGGGTTAGATATTGGTACGAATAATGTGCGTACGGTGGTAGCGAGCGTGACGCATGATGGTGCGCTGAATGTGATTGGCTATGCAGAGGTGCCAAATTCTGGCATGCGGCGGGGTGTGGTAGCGAACCTTTCTGGTCCGGCGCAGGCGATAGACCGAGCCTTGGGCGAGGCGGAGCGCATGAGCGGCCACGAAGTAAATCACGCAACGATTTCGATTAACGGAGCGCAAATTGTATGTACGCGAACGGAGGGGATGATTGCGGTTGGTGGCGTGGAACACGAAATTACCGAGAGCGATCTTGTGCGGGTAGAGGATGTGGCTTTGCAGGGTAGAATGCCGGCGAATCAGGCGGTGTTGAAGGTGATCCCGTTGCAGTTTGTGTTGGATGGCCAAGTAGGAATCAAAGACCCGCTAGGTATGACTGGTTCAAGATTAGAGATGAAGGCGAATGTGGTGTCGACTTTGGCACCAGGGTATGAGAATTTACGGAGGGCGGCCGAGCAGGCAAATGTGACGGCCGAGCAGGTGGTACCGAGCGTGGAAGCGGCAGCGCGGGCAGTGTTGACGGAACGTCAGCGCGAGAATGGCGTAGCCGTAGTAGACATCGGGGCGGCAACGACTGGCGTAGCAGTATATGAAGAGAATGACTTACAGTATATTGGCGTGGTGCCAGTGGGGTCAAACAATATTACCAATGATCTTGCGGTGATGTTGGCAATTGATACCGAGGTGGCTGAGGAGATTAAGCGGAGGTTTGCTACGGGGAGTTTTGGTGCGGTGGATGCGCCAGTGGTGATAAGATGGCGAGGCAAAGAGTTGAGGTTTGAGCGGAGCCAGATTGATGAAGTAGTACAGGCGAGGGTGGAGGAGATTCTCGGTTTGGTACGTAAAGAACTAAAGAAGGCGGGATATGACCAACGTTTGCCAGAGGGTGTGGTGCTGACCGGTGGTGGAGTAAAGATGCGCGATATTGATAAGTTTGTGCGCGAGGCTCTGCAAACTTCAGTGAAAATAGGGGTGCCTACGGGTTTGTCGGGCATGACGGATGTTCTGGGGAAGCCAGAGTACGCAACAGCGGTTGGTTTAATGCTGTGTAGTTTGGATGGCGGTGTGGCGGGACAAGGAAAGAGAGTCCGCAACAAGGCCAAGAAAGAGAAGAAACCGGGGATATTGAAGCGGTTCTTGAGTAAATTTTAATAATTCTAGTAGATGTGTGGTATACTAGAGAAAGATAAGAGAAATAAGCGAGGTAACAAAACAATGCCTGAGATTAAGCCAACAGAGGTAGAGAGTTCAGCAAGCATTAAGGTTGTCGGTGTAGGTGGCGCAGGCGGCTCAGCAATTGATCGAATGAAAGAAGTCGGTTTGTCTGGTGTGGAGTTTGTGGCGGTGAATACCGATGCGCAGGCTTTGCATCATTCGACTGCAGAAACCAAGGTACATATTGGTCGAGGTTTGGGTGCTGGTGGTGATCCAGAGAAGGGTCGTGACGCGGCAGATGGCGCTAGGGAAGCAATCGGCAAGGCTCTAGAGGGTGCCGATATGGTGTTTATCACGCTGGGTGCTGGTGGTGGCACTGGTTCTGGTGCAGGCCCAATTGTGGCAGAAGAGGCCAAGAATCGTGATATTTTGACGGTTGGTGTAGCCACGAAGCCATTTACCTTTGAAGGTGCCAAAAGGCGTGAGAATGCAGACATTGCAATAGAGAATTTATCCAAGAATGTAGATGCTTTGATTACAATTCCAAATGATCGGCTATTGCAGACGATTGATCCGCGGACGCCGCTTTTGGAAACATTCAAGATTGCGGATGATGTGTTGCGGCAGGGTGTGCAAGGGATATCGGAGTTGATCACTGAGCATAGTTTGATTAACCTTGACTTTGCTGATGTGAAGGCCGTGATGAAGAACGCCGGTAGCGCGCTGATGGGGATCGGCCGGGCAAGTGGCGATAATCGGGCAGTGCTGGCAGCACAGCAGGCGATTGAGAGCCCATTGATTGAGGTGAAGATTGATGGCGCCAGGGGTGTTTTGTTCAGTGTGGCCGGTGGGTATGATATGGCAATGAGTGAGGTGCAGGATGCAGCAGAGGTGATTACTGCAGCAGTGGCACCAGATGCGAATATTATTTTTGGCGCCAGTATTCGGCCAGAACTTGAGGACGAGATTGTTGTAACTGTGGTAGCGACCGGGTTTGATTCGGAGTATTACCGGAAACTAGATGCGGAGCGCGAGGTAGCAGAGAAACAGGCCATGAGCACTCAGACGGTAGCCGATGTGATGCCACAGAGTAACAGTGCGGTTGATATGAATGCTGGTAATAGTTATAGCGGCTATGGTAGCAGTTATGGCAGTAGTTACGGTAGTTATGGCGGTGTGCAAGGGAATGGTAGCAGTTTGGCACAGAGTGGTGTTGGTTCTGTGAGCCAGCCAGTGACGGAGCCGGCGAGTGCAGATTTTACGGCGGAGAATCGCTCAAATATGTGGGATTCGATTCGGACTGAGAGCGAAGATGATTTGGATGTTCCACCAAGCCTGCGTGAGAGGTTGCGCGGGAAGGGCAAGGAGTAAGGCCTATGAGTGTGGTGACTCCGAGAATTGGCGATAGTAAAGTCCTCGAGAGTCGGGAAACTGATGACGGCACAACGATTCGCCGTCGGCGCGTGAGCGCCGACGGCCATCGGTTCACGACGTATGAACGCGTTGAGTTGCCGCAACTTTTTGTGCGCAAACGAAGCGGTGGGCGTGAAGTATTTGATCGGGATAAATTGATTAATTCAGTGCGGCGTAGCGTGGGTAAGTTCATGAACTCTGAGTTGGAAGTAGAGGAAGTCGTGAACCGAGTCGAAAATCATCTCCGCCAGTGTAATGAGGAAGAGGTAACATCGGAGCAGGTGGGGAATGCGGTGCTAGACGTACTGGCGGAGCACAATGAGGTGGCTTATGTGAGGTTTGCGAGTGTGTTTTTGAAATTTACCACGTTGGACGATTTTGAAAGGATCCTTCGGGAACGAAGAAAGAAAGGGCGTGAGGTATGCGCGTAGTGTGCGTTTGGCGACGGTCGAGCGAATATGGTCGTACGGTGGAAGAGTGGCTAAGAGATTTTGAGCGGCGAACTGGGGTAGAAATTGAAGAATTAGACCCAGATAGTGGTGCGGGTGAGAGTTTTTGTCGGGCTTATGATATTGTGGAATATCCAACTATTATTGCGATAGATAATAATGGTGGAATTTTGGCAACTTGGCGGGGACAGATGTTACCAACGTTTGATGAAGTAAATTATTGGGTGATGCAATAAATCATTGCAATAAAAATGCCCCAGTTGAACTGAGGCATAGAGGTGATGTTTTTGAGCTGCTAGAATGTCAGTTTTTCTTTTGGTATCCGACCGATACTTAACTCGCTGGCCTGGATGCCTTCCAAAAACTCTACGTATTTTTGTGGACAAAAGAGTTTTCTATCGGTTATACGGCGTTCAATGAAATTGCGTTTCGTGTACGACAGAAGCAGTCCGCCAAAGAGAGGGTCGATGGTTTTTCTGGGGTCATACAGAAAGCGTAGGATCGAACCAAATGCGGGTAGGGTAATATCCAGGCTGAAGTTTTTATCCTTACGATAATGCTCTGGCGGAATAAGATAAAACTCTTGTGCTTTGTTTGATACGATTTCTGCTATAACAATAGCGGCTTTATCCTGGTTGTTTACGCCTGGACCCTCAATGTGCAGTATCTTGCAAGTAACACGGTAAGATTGATCACACAGGGAATAATCGACAATTTTGCCGTTTTCCATTGCACTGAGAAAAGAGTGGAGATTAAGCGTGACTTTGTCGCCTGGAAATTGTATGCGGCGCATGCCGGAGATTTTAACCACAAATTCGAACTTTCGTCGAACGAAGACGGGTGGTTTGCCAAGTGAATTGAGCCAGCGCTGAAAATGTAGAGATTGATTACCTGTGATGGGTGTTTGTAGTTTGATACTTTGATTTCTTTGGTGAATGCTGTAATTGAAACAACTTATCATTCATATCACTTCCTTTCATGATGGTAAAGGGCTATTTTTGCTTTGATAGTAGCATAAAAATGAATGAATTGCAATTGTGCTATTGACAAAAATCGTGTTCTGTGATAGAATGTGGGTATAAGTTCGTTATGAATTGATAAGGAACTTGGTATTTTGATGGTTACTTGATAACAGTTAGACATAGAGTAGCGTAGATTTTGCGAGTGATATCGTGAAATGTGCGCTGCTCTATGAGGCAGTTCTTCATTTGAAACAGGAGTAAATTCTGCGGGTCGCGGCTGCGTGCTCAGCGACAGGAATCGAAACTCGAGTAGAACTCTAAGAGGTAAAAAAATCTCGGGAGCCAAAAAGGTATGAGCAAAATCCTCGCTCGTTCCCAAGAAAGGAGAGTTGAATATGAAGAAGATATTTAATAAGGTTGTCGGAGGTTATTATCTGTGAAGCATAGTGCTAGGTGTGTTAGTGTTTTTGCTAACGTTGACTGTGCCACATGATATGATGTCGTGGGCTTATCGCCAGAGAGAAGGAATAGACCTCTCTGCAACTTGGTCGTTGTCTACGATTTCGTATTTTTTGCCGTCAGAAATTTTTTATTGCTTTGTCTATGATACATTGCATAATGTGTCAGCGTTCAGCGCGACAATTGCAATGTTAATTGTAGCGCTGGCGGTGATGATGATTGATGGCAAGGGTACGAATAGTGTTTGGCGAACAAAAGTGTTGCAGGCGACTGGCATTGCTGGGGTGCTGGTTTGTGCAGAATTGGCGTATAGTTATTCCTTCTGGGTGCATTATCAACAGATGAGCCCGATGGCAATACTGGTACCGGTGGTACTTCTGGTAATTCCGCTTTTGATTCTGAAAAAGACCCGGCAACCGAAGGCAACTAACGTCACCAAGACGGAATAGGCACAAGTAACCATAGTTAGTAAGGGCTGACAATTTTGCCAGCCCTTTTTGACGAAAGTGACTAGATAGTAACTTGGCGTAAGCGTAAAAGTCTGGTAGAATGGAATGAAGTAAGGAAAAGTATAATGGATAACCAAAACGGAATGTCGGCGGTTCCAACACAAACAGATTCGACAACAAATACAACAGTAACGACGCCAACAGCGCAGGCACCTGTGGTGCCAAATATGGGTGGGCAAACGGGTGAACAGATGGGGGCGATGTCAATGTCTGGGTTTGGTCCGGAGCAGCCGAAGCCAAAGAAGGGGATCTGGAAGTATGTTTTGATTATTCTTGGGGGCGTGTTGGCGATGGTGGCGGCGGTTTGGCTGGTGATTGCACTGTTTGCGCAGAGGAATGTTTCGCGGACAGTTATGATATATATGGTGGGGTCAAATTTGGAGTCGCAAAATGGGTTAGCATCAGATGAACTGGCAGGGATCAGCAACCCGGAGCAAGTGGCAGAGAATGGGATAAATGTGGTTTTGTTGGCGGGCGGAAGTAAGCGTTGGAAAAATGAAGCAATTGAAGCGGATGAAACTTCGATTTATGAGTTAGGCAAAGATGGCTTTGTGAAGATTAAAGAGCAAGAGATGCAAAATATGGGTAAGGCGGAGGTGCTGGAAAATTTCTTAAATTATGTGACGGATAACTATAAGACAGACGAGTATGACTTGGTGTTTTGGAATCACGGTGGGGCAATTCAGGGGGCGGAGTATGATGAATTGCACGACAATGACTATCTGTCGATTGCCGAAATGCAAGAGGCGTTGGAAGGTTCGGAGTTTGGCGGAAGGCACAAGTTGGAAGCGGTAATTTTCTCGACTTGTCTGAACGGCTCGATTGAAATGGCGGATATGTTCAAAGATTATGCACGGTATCTTGTGGCTTCAGAGGAAGTTTCGATGTCGTATACTGGGGCGAGCGATTTTATGTTCCTCGAGGAAGTTTTGCCATCGGATGAAGGTTATGAATTGGGGCAAAAGTTTGTTGAAAAGTATCAGAGTAAAGCGGCTGATTTGAAGAAACTCAATGCGGCGAGAGGGGCGAGTACGTCGATTTATTCAACTTATTCTGTGGTGGACTTGGCGAAAATTGACGCAGTGGAGGCAGCACTGGAGAAATTCTTTGCTGGAATTGATGTGATGGATAGTTACAAAAAGATTGCACAGGTGCGGGCAAACCTCTATCAATATGCTCAGAGTGGTGGAAGCGACGATTATGATATGGTAGACTTATATAATTTGGTGAGTGGTTTGGATGAGTTCTCTATGGTGTCGGCGGAAACGGTGCAGCGTGCGATTGAAGATGCGGTAGTTTATAACTATGCGACTGATATGAAGTCACGGGGAATTAGTGTTTACTTCCCCTATGCGGGTTCCAAGACGGCGAAGGAATTCTTTATGAAGTATTATGATGAGATTGCTCCGGCTAAGAGTTATGGCGAGTTTGTGGCGGACTTTTATGCAGTGCAAAAAGGCGGAAGTAGTCGGGTGATATCGTTGAATGATAATCAGACGGCAGCGACTGCGACTGGTGATAATGTGATGGAGTTTAGGCTAGAGTTGTCGGATGAGCAGGCGGAAGATTTTGCTTCAGCATCGTATGTGGTGGTGCGGAGTAACCCGGAGTTTCCAGGATATTATTGGCCAACTTTGACTGGTGGTACGGCAAGGCTGGAAGGGAAGACGCTGGTGGCGGACGTGAGAAATCATCAGTTGGCAATTGAAGATGATGATGGCGTGGAGCGTACGATTATGGTGCATGAGAGTGAAGCGGCAGACGGTAAGGTGCAATATGAGTTTGCGGTGACTTTGGAGAAACTCAAAGACGATTTGGTGATTGATGCAGCAAAGATTACGATTACTGGCGACCAAGAAACTGAGGAAGTGAAGGTGGAGAATGTGCGGCTGCTTGATGATGATGGGCTAACAAGTGGGCGTTATGTGAGCCTTGATGATTATGATAATGTGGCTTTTGCGGTGAGTAGTTTTAACTTTATCAACGAAGATATGAGTTATAACGAAGATGCGACTTCGAATGGTGTAATTCAGGGATGGGAAGTAGGTACAGACGAGTTAGATTTGCGGTTCCAGGACGGTTTTGAAGAAGGTTATGAATATTATTGCATGTTTGTTGTGAGGGATATTTATAACAACGTAACCCATTCAAAATTTGTCAAATTAAATAATTAAAGGAGGAAAATGGACAACAACGGAATGAATAATAATGGTTTGGCTGGCGGCGATACGCCTAATACGGGTGACGCTTCGGCGGCGATGTCAAATGTGGCACCAACTGCAGCACCAGTTCAAGGAACTCCAGTTGGTAGCGCGCCGGTTAATATGGGCAGCCCTGTAATTGGCGGTCAGCCTGCTGGCGGGATGTCGCCAGTGCCATCTGGGCAAAAGAAGGCAAATGGAAAGTTAATTGCGCTCGTGATAGCCGTACTCGTGGTGCTGGTGGCTGCAGTGGTTACGTTGGTGATAGTACTAATCAATAATAATTCTTCGAAATCGCAAAGTAATAAGGGTGGTAGCCATTACGAAGAAGATGAGAAGGATGATAAGACTAGCAAAGATGATGAGAGCGGTTGGCAGAGTGACGATGATGACGCGGATAGTATTAGTTGCTTAGGCTATCAGTTTGAGAAGCAGTCGGGATATTCATATGTTTGCCATAGTGATGCCTTAGAGGTAAGTAGTTCGAGTTTTGCTATGTATCTAGAGAAGTCGGACGGAATGTCATACTATCAGGCGGAGTCACATGTAGATGAGTTGGCGGCTCAACTTAATAAACAGGCAACTGTTAAAAGTCACCGTAAATATACTACATCGAGTGGTAAGAAAATGCTTGTCTTTGACGTAGTTCGTAGCGGAACTAATATGTATGTTTTTGTGACGGCGGCGTCTGCTTCGGAAGTATTAGTAGGGCAAGTTGTGAGTGAAAGTGGCCGTCCGACTACGGCAGATTTGGAAACTGCTGCGGGTTTGTTGAATGAGTCGACGGTTTCTTCGAGATTGCCAGAAAATGAATCGGAAGATGAGGGTGATTTGCCAGAGATAGACTGGAATCAATATCTAGGTGTACCGGAAGTGCAGAAGTAAAGAGATTTATTAGGGGGCGAAAGTGGGCTGGCGATTTGTTGGCTCACTTTTTGCTAAATGTGATATAATAAATTTATAGACGTTGGAGCGGCTATCACCCGCGAGTTGGCGAAAGAACAGGGAAGCCTTAGTAGAATCGTCCGTGAATCTGCGTGAAGGATGAAGTGAGAGTTTGGTAGATGTTGTGATTTTTACAACATCCCAAAAAGTTAGATGGTACCGCCCGCTTGGGTTCTAACGGTGATTATATATTATTATTGCCGTGGCCGGCGGGAGTTTTTATGAAATACAAAGCAAATAGTAGGCGACGTGCGGCGGAATATGAGCCGGCGCTGGTGGAGTGGTGGAAAAAGAATAAAACTTTTGAGCAGTCGGTAAAACAGCGTTCTGAGGATGATTCGTATGTGTTTTACGATGGTCCTCCGTTTATTACTGGCATGCCGCACCATGGTACATTGCTTTCGTCAATTGTGAAAGACGCAGTGCCGCGGTTTTGGACGATGCGGGGTAAGCGCGTGGAACGACGTTGGGGCTGGGACTGTCATGGTTTGCCGGCCGAGAATTTTGTGGAAAAACAACTAGGAATTACCGATCGGCGCGAAATTGGCACCAAGTGGAGCCTGAAAGATTATATTTTGAAGGCGCGCGAGAGCATGGTGGCGAATTCGGAAACTTGGGAAGGCACGATTGATCGTGTGGGGCGCTGGGTAGATTTTAAGGGGGCGTACCGCACGATGGATAAAAACTTCATGGAGAGTGTGTGGTGGGCGTTTAAAACTTTGTATGATAAAGGGAAAATTTATGAGGGACGCAAGGTTTTGATGTATGATACGAAGTTTGCTACGCCGGTGTCGAAGTCGGAAGTGACGATGGATAATGATGCGTATCAGACGGTGACGGACCCGAGTGCGTATGTGAAGTTCAAACTGAGTAAGTCTGCACTTGCATCTTTCTTGGAACGCTCCGGGGCGCTTGCCCAAGTCTTATGTCCTACGAAAGACGCAAGCGCAGACTCGTCAAGTTTAAACATTTATCTATTGGCTTGGACGACGACACCGTGGACGCTGCCGGCGAACTTGTGCCTAGCGGTGAATCCGGAGATGGAATATGTAGTGGTGAGAATTGTTGATAATGGGCGGACTTCTTCGTCAGAAGATGCGTTGCTCACTCACCGTACTTCAAGTACGGCTCGTTCCGCTACTCCTTCTTCCTCGAATTCTACCCATTCTGAACAATTCTTGAACGACATTATTATTCTGGCGAAGAGCCGGGTGGAAGCGACCTTGAAAGATACAGAATATGAGGTGATAAAAGAGGGAATTAAAGGCCAAGATCTCGTTGGCTTGACATATGAGCCAATCTGTGCTACAATAGAGGCAGAAATTAAGTTGAAAGACACTTGGACTGTTCTTGGCGGAGATTTTGTGTCAGACGCGGATGGTACAGGCATTGTGCATATTGCGCCGTATGGCGAAGATGACTATAAGATGATCACCGAGAACGAAATTGACTTTTATGATGTACTAGATGAGTATGGGTACTATTTGCCAGAGGTGGCTGATTTGTTGCACGAGATGGGTGTGCGTGATACGGATGAACGGGGAATCGAGATTTGGGCGGGGAATAAATTTATCGCCAAATGCCTGGAAGAGAAGGGCGTTGTTTGGCAAATCGAATATATCCAGCATGAATATCCGTTTAATCCGCGGAGTAAGCAGCGAATTATGTACAGGGCGTTTCCAAGTTGGTTTTTTGATATTCAGGGTAGCAAGCCGTTGATGTTGGAAAAGAACGAAAATATCAACTGGTTCCCGGAGTATCTGAAGCATGGGCGGTTTGAGAAGAATATCGAGCAGGCACCAGATTGGAATCTGAGCCGTGACCGGTTTTGGGCAACGGCAATGCCAGTGTGGAAGGGCGATAAAGGCACAGTGAAGGTGGTGGGAAGTTATGCGGAATTGAAGGAACTTTCTGGAGTGGAGTTGGAAGATTATCACCGGCCATGGGTGGATGAAATTGAGTTTGATATTGACGGCGAGCATTTCAAGAGAATTGAGAAGGTGCTGGACTGTTGGTTTGAGAGCGGTTCGATGCCGTTTGCGCAGTTGCACTATCCGTTTGAGAACAAGGAAAAGTTCGAGCGGAATTATCCGGCGGACTTTATCGTGGAGTACGTTGGTCAGGTGCGAGCGTGGTTTTACTACGTGCACGCGGTAAATACGGCGTTGTTTGGCGAAAATGCCTTCAAAAACGTGATCACTACGGGAACGTTGGCAGGAAATGATGGGCGTAAGATGAGTAAGTCGCTGGGGAATTATACCGATCCGAATGTACTGATGGATCAGTACTCGGCGGATGCATTGAGGTTTCTGTTGCTTTCGAGCCCGGTGCTTTCGGGTGAAGATTTTGCTCTGACCGACAAGGACGTGAGTGACGTGCAGCGCAAACTCGCGATGATTTGGAATGTGTACGATTTCTTTACCACTTATGCAGAGGTGGATAATTGGCAAGGACCGAAAATTGGCTCGTCGCCTTTTCGGGAATCTCCGGAGGCGACGCCCAGGGATCTGCCCGAAGGGCAGACATCGTGTCCCGAAAAGGTCGGTGAGCCAACTACAGGACATATGACGATTGATGGATACTGGGTTGGTGGACTAGATAACCCACTGGACATCTGGATAATTGCAAGGCTGCATCAGTTGAAAGCGGGAGTGCTGGAGGGGATGGAAGAATATAATATTCCGAAGGCACTCTCGGGGGTGCTGCCATTTGTGGATGATCTTTCTAACTGGTTTGTGCGGCGCAGCCGGCGGCGTTTTTGGAAGAGCGAGGACGATGATGACAAAAACGAGGCATATTGGACACTGTGGAAGGTGCTGACGAATTTGGCGAGAATTATGGCGCCGTTTACACCGTTTTTGGCGGAGGAATTGTGGCAGAATATGACGGGAGATTGGGCGCCAGAGAATAGCGTACATCTGCAGACATTTCCCATGACGACAGAGATAGATGCCGAAATGGGGAAAGTTTTGGAGCGGATGGCGCAGGTGCGGGCGGTAATTAACGAAGGTCTGGCGCTTCGGATGCAAAAATCGGATACCGAGGCGCAAATTAAGGTGCGGCAGCCGCTAGGCAAATTTGTGTATGCGGGAGAGAAGTTGCCGGAGTGGGGCGAAGAAATTGTGCGCGACGAGGTGAATGTGAAAGTGGTGGAACATGGTGACAAGACGTGGCTGGACAAAAATATTACGGATGAGTTGGCGCGCGAAGGTTTTGTGCGGGAGTTGATTCGAGCAGTGCAAGCGGCGCGTAAAAAGGCTGGTTTGCAGGTGGATGATCGAATTAAACTGAGCGTGAGTTGCGAAGTGCCGGAGGAATGGCAAGAAACGCTCAAGGCGGAAGTGTTGGCGACCGGTTTGGCACAGAATGAGAATTACGCCTATGATGAAATCGCCAAAGTGAGCGGTGAAAACGTGACGCTGAGTCTGGAAAAAGCCTAATTATACCATAAAGTTTCTGGGTTTTTCCGTAAAAGTGAAATCGGTTCTCTGTAAAGAGAGCCTTTTTCCGTACAAAATATGGTCTATGTATTGACTTTTTTGGCAAAGTGTGATACAATGAAGGTATGAGGGTTTTGTGGTTTTTGACGGGACACTCACGCACCTGAACACTAACTAATGTAGGTTTTGGGTGAGTAGCATAGAATGATTTTTATTTATAAAAAGGAGGGGCTCTTATGTGTACAATGAAACCGACGGCAAATGCAATAACAGAACATTTTGGAAGGATAACTTGTGTTACGACCACCGGCACTGTGACACCAGTGGTGAAGGGTGATACGCCAGAAGAATCGTTGGCGATTTATTATCCGACCAATGAATTCAAGGTGAACCACAGCGGAACAAGGATAATAGGACGTAATCCGCTGTTGCCCATACCGTGTTCCGAATCTGGCGATCAGTTGGACATAATTGCTGATATGGGGTTAGGTCTGAGCAAATCGGCGGAGATTCTGTGGGTAAAACTACGGAAAAACTTTACATCGGGTACAGCAAAAGGCGATGCTGCACTTAAGGAAGTTGATGGAGAAGTTTTCGCCGAAATGCGTAGGAATAAATCTTGGTCAATGACTAAGATGGCTGGCGTAGAAATCGCTTTGCCAAACGACAAGCCGGAAAAGGCGGCGACTCACTGGTTGGTACGTCAGCCATTGACGGACGACATGGAGGAACAGTTGAACTGGCCAGCCATCCAGGGCGACGCGCTGGGAATTTGGAAGACACCTGAAAATTTATATTTTGTGGTGCCGGCTGGATACCGCGATGTGTTGCTGGACGAACTGGCGGATGAGGAAAACGCTTGTTCGTTGGAAGAATTCTTTGCGGAGAGTGCAAAATCTTTTCGCGAGAGGAGTCAAAAAATCTTTGACGACTGGTCGACTGAGGAGCAGACTCGGAGCAATAATTTGCCGAATTTGCTTTTTGAGGCCTCCAACATCGTGACGCAGTACCGGCAGACAATGCAGAGTATACCGGTTGAGTATTTTGGCGACAGCCAGCCGCTTGACCTGGAGTTTGACGACGATGGCGAGCAGTTCGTCTACAATGGCACTGCAGTCAGATTAACAAACAAGACCCTGGAAGAGTTTAAACAGATTCTTCAGGGCTTGCAGGATCGGGTGACTAAACTTTACGAAGCGTCGCGGCGAATTGACAGTTTTCGAGGTGTTCTGGATGACTTGACGGAATCAGTCACCATCAAAGATCTGGGAGATGTCCGTGTGACCGGTGGCACAAAGCACAAGGGCGGTGAAATTACAATTGAATTAGACCTGATGCAGGCCACCTTGACCGTTGTTGACAAGAACGGTGTCGTAGAGGAGAAACAGTTCTCTTATACCGATCCCGGTAGCGCGAGTGCTTTTTATGCCGAATTGAAAAGTTTGAAACTGATCAAAGAGGAGAAAGACGAGAAGGGTAATGATGGTGATGGTAATAAAAAGCGCGGCTTTGTGAGCGGATTGATGCACGCCTTACGTCTGAACAAGCCTAGCGACGCCGATGGCGCTATGGAGGTGGAATGATTTGAAAATCACGTTTTCTCCGTGTCTGCAATTAGTTAGTAAGAAAAGCCCTCCGACTCCTGATGAGTTGGGGGGATTTTTGTGGAGAAAAACAGGGGTTGGAGCGGGGAACTTTGACTATTTTACAAAAATAAAGCATAAAAAGTATTGACATTTTTGAGTAGGTGTGCTAAGATGAAGATAGTTAGATAATAAATAAAAACAATAAACAAACAATATCTAACCACAAAACCAAAGCAAAGGCAACGTGAGGCCGGAGCATTAAAACAAAAAAGGAATCGCCATGAATAAAACAAAAATCAACCATAAACAAGGAGTAACCAATGTAAAAAATAATATTATCGACTTCAGTGCAATAGACACTGAAGAGCGAGATGACGATAAAAATACCTGGAATTCGATGCAGTTTCTGTGTGAAACCGATGGAAAGGAGGCGGGTTATAAATCACCGAAAGTGGTGAGCGAGGAAACTGTGCGACGAATAAAAAATGCAAAGGTGATGGTACGAGCGTTTGAGGCGCTAAGTGCCGACCTGGTTTAGGAAAGGAGTTGCCTATACGATAGATTGGTAAATTTTGATAGTAGAGCGATGAAGATAGAATTTGATTACGTAAATAAGGACAAAATTATAAGATAGAGCGTGAAGACCCGAACTTAAGTTCGGGTCTTTGCATAGCGGTTGTGTTTGTCGGCGGTTGGTGATAGAATAGTATAAGAATAGTAGCGAGAGGTGATGCTGATGGAATTAACCGGTAGAGGTGGTGTTGTGGGGGATACTGGTGAGTATTGGCGGGCGATTAGTGATTTGGGTGGTCAGTATCATGAAAGTGCGGATCATGGTGATATAGACCGTGATGACGCGGGTCGCGGTGAGAATACAGGTTCGGCAGAGGGGGAGCAGTTAGGTGATGATCTAGAAGTGGTGAGAGGTTTAGGTGAGGAAGTTTTGGGGGCGATGGCGCAAAAGGAGCCTGAGATAGAAGGGCAGTTAAGCGAAGAGGAAAAACAAGCGCGGGTGGAATTTGATAGATGGCAGGCGGAGATGGCGGGGACGCCGGAGGAATATTGGCACAGGCTGGAAGAAAAATGGTGGGTAGAAAAGCAGATTGCGATGGACTATTATGCGACGCCAAAGATGGATGTGTTGCAGAAAAAGGCGCAAGGCTTTTTGAAAAAGCAAGTGCCAGAGTTGAGTGATGTGGGGGTGCAGGCACGGGCAGAGATGGCGACCAAAGTGGCGTTGCAGACTCTGGCGGAAAAGGAAATTGAGATGCTTATGGGGGCAAAGTTGGGGCGTGACGGCGAGCGGAAGTTGAAAAAAGGTTGGGATGCTACTTTGTTGCATCAGGCGTATGGCGTGATGCAGGATGATTTGGTACGGCTTTATGGTAAAGACACAGAAGGTGAACGGCCGAGTGGTGATGAGATGAATGAGATGGAACTGGCGGCTTGGTGGGTGGCGAGTGAGCCAGAAAATGTGCATGCTAAGCGAGAGTGGGAGCGCTTGAAGGCGGTAGAGGCGGCGGAGTCTGAGGCAGAAGATGAAAATAAAGATGATGGAAAAGATGGCGCAAAGGACGAGGAAAAGGTGCCGTTGGTTCATTTGAGTCAGGATGAGGCTGAGATTGTGAGTGCGCCAGAGATGCCGGTAAACACTGCCATGATGGGGGCAGAGATGGGGGCGACCAAGGAAGCAGCGGGGCGTGAGAATTTGGTGCAGAAAATTTTGCGAGGGTTGGCAAATGGGGGGTTTGCGCAGCGAGCAGATCGGGCGGTAGCGACGGCGATGGCAGCAATGAATGCTGCTGGAACTGAGTTGGTGCCCGTGGCAGAAGCGGTGATGGGGCGGTCGAGCGATAAGGGTGCGGATAAACCTGAGGTTGGCATGGAGGGGGCGGAACAGGAAGAGATGATTGAACAGATTATTACTATGACTAGTCAGGCGGTGCGGATGTTTGAAGAACAAGTTGAGGTGTTGGAAGATTACAACCCGTTGAAATCGGAGATGATACAAGCGCTGAATACGTTGCGTGAAGAACTGCGGGACTTGAAGATTATGTATGAGGCGAATGTTGCTAGTTTTGAAGAGGGTAAGCGGCAACGCGATGCGGGCTTAAGTTTGGATCGAACGGATGTGGGGGAGTCTGATGAGTGGCGGAATGGAGAGATTTCTTTGGAGCGATTATATGCGAATGGAATGTTGAAACGAGGGGAGTCGGCAGAGTTGAATTTGGGGGTGTTGCGGGGCTTGCGGGAGAAATTACACGAAGAGCTGGATAGAGTGACGCAGCAGTTGATGACTGAACGCGCGAATTATAAAGATTATTTGATTACGCTGTCGAATGCAGAGCGGTACCTGGAGAGATTGGCGGAAGAAGAAGCGGAAGAGAAGAGAAGGCAGCAGGATGATTATGTGACAGATTATCCTACGGATGAACCGATGCGGGGTGAGGCGGAAAGTTGACGGATGAAAGTGCTTGTGGTAAATTTAAGAAAAGTCATGTAGAAAGGTATTTAAATGCCAGAAGAAAAACCGGTTCAAACAAAGGTGATAGAAGAATTTGTAGATAAGATGATAGCCGATAAAGGTTTGGGCGTAGTGAGCACAGAAAAGATTGGGGTGCTGAGAGAAAATTTGTGTGCGAAGTTGGAAGAGCAGGTGGAGCAGGCGATGTTGAGGGCGCTGTCCGATGAGCAATTGTTGGAACTGGAAAAACTGGTAGATAGCGACGTGAGTGATGAAGGGTTGGATGAGTTTTTTGATAATTCTGGCGTAGACTTTACGAAAGCGGCGGAGCAAGCAATGAGTGAGTTTCGTAAAGCGTTTTTGGATAGTGCGGTTTTGGGAGAGGAGAAGTAAGATGGCTGGTGAAACTATCAATGAACAACAAGGCGAAGTGTTTTTGTCTGCTGATGCAGTAAGGAACATTGTGAATGCTGTGTTTGACGCTATGTCAAATGAATCTGCAAGAAAATCAGGTAATGACACGAGCGAAACAGGTGATACGGTGGACAAGAAAGATTCGGCTGAGATAGAAGCAACCAAGGCAGAAGTAAGTGATGCGAGCGAGGAGGGGAATACTGGGAAGACGCCGGAAGAATTGATTGATGAGGTAGTGGCGGGGAAAGTTGATCGTTTTGGAAACAAAATTAGTCGTAAGTCGATTGCGAATTTGCTTGCGTTGGCATCACAGGATACGAAGGCGTTTGCGGAAAAGATTACTGCATTGATGCAGGGAAATTCTGCCGCTGAAGGTGCTTCTGCAACCGAAGATGTTCCTGCGGATCAGGGTGTTCCTGTGGCTGAAGGTGCGGAAAACGGACAGAGTGATAGTCAGGGTGCAGAGAAGGGGGCTTCGGGTGATGGTGAAAGCGGTGAGGATAGTGGAGATGACGAGGGGGCAGACAAAGAGGCTGATACAAATGTAAATGGCGATGCTGAGGAAGGGGCAGAAGCGGCCGAAAGTGGAGAGAGTGAGCCGAAGTTTGAATTTATGATTGAGGTTTTGGATCCGACCAGCAATGTGTACGATGTTTTAGCACGTGAGCGGCGGGGGGATATAGTGCGAGCGATGCGGCATTATTCGGATGCTTCTCGGAAGATGATTGAACAGCAGTTGGCGGCGGTTGAGGCGAAAGAACGAGAGATTAAAGAACAGGCGGCGGGTGAATTTGCGACTTCTGCGAACGGTGAAGGCACGGATGACGAAATTGCGCAGGCGGCAGCAGCGGCAGGTGAGTCGAGTTTTAAGCCGAGCACTGACGAAGATGAGGAAAAGAGGCAGAAGGGGTATCGTCAGGCAATGTCGGATATGGCGCGTGAGGCGAAGGCGGGTAGATTTGAAGCAAGGCCAGAGCCGGAGTCGGCGGCGACGACTGGCAAATTGACGGATGCTGAGTATTACGCCAGGCTAAAAGAATGGGCTAAAGATGAAGCAAAGAGTCAGAAGAAAAATAGATTTGGTGATCCAGAAGTTGTAACCAGTGAGCACGAAAAACGCGTAGGAGGCTTGTTTAGCAAGTTGAAAGGTCGGCATATTTTGCAACATGTCTTTGGAAAGAGAAATGCTGAGGTAATCGAGGATGACTCTGAAGAAGATTTTGAAGAGCCTGATACGCCGTCGGATACGTCGGATGCGGGTGAAGCGGCTGATGGATCTAATGCGTCTGAGCCGGTGGAAGCAGAGGCTGGAGTGGAAACTACGACAGAGCCTGAGGCTGCTGAGGTTGTTGAGGCGGAGCCGAGTTATGATGCTTTGAGCGCATTGTTGACGGAGATGCTGAGTGGGGCTGAAGCGCAGACGACGGGAGCAGAGGCGGAAACGAGCGCAAGTGAAGGCGATGATGGTAATGATAGCAATGGTGGTGCAGAAGAGGGGGCTGGAGATGCTGGGAATGATTATAATACGTATGAGTTTGATGAAGGTGAAAATAAGAGCAACGATAGTAAAACAACTTCGGAGTATGACCCTTGGGCTGAAGTCTTGCAGGAATTAGCCGATAATGTAAAAAGACTCGAAAAAGAGGTCGAAGAGAAACGCTGGAATTTGTCTTGGTTTGAAGATAATGGTATGTTAGATAATGCAGAGGAAACCAGGTTGGCTTTGGCGGAAGCGGAAAAGAAACTTGCTGAAGCAAAGAGAGATCTTGATATATACAGTTAGTAGTTTGACATAAGTAAACGCTTGTGGTAAATTTAAGAAAAGTCATGTAGAAAGGTATTTATGCCAAACGAAAACCAAGATCAACAGGATTTAATAGAAAACACAATTGGGCGGCTGGTGAATGCGCGCATGCGTGCGGGAATGACGCCAGAGGAGCAGTCGGCTCTGCGTGAGCAAGCAGCAGCGGAAGTTGAAGATTGCATAAGAGATGTGCTATTGCAGGCGTTGTCGGATGAGCAACTTGAGGAATTAGATCGACGTATTGACGCAGGGATGTCGGACGAGGAGGAGCAAGAGTTTTTCTTGAACGCTGGTGTAGACTATCGTCCATTATTAATGCAGGCATTGTCGCAATTGGGAATGTCAGCGGAAAGTGAGATGTAGACCATGATAAATCGGGAAGGTGCGCCACAGGGTTCGGGTGAAAATTCTGATGATACTAAGGTAGGTTTCTTTGCGAATTTTTTTGGTCGCAAGGCATTTGCTGGGTTTGAGGGGGATGAGGGGGAATCGGCGGAAAATAATACTGTAGAGAATTCCTTGGATGGAGTGACGGCGGCGATACGGCGACTGGGCGATAATGCGGCGAGTCGTAATTTTGGTAATTTCTCAAAATTAGTGGGCGCGGCTGATTTGCCAGAAGAAACCAAACAACGGTTGCTGGATGAATATGAAGATGGTGATGATTTTGATGCCTTGGTGGAGGCTTTGAGCAATCGGGCTGGAGAAAATAAGGAAGCCAAGCGCGCAAGTTTGATTGAAAGATTAAAGCCCAAGTTGGCGCGAACAGCGGTGATTGGGGTTGCGGCAGCGGTGCTGGTTGGTGCGGGGACATTATTATATCGTGGTTTGAAGGCGAATGACAACGTTAGCGCGTCGACCGAGGCTCCAGTAAAAATTGCAACTGAGCAGTTTACAGAAGACGCAGTGGATGATGCGACTGAAGAAGAGGTGTCAGAAACGTCGATTCTGGACAATGAGAGTTTGTATACAAATTCTAATTATGAGAACTTTGACTTGGATGAGATTGGTGAAGCCGTAGTCGAACATTATATTGATGCCGGTGAAGGCTATGAAGTTTCTGAAAACGGGATACAAGCAAACTTTAGTGATTACAATGATTTCGAGAATAAGTCAAGTCACAATGCTTTTGGTAAAAAGATTAGTGATGAAGCAATTGAGGCTCTTGAGGCAGGTGATTCAAAAATGTATGTTGATGAGTTGATGACTAAATTTGTCAACAACCCAGCAATTGCGTCGGCGCATATCTCTATGATTGAGCCGGCGATGGATGCTTTGGAAGTTCCAGACGAGATTAAGTCGATTAGCGGTTATGGTGAGCGGGCGCAAGCAGTTTGGAACTGGGTGCGTGAGCAAGGTGGCGAAAAGAATGAAGAGGTGATGGGGGCTTTGTTTGTGAGTTTGAAGGCTGAAACAACGGAATTCCAAGTGGAAACGCGTTCCGGTACAGACTGGACGATGTATGAAACGATGAAGAATACTACTGAGCAGATGAGCATCGAAAATGCCTTGTTGATGGGGCAGAGCCGAATTGAGCGTGACGATGCTACACAAGTAAAGACGATTTTACACTTTGTTAACAGTGAAGGTGAGGAAATTGAAGTCGAGTTTACGGATAATACTGAATGTGGTGTCCAGCCAACTGGTAAAGTGATTATTCGCAATAAGACAACCAATATAATTATCACTATTGATATACCAGTAGATGACGAGCAGGAGCAGGAAGAGCAGGAACAGGAACAAACCCAAACTGAGGTGATAACCCAGAATACGCAGGTAGAACAGAAGACTAATGACACCAATAATAAGACGACTGAGGTTGAGAGTGAGGCGACTGAGGAAACTTCGGAAACTCCAGAAACTTCGGAAACTCCAGCGAGTGATACAACCAAGACGCCAGAAGAAAGTAGTGAAGAGGAGGAGAGTGGTTCTGAGGTTATAAAGACTAAAGACGCGGAGAGCTTGGTGCAGGGTGTGAACCAAGCGTTGACCGATGCAGGTTCAAACAATGTTGTGACTCAGACTCCGGTGATTGATGCAAACGCATCTACGTCGACGTCGACTTCAGCTGTGGTACCCGGGAACGATGGTAATAATGTAGTAGTCAGTACGGTAGTGAGTAATGATGGGACTTCGGCTAACTTGAACAATGGTGGGCAGGTGGTTTCCGTGACGGACGGCAAGACTGGTGATGTAGTGGCCGTGACTACTGGTGATAAGACGGCAACGTATGATAAGACGGATAAGACCGATCAACAAGTTGCGGATGCAGTAAATGAAGGTAAGGTCTATGTCGACACCTCCGACAGTGATGATGGTGATGACGGTGACAATGATGGTAACGGTGGTGGGGGCGGTAATGGAGAGGATAATCAGCAACAACAGCAGCAACAAATAGCAAATGAGAATCAAGAGGCGGATGAATTGATGCAGTTGCTGAATAATAGTTAGATAGTGGTGATTCATAAAAATCAAAAGGAGAATTAGATGAAACAAAAATATAAAGTTTTAGGAAGTGGGCTGGCGGCTATAGTAATGTCGCTAGGCATGGCCGGTCGGGCAATGGCGTGGGGGCCAGAACGTCAGACTTATACCATGGAGAAGCCGGCTGACCGGGCGGTGTTTAACTCGATTATTGATAATGCGGCAGTAGGGGACGAGCGCGACTTTGTGCGAATTGCTGAGGCTGGTTCGGGTAGGGAATTTACGAGTGAGTTGATTCTTGAACCAGGGAAGGAATATGAGGTCTGGATCTATTATCACAATGACGCTTCTGAGAGTTATAATACGGCAGCGCATGATTACGTTGGGTTGGCGCGTAATACGCGGATGATTTCTTATTATCCGGAGGCTTTGGCGAAGGGCGAGCGAGGAAAAATTGAGGGGTATATCACTTCGACTTCGACTGATCCGAAAACAATTTGGGATGAGGCTTATATTACAGCAAAAGAGGCTTTGACGATTAGTTATGTTGAGGGTTCGGCGCATATTTATAATAAGTGGGATGCAAATAAGACTGAGTTAGGAAAAGAGTTGTTTACGTCGGATGGAGTATGGTTGGGCGTGAACAAACTGAATGGTTTGGTATTAGGTTGCGATCAGTTTGCTGGCACGGTAATTTATAATATTCGGACTAAGGCAGTGGAGCAGCCGCCGGTGGATCCAGAACCGGAACCGGAGCCAGAGGATCCGACACCGGAAAATCCAGATGAGCCAACTCCTGAAATTCCCGAAGAAAAGCCCGAGGAAGTGCCAGAGGAGTTGCCGACGACTGGCCCAGCGGAGGTGGCGTTGGCTGTAGTAGTGGTATTGGCGATTGTGGCAGGTGGGGTATACTGGTACAAGACTCATAAGGCAGTGAAAAAGGCAACGAAGCGCGCTAAGGGCCGAAAATAAGCGTAAAAGTATTGACATTTTTGCCGATGTGTGGTATAATGGAAGGATAGGGGTGTTTTGGTTGACTTTTGGGAAAAAGTTTGCTAAAATAGCCAAAGATAATAATTTTAAGGGAAAATTATGAAAAAAGCAGTTGTACTCATCGGCGGGAAGCAATATCTGGTCGAAGAGAAAGGGACCCTACGGGTGGACCTCCTCCCGGCAGGCACAAAAGAGCTCGAAACTGGTGCTTTGCTTGTAATTGATGGTGACGACGTAAAGGTGGGAACACCTGAGGTTGCCGGAGTAAAAGTAAAAGCGAAAGTCGTCGAGGAATTAGTCAAAGGCGATAAAGTTCGCGTGATTCGCTATCATTCTAAGAAGCGTGTCCACAAAGAAACCGGTCACCGTCAGAAATATTCCATGATTGAGATCGAAAAGATTGGATAATACAAAAAGAGCGTCGCGAGGCGCTTTTTTGGTGCAGGGTGACAAAAAGGTGACAAAAATTAATCTTGTGCTGTGGAGAAGTGAGGGGTGTGATATACTGAAAGGAATGGAGATGAAGGCAAAAATAAAGTCGAGCGTGCGTGGTCTGACGAGCGCACAAGTAGAAGAGAGGCAAAAAGCGGGGCTTTCTAATTATGAGGTGAAAGCGCCGTCAAAATCGGTGAAGCAAATTATTGTTTCCAACGTGTTTACTTATTTTAACTTGATTTTTGTGATTATTGCAGTGCTGCTGATTTTGGTAAAATCGTATCGAGATTTGACATTTTTGCCGATTATTATTGCGAATACGTTGATTGGAATTGTGCAGGAGTGGCGGGCAAAGCAAGTGTTGGATAATTTGAAGGTGATGCACATGCCAAGGGTGCAAACAATGCGTGATGGTGAGGTACAGGAAATTGGGGTGTACGAGTTGGTGCAGGATGATATAGTGCGGTTGGAGGCGGGGAGCCAGGTTCCGGCGGATGCGCGAGTGGTGGAGGGGCAGGTGATGGTGAATGAGTCATTGTTGACGGGTGAAGCGGATGACGTGAAGAAGCAGGTAGATGATGTGTTGATGTCGGGAAGTTTTGTGGTTTCTGGGAGTTGCTATGCGCGACTAGAGAAGGTTGGGGCGGAATCGTATGCTTCAAAGTTGACTTTGGAGGCTAAGGCGATGAAGCAGGGTGAGCAGTCGGAGATTATTCGGTCGTTGAATAAAATTGTGAAATTGGCGGGGGTCGCGATTATTCCGATTGGAGTGGTGCTATTTTGTCAGCAATATTTTGGAGCGGGGCATGGTTTGCAGGCGAGTGTGCAAGCGATGGTGGCAGCAGTGATCGGTATGATCCCGGAAGGGCTGTTTTTGCTGGCGAGTGTGACATTGGTGATTAGTGCGATGAAGTTGGCGCAACGTCAGGTGATGTTGCATGATATGAAATCAATCGAAACTTTGGCGCGGGTGGATACGCTGTGTGTGGATAAAACTGGGACGATTACGGAAGAAAAAATGCGTTTGGTGGACGTGGTGAATTTGAACGGTAGGGAGAAAGCGGAAAACCGAGAGTTGCTGCGAAGGTTTGTGAGTGTGCAAGCGGCAGATAATGTGACGATGACGACTCTGAAGACAGATTTATTGGGCGATGAGAAGTTGGCGGCGAAAGCCGAGAAAGTAGTAGGGTTTTCGCCGCAATATAAATATAGTGGGATGAAATTTGCGAATGAAGCAGTGGTGCTAGGCGCGCCAGAGTTTGTGCTGAGAGATGATTACGCAAAGTATGAAACTGAAGTGCGAAAATATAGCGAAGAAGGTTATCGGGTGCTAGTGTTTGGGAAGTATCAGGGTGAGTTGGATGGTGGAAAATTGACTGCTAGAGTGGAGCCATATGGTTTGGTTTTGCTAGCAAATGCGATTCGGGAGAATGCGGCGGAAACTTTTGGCTATTTTTACGAACAGGGAGTGGATATTAAAGTGATTTCTGGCGATAACCCAGTGACGGTGGCTAAGGTGGCAGAGCAGGTGGGAATCAAAAATGCGCAAAAATATATTGATTGCACAAAATTAAAAGATGAGCGTTCGTTGGAAGAGGCGGCAGGGAAATATACGATTTTTGGACGAGTGACGCCGGAGCAGAAGCGAAAATTGATACAAGCGTTGAAACGGCAAGGGCGAACAGTGGCAATGACGGGTGATGGTGTGAATGATGTGCTGGCGCTGAAAGATGCAGACTGTTCAATCGCGATGGCTTCGGGGAGCGAAGCGGCGGTGCAGGCGGCGCAATTAGTTTTGCTTGATTCTGACTTTGCCAAAATGCCGGATGTGGTGCGCGAGGGGCGGCGGGTGGTAAATAACTTGGAACGTTCAGGTAGTTTGTTCCTGGTAAAAAATATTTTCTCTTTCCTGGCGGCGCTTTTGACGATTATTTTTGCGTTGACTTATCCGTTGACGCCGTCACAAGTATCTTTGATTAGTATGTTTACGATTGGTGTGCCGGCGTTCTTATTGTCGCAGATTCCAAATACGGAGTTGATACGGGGAAACTTTGCGAAGAATATTATTACACGCGCTTTGCCGGGCGGGGTGACGGATATGATTTTGGTGATGATTATGGCGGGCATAGGAGAAAGGATGAATATAGATTCGCATGAAATTGCTACGGCAGCGACGATTTTGCTGGCGATTATTGGTATGATGGTTTTGTATAATGTTAGCAAGCCGATGAACTGGATGAAGCGAGTGATTTGGTGGATCTCTGCGATCGGCTTAGTGATAAGTGTTTTGTTCTTGAAGCCACTGTTTGGTATTACGGCGCAGTTGGCGTGGCCAGCGACGATTTTGCTGGTGGGGTTTGCAATTTTGGCCTGGCCTATGCTGAATGGCGTACGTTGGCTGGTAAATCGGTTTACGGTGCGACGTGATATAATGAAAGCATGAGCGAACATAGATGGAGGGCGAACAAGTCGGCTGGTTTTTGGCTGGCGTTGGTAATTTTGCTACAAACAGTAGTCTATCTTTTGGCGGGTGTTGGGAAAGCCTACATCCATATGGACGAGGCGTACTCTTTGGCTTTGGCACAATATGACAAAATTGATATTACAGAGAATGTAGATTTTTATAACACTTGGCATACGGCGGACTATTATCAAGATTATTTGGCGGTACAGGAAAAAGATCGAGGAAATTGGCAGCCGGTATATGAGAATCAGAAGAATGATGTGCATCCGCCATTATATTATCTATTCTTGCGTGGAGTGATGGAATTAGTGCCGGGGAAGTTTTCCAAGTGGCCGGGGATAATTTTGAATATTGTAATTATGGCGGGGTACATGGGGTTGTTGTATTTGATTTTGTGCAAGTTACTAAAAAATGAGAAACATGCCGAGCAAAAAGCCTTGGTATTGGTGCTGGCCGCGGGGTTAACGGTAGCAGGCGTGAGTACAGTGGTATATATTAGGATGTATGCTTTATTGGCACTGATAGTACTTCTGACTTTGTGGTTGCATCTAAAATTGCAAGAGCAGAAGCAGCCAAAAGGTATTTGGTATGTGTTGATTGGGGTAGCGGCATTTTTGGGAGTGATGACGCAGTATTATTACCTATTCTTCTTGTTGGGTTTGGTGTTGGTGATGAGTGTAAAATATTTGCGCGAGAAAAAGTGGAGGGACCTGGCGAAATATCTGGGAAGTTTGGCAGTTGCGGGAGTGCTGGTGCTAGTGGTTTGGCCGCATATTTTGCAACATATGTTTTTTGGTTATCGTGGGCAAGGTGTGTTGAGTAATTTGGTGAATTTGTCTGTATTATTTCAACACTTGTTGAATTATGTTTTGATTGTGGACTATAACGTGTTTCATCGAATGCTATTGCTATTAATATTAGCGATTGCGGTTTGTATATTTTATAAGTTATCTTCGAATTCGGTGAGCCTCCCCTTATCTAAAAAATCGGACCCGACTCAGCCGCAAAATAAATCTCAATCATATTCTCCAATGCAACGACAAGTATTAAGTTTGATACTGTGGCCAACAATGAGTTATTTTGTGTTGGCGGCGGTGGCTTCACCGTTTGTAGAACTAAGGTACATTATGCCGGTGTGCGGGCTGATATTTGTTTTGGTGATGTACGGGGTGTATGTATTATTGAAAAATGTGTTGACGGAGAAGCAGCGGAATATAAGTATATTGGTGGGTATGGCGGTGATTTTGATCGTGGCGCCGGTGCAGATTGGTTTGGGTTGGATGCGAATTGAATTGTTATATCGTGACCGGCAGGCAGTAATGGCGACGGTAAAAGAAAATTCCGAAGCGCCAATTTTGTATTTTATTACGACGGAAAATAATCGGTTTTTGGATAATATTCTGCCGTTTGCGGAGGCAGGAGAATCATATTTGGCATTGGATATGTTGGAGCCAACTACAGAGGAAATTACTCAGATTTTGGCAGGGAAAGATTTGAGTCACGGGCTAATAGTTTTTGTAAGTAGCAGCCAAGATCAGAAAAAGGCTTTGGAAGCGGTGATTGAATCTACTGGACTTAGCCAGGCGAATTGGGTGCAAGGGATAAATACGTGCGATGTGTATTATTTGCGAAAATAATATGCTATAATGAAAACAGTTATGGCTAAGGTGATTTGTATTACGAACCAAAAGGGTGGTGTCGGCAAGACGACGACGTCGGTAAATTTGGCGTATTTCTTGGCAAAAGATCGGAACCGGGTGTTGTTGGTGGATGTGGATCCGCAGGGGAATGCGTCTTCGGGTTTAGGGCTGGATAAGACTGGCTTGGAAACGAGCATGACAGAGGTGATGCTGGGGGTGTCGAAGTTTAAAGATATTATTGTGAATACGGCGTTTAAGGGGTTTGATTTGGCGCCGACGACGCCGCAATTAGCCAATGCTGAGGTAGAAATGGCGGGGATGAAGCAAAAGTTTGCCGTGCTGAAGAAGGCGATTGCAGAAGTAGTGGACGATTATGACTATGTGATTATTGATTCGCCACCGAGTTTGTCACTTCTGACGGTGAACGGGATGATTGCAGCTGATTATCTGATCTTGCCGGTGCAAACGGAATTTTATGCACTGGAAGGTGTGGCACAGTTGCTTGAAAGCATGGCGATGGTGAAGAAAGCAATGAACCCAGACTTGAAGTTGCTGGGGGTGCTCGCGACGATGTACGATAAGCGAACTTCGCTGTCGGCGGAGGTGTTGGCAGAGGTGCGGAAATATTTTAAGGATAAAGTGTTCCGGACGAGCATTCCGCGCAATGTGCGGGTGGCGGAAGCGCCAAGCCATGGTGTGCCAGTGGGGGCGTATGATAAGTTTAGCAAGGGGGCAAAAGCGTATAAGGAGTTTGCGCGCGAGGTAGAGGAAAGGACGAGGGAATAATGGCAAAAAAAGGTATGGGATTGGGGCGTGGTTTTGAGAGTTTGATTCCGACGAACTTGGTGGAAGAAGAATTTGATCCAACGCGCAAGGAAGACGAGAAACTGAGCCAGTTAGTGGAACTGGAAATTGAATCGGTGGTGCGCGACGAGGAACAGCCGCGGAAAAATTTCTCCAAAGAGAGTTTGGAAGAATTGGCAGACTCGATTAAGGAGCATGGGGTATTGCAGCCAATTGTGGTGGTGAAAGTGGGGAAGAACTATCAGATTGTGGCTGGTGAGCGCAGGTGGCGAGCATCGAAGTTGGCTGGGCTAGAAACAATTCCGGCAATTGTACGAACTTTGAATGCGCAGAATAAACTAGAACTTTCGATTATTGAGAATGCGCAGCGCGAAGATTTGAACCCGATTGAACTGGCGACGGCTTATGCGAAGTTGAAGAGTCAGTTTAATTTGAGCAATGAAGAGATTGGCCAGAGAGTGGGGAAGAGCGCGGGAAGCATTGTGAACACAATGCGGCTGCTGAAGTTGCCGGATGAGGCGAAAAAAGCGATGCAAGAGCATAACTTGATGGAAGGTCCGATGCGACCGCTGATTTCGGCAGAGCCGGAGATGGTGCATGAGATTTTGCCAAAGATGATCGAAGAAGGTTGGTCGGCGCGCAAAGTGGAGCGCTACATTGCGGACCATAAGAAGAAGAGTTCGACGAGTGTGATTAAAAATACGCCGTATGTGAAGGAAGAGGCGAAACTGTGCAAGAAATATGATGCCGAGGTGCGGGTGCGGGGGCGGAGTGTGACGTTTAGCGCCAAGAATGATGAAGAATTTCGCGCGTTGCTAGAAAAATTCTAAAAAGTGTGTATATAGTATTGACTTTTTGAATAAAGTGTGCTATAATGGACGTATGGACATTGTGAGGGGAAATGATTCAAGTATATTAATAGATTGAATTCACTCCCCTCTAGTTTTTGTTTTTTCAAAAAAAGGAGGAAATGAAAATGACTAAGACGATGAAAATGAGGAAAGAGAAGGCAGCAAGAATGACAGAGCAACTGAACGAGATGGCAGAGAAGTACCCAAATGTTGCGGGCTACAGGACATATAAACTTACAACTGTGCCGTCTTGGCGGTTATCGGTTATTTTTCTCTGTGCGTTCTTCGGATCGGGCGCGATCACAACAGCGATCATTCTCTTTGGTGAGGGACATCTTTATCGTACCGGGCCACTTTCGGTTTCGATGATTGTTGCGATGCTGTGCTGTATTGCAATCTTTGCCTTTAGCCTGTTCGGAATGTTTCGGGCGGTGTTCCGTTTTAGAGAGAAACGAACAATTATTCTTATCTACTGAACTTGGCTGGCTCTTACAGAAGGATATGGATGAACTTGAAAGGACTTATAGTGTGACGAGAGATGACGTAACGGCATATCTGGATGGACTGAGGTCGACAAAGTAAGATACAAGCGTAATTTAGTTTTAGTTATTTTTTTGAAAAATGGGGGTGAGATGGCTTACTTAAGTAAGCAGATGGGCAGGTTAATTTAACCTGCCCAATTTTTTCTCTATATCCTAATAGGGGTGGATGGTGGTACAAGTTTTAAAAGTAGCATAGGTTGCAAATTGCTAGCAGTTATTATGCTATACGCACCTTACTTCGTGCGCAGCGGGCTCGTATACCTACTTGGTGTTCGTGGTGCTACTTTCAGGGTCGCTGGCAACCTCGGCTACGATTGGTCGTCGCGTGGATCGTCTGTCGTTGCTGGCGGTGCGGCTGTCCCTGGTGCTTACCGCCTCGAATTCAATACAGCAGTCCTCCCGTCCTATGGTCCGGACGAGCGCTGGCGCGCTTTCCCCCTCCGCTGCCTTAGTACTGTATTAGACATTAAAATAACATAAAAATCTTGTGATTTAGTGATTTTTTGCTATAATAGAGGTATCTAGAAGGACTTCAGGGGGATAAATTAACGGAAAAGGAAAGATGATTAATAAGCAAGAGAGTGAGCGTCGTGCGCGCTTAATGAAAATGCGTGACGAACGTTTACCAGACATAAAAAAACAGTTTGAAGAGGCACAAAAGCGTAATTTTAACAGTAATTTTGCGGATGGGGGTAAAGATGCGAAATTAGTGAAGAAAAACGGTGCTAGAAGTGGCTCTAGAAGCGCGGAGAGGGCTTCTAAGGCTGGTGCACAGAAGAAGACTGGTAGTAAGGCAGTTGCGGCTAAAAGTGGCACCAGGGGGCAAAAAACGGCCTCTACGGCGCAGGCTAAGCGGGCTGGTTTGGGCGTGTCGGTGCGAAAAGGGGAAATGGTACATCATCAGCGGATGTTGTCCCAAGATGTGAATGCACAGGCAACCCAACATATTATTGGTATTCCAGTAAATAAGAGTCGATATAATGGCTATGACGGTCAGCAGGTGACCAGTGCAATGCTGAAGGCGGCGCGTCCAGATCCAGAGGCGGTGCGAATTATCCCGATGGGTGGTGTAGGTGAGTTTGGCATTGGTAAAAATATGACCATTATTGAATATAAGGGCGAAATTGTCTTGGTAGATATGGGTTCGCTCTTTGCTGGGCCAGATTATCCGGGTGTGAATTACATGGTGCCGGATATTCAGTATCTAGAAGACAACAAAGATAAGGTGAAGGCGATTTGTTTTACGCACGCGCATTTGGACCATATTGGGGCGTGTCGGCATTTGTTGCCTAAGTTTAATCCGTTGACGCCGATTTATGCAACACCGTTTACAGTGGGAATGATTCAGAAACAGATGTCGGAGTTGGATGACGTACCAGAGTTGAATTATCAGCCGGTGGATCCGTTTAAGCATGAGCAGATTAAGGTGAGTGAGCATCTCAGTATTGAGTTTATTCATACGCTGCACTCGATTCCGGGAAATGTGGCGATTGTGGTGCGGACGCCAAATGGGGTGATCTATCTCTCAGGTGACTGGCGGCACGAAAATAACCCTTTGGGCGTGCAGACCGATTATGAACGAATTGACGAAATCGTGAAGAACGAGGGTATTGCCCTGATGTTGAATGAAAGCACGAATATTGATAGCCCGGGGCGGCATCCGCACTCGGAGTATGATGTGGGCGAGAATTTGGGGCGAGTGATGGACCATTATGCTAATGGTCGGGTGATTGTGAGTTGTTTCTCGAGCCAGATTAAACGCATTGAATTGATTTTGAATGAAGCGGCAAAGCGCGGGCGCAAGGTGGCGTTTGCGGGCTTCTCGATGATTAATAATATTGAGGTGGCGCTGCGGTCGGGTGTGATTAAGATTCCGAAGAACACCATCATGAAGATGGAAGACATCGTGAAATTGCCGGATGACAAGATTACGGTGGTGTGTACAGGTTCGCAGGGTGAGATGAATGCCGTGCTGAACCGGATGGTGACTGGTGCGCACAAGTATATCAAGATTAAGGCAAGTGATGTGATTGTCTTCTCGAGTAACCCGATTCCAGGGAACGAGCCACATGTAGTTGGTGTGGTGGATGGGCTGTTGCGTGAGGGAGCGCAGGTGATGCAGAATGGCAAGACGCATATTACGAACTTGGGACCATTACACCTTTCGGGGCATGCGTATTATGAAGATCACGTGGACTTTTTGGAGCGGACCAAGCCGTTGAACTATTTACCGTATCATGGTGAGTTTTATATGTTGGAACACAGTGCAGAGATGGCGGAGAACGTGATTGGGATTAGTCGAGATCGGATTTTGGTGGCGGATGATGGCGACGTGATTGAGTTGACGCCAGAGAAAAAGATTCGCAAGAATGGTCGAATTCCGGTAGGAAACAAATTGTTTGATGATGCGGACAAGCCAGTGCATGAGGCAGTGGTGAAGGACCGAATTCATATTTCGCGCGAAGGCATCTTTGTGATTGTATTGACGCTTTCTAAGAAGAATAATCGTTTGGTGAAAACGCCAGATATTGTGAGTCGCGCCTTTATCTATCTGGATAATTCGGAGGAATTGGTAGCGAAGATTCGGCATTATTTGCGAGTGAGGACAGAGAAACTGACTAGTGATGATATGAAGGCGTTTAAGGAAGAAATTAAAGAGGATGTAACGCATATTCTGTTTGATGCGACGGGACACACGCCGATTGTGATTCCGGTGATTAATCGGGTATAAAAATAGAGCGTGGTGACTTTTTGACTGGGAAGAATGTTTTTCCGGAATATTTGCGTGCGCTTGTGGAAGAGAAAATTGCACCTTGGCGGGATGATCTTGCTGTAGAATATCGAATGAGTTGGATGAATAGTCATTTGGATAACGGTGATGATTACGACTATTCGATCCCTGAATCGCCATCTGTGATGATATAAGCAACAAACCAAGAGGTAGCAGAATTAGCCGAGAAAACAGTAAGATCGATTTCGCAAGAGGAAATTGACGAGGATTATACTAAAAAACTTGAAAAATAGTATTTTGCAGAAGAAAATACCGTGCTAATTCTGTTTTGAAATTTTTGTACTACATTGAAAAAACCGTTACCCATATTCTATATGTCATAATACAGTACTAAGGCAGCGGAGGGGAAGACCACGGTAACGGTCATGTGGTCCG
>CAYXCA010000003.1:0-57577 GCA_964463545.1 uncultured Candidatus Saccharibacteria bacterium | reverse complement strand
GAGCCTGCGCCTCATGCTTACCCCATCTGGTAAGCATGAGTTGTTTTAAATGGAGAATCTTTTCGAAAAAGTGGTCAATACTGGTGTTGGAAATGTTGCTGGCGACATAGGCTTTCGTATCGCGAATATTGGGAATGGCGTCTTTTTGAAAGAAGGGGCGATTATGGACAAGGCCATATTGATAAGTGCGGAGGATGCCGTGTGCACCCAAACCATCACACATGTCAGCATCAGAAACAATTTTGCCTTCGAGCGTGTGTGGCTGAAGCCCTTGTAAGCGTTTGCTATAACCGAGATGTTTGATTTCGTTACAGACTATGGTTTGAATGTCTGAACTGACCCCGACCTCTTGCATGATACGCTTGGCATTAGGGAGATTAGTGGCGGCATTGTGACCAAAAAGTTTATAATCGTCGACATCGTGAAGCAAAGCGATAAGTGAAACAATATCAGTATTGGCGTTTTCTTGCTGGGCGAATTTTAGCGAAAGTTCAAGAACGCGATCGATGTGTTCTGTATCGTGGCCGGAGTTTTCTTGACCGAGGAGGGCATCGACTTTTTGCTGAATAAGGTTAATTTGAGGTTTCATGGTTTGATTATAGCATGATTTATAATTGAACCGGACAATAGCAGGAGTTGACACAACCCTATTTGTGTGCGAGAATGGGGTTAACTGTTAGTAGTTATCGACCGGTTTTATGGCCGATAACTTTTTCGTTTCGTTTCTTAAAGACGAAGCGTAAGCGAACCGGTGGGTTCAACTTTACTTCTAAGCGTAAACATAAAAGTTGTACTACCATAGTAACCTCCTTTCCCCAGATGCCCTGACTATTAAAGTGCCAATTTACTATTACCCGTGAGGTAAGACTAGCATACTTTAGGTGAAATTACCAAGCATAGCCATGATGTTTTATGAATTTTAGGTTATTCCGCTCTATATGTACTAATACAGTACTAAGGCAGCGGAGGGGGCGTCCAACCCAACGTTCGTATGGGCCATGTGATGCGTTTAAGCCGTCAGCATTAAAATACAGGAAGTAACCGCTAAGGGTAGCAATATTATCTGCATTCGTTGACGTTCCGCGTGATGACCACCAGTTGCCCCATTGTCCAGAATGTCGTAAGGTGCTGCCATCGATACCAGAGAGTAAGATATCACCGCTGCGCACGAAGTAAAGAGGCTTAGTTAAAAAACGAATCATTTTTTGCGTTTTGATGCGATATTTTTATCACTCCACCCCTGTTAATAGTCTGCGAAAACCGCATCAATTTGCCATTTTGATGCGGTTTTCGTGCGCAGCGGGCTAATCGCTATGGATAGTGGCATGCTTTGGCGCATTGGTTCATGGGGATATTATTGGAGCTTGCGAGGTTCTGACACACGCTATGATCATGTTATGACGCCCAGTGCTTATTACATGCAGTTTATTGATGCAAAGGTAAACCCTGGAGTATCAGATGATCGTTATAACGGCCTTCCTCTCCGCTGCCTTAGTACTGTATTAGACATATAGAGTGGGGTGGATGACAATTTGGTCTATCGTCGATTTGAGTTGATGTTATGTGATATCATAAGGGGCTAGTTTTCGGCAAGATAGGTAGCGGCACGTTTGAGGTAGGATAGGTCGCGTGCTTGCAATTTGGCTGCACTGGCGTCGGCGATATTGGTATTGGCCTCAATAGCGGTGATGGCTTGCGCCAAACTTGGGAACCACTGTAATTCAAACTTGCGTTCCTTTTCGTAATCTTCAAGTTGCGGGGCTTGCCTTTCTCCTGTGACTTGGGCCAAAAAACCTGTAGAGATGTCCAGCATGCCCCAATCAGGAATACTGGTTTCACTGTGTCCGAGTTTGGCAATAATTTTGCAATCACAACCAGTTTCTTCCTTGGTTTCGCGGATGGCGGCTACCTGTGGGGTTTCACCGGCTTCAATTCCGCCACCAGGTACTTTATAATAGCCGTATTTGCGTACGTTGATGGTAGCGACTTGTCCATCTGCATCGAGTAAAACAATTCTAACGGCTTCGCGGCTTTCCATAATTATTTCTCTCGTTTGATAATTGGAAATGGTACGGCTTCGCGGCCGGAAACGCCTTCGAGGAGCCAGAAATTGCGTTCGGAATTGCCCCAGCCACAAGCCGGCGGCATGCCGTATTCGAGCATCTCGACAAAGTCCATATCGAGCATTTGGGCTTCAGTATCGCCATTATCGCGCATCGCTTGTTGCTCCTGGAAGCGAGCGAGTTGGTCGAGCGGGTCGTTAAGTTCGGAATAACCGTTTCCCATTTCGGTGCCAGCGATGACCGGATGGAAACGTTGGGTGACAAGGGGGTTTTCGTCGGACTTTTTGGCTAATGGGCTGAGGCTGAGAGGCTCTTCGATCAGCCAATATGGGCCAGCCGAGGTTTTACGAATCATTTTCCAGGCCCAGTCAATCAGACGAGGAGTACTAATGCTGTCAGAAAGCAGTTCGCGTTTAATTTTGGCGCGATCGGCCTTGTCATCAGGATTAAATTTATCGGCGTCGTATTCGCGAGCAATAACTGCTTGAATTTGCTGACGATCGGGATGAAAAACATCGATGCCGAATTTTTCCATCAACAAATCAGCATATTTGATGCGAGGCCATTCGCAATCGAGGTTAATCTCAAAGCCACCAACGTTAAATTGGAGTGTACCCCAAGTTTCTTTGGCGACGTATTTGATCATGGCTTCGTATAAGTTCATGCCATCTTCGTAATTTTCATAAGCGGCATAACTTTCGAAGGCGATGTGCTCAGGTAGATGCTCATCGTCTACGCCTTCGTTACGAAATCTTGGGCCAATGTCGTAGACTTTCTCGAAACCGCCGCCCAGTAAGCGTTTGAGTGGTAACTCCTGAGAAATGCGGAGATAATAATCTTCGTCTAGGGCGTCCATATGCGTGACGAACGGAGTAGCATCAGCGCCACCGGTGGTGTGCTCAAGCACTGGAGTGTTAATTTCGATAAAGCCGTGACTATTCATAAAATCACGCGTGGCCTGCCAGAATTTGCTGCGGCGTACCAAGCGTTCGCGGACTTCGGGGTTGACGTTCATATCAACGTAGCGACGACGATAGCGTTCTTCCTTGTTAGTGAGGCCGTTGTAGCCAGGAAGTGGGCGCAGGGCCTTGGTTAGCAAGCGTACTTCGTTGGCAAAAATGGAAATTTCGCCAGTGCTAGTTTTACCTACGGTGCCGGTGACTTCGATAAAATCGCCCGTGTCAAGGAGTTTGAGTTGTTTGACGCCAAAATAGCCAGGAGTGACATCGTCAGTCTTTTGCATGAAAATCTGAATTTCGCCAAAGTAATCGCGAATTTTGATAAAAGCAATTTTACCAAAGGCACGAATTGCCATAATGCGACCGGCAGCACAAACGGTTTGCCCTTCTTGTTCAGAAAAATGATTGAGAATAGTAGATATCTTGATATTGCGGTGAGATTTAGCGGGATAAGGGTCGATACCGAGTTCCCGAATTTGGTTGAGTTTGCGTAAACGCTCGTCGCGATAGTCATTTAGTGTCGTCATGGTTAAATTATAGCATAAATTTTGGTTTTCTGATAGAAAAACGGGTGTTTCTATTGACTTTTTTGCTAAAGTGTGCTATAATGGAGGTATGGGGAGTGTTTTTTTGAGAGAACATTCCTTTCATGTATTTTAGGAACTCAAATATAGAGAAGGAGGGGTCTATATGGCAGAAAATAACGACGAGGTACGGTCAATACCAGCCTGGGCAATAATAGTACTTTCGGTGACGTTGGCGGTTGGGGCGATAATTGCCTGCTATACAGGTATGTATCGCGCGGCGGCAATGCGAAAGGCGGAATTTATTTTATTTGAATTCCATTTGCCGAAACTTGGCGGCGTTGCAATAGGTTTTATGCTGATCACAATGAGCGGTGTCGTGTTTTGGTTCATTTCGTATTACGGAAGAACTAAACACTGGCTCGGGAGAGCAGGAGGTTCCTTATTGATCTGGATAGCCTTTCTGGTTGTTGTCAACCTTGGGGGTTGGAAAATTTATGATCGGGGATTATCGCGACGCGGCGTGGGCACGATGCAAACTGCATTGGATACTGAGTACCATCAAGACGAAGGTAGGATAATGGGAAATTTAGGTGTCTACGGCGGAAGAATTAAAATTGACGGTGAACCGCAGTTTTACGTTTGTCGGCAAATTGATACCTTTGGTCCATTTGACTATCAGGTTTTGGTAGATACCGAAACGCAGCCTTTTAGCACCGGATACGAGGAGTATTCGCGCTTTAGCGAAGACGGCATGACGAAGTTGACGGCGCTATCGGTGTACCATTACCAGGATGGGTATTGGCTGGTGGTCAAAAAACTGGTCAATGTGGATGACCTGGGCATCAAACTGGAGAGGCTGGACGATTTGCGGCGTTATATTGTGCAGATGCAGTACAACCGCCATTCCGGCAAACCGAGTGAGATGTTGCGACAGTTTGAGCAAATTGCGGGTGACGCTGTACAGCGTAGAAAATAATTGAGTTCAAAAAAGCGGTGCTGAAATTATCAGGCGCCGCTTTTGCAATCCTAATTTTAGGCGAGTGATTTGATTTTGACTTTTTTGCCGTTAAAATCAAAGGTTTCGTCGACTTTGCGACCCATGAGTTCTTTGCCGAGGGGTGATTCATGGGAGATTTTGCCTTCGAGCGGGTTGGCTTCGACTGGGCCAACGAGCGTGTAGGAGAATTCTTTGCCACCCATATCGATAACAACGGATGCGCCGATGGAAATTTTGTCGCCTTGCTTGGGTGCTTTGATAATGGCAGCGTTTTTGAGAATTTCTTGGATCTCGATAATGCGATTTTCGACGGTCTTTTGCTCGGCGCGAGCATCAGTATATTCTTGATTCTCGGAGAGGTCCCCAAAGGCGCGAGCCGTGGCAATGCGTTCGGCGATAGCGGGACGCTGCGCGATTAAATCGGCTAATTCTTGTTCGAGGTCAGCCTTGCCGGCTGACGTTAGATTCACAGTCTTTTTCATAACTACAATGTAGTGTATCACGAATCGTAGTGAAAGTCTAGAAAATTTCTTGTAAATTTATCATTTTGCTTTCGCCGGTAGCGCGGTTGGTAATTTCGGCTTGACCGTCAGCAAGGGTTTTGTCAGAAATGACGACGCGGTATGGAATACCGATGAGATCGGCGTCAGCGAATTTCTCGCCGGGGCGGAGATCGCGGTCGTCGTAAAATATATCATCCTCGTGGCCCTGGTAGAGCGCGTCAGCTTGCTTAGTTCCCTCTTCACCGATGCCGATGAGATAGTATTTGTAGGGCGCGATTTGCTCGGGCCAGACGAGGCCATGGTCGTCACAGAATTTTTCGGCAATTACACCCATGACGCGGGAAACGCCGATACCGTAGCAACCCATGAGGACGGTTTTTCTTTGGCCGTCTTTGTCATTGAAAACGAGGTCGAGAGGTGTGGAATATTTGGTTTTGAGAGTGAAAATATTCCCAACTTCGGCGGCTTTGGCAGATTGCAGTTCTTCGCGCTTGACGCCGAGTTCGGTCAGGACTTCATTATTCAAAACTTCTTCGTTTAAGACAACTGTTTTGTCGGCATTGTAATAAATAGTGTCTTCGCCGATGTCGGTCAATGTTTGAAATTCGTGGCTATATTTGGAAAAGACGCCACCACTAGCAAAGGTTTGGAAAGTGTCATTGCCGATGCCGAGATGATTAAAGATGTTTTTATAGGCAACCTCTACTTGATGATAGAAGGCGTCGTGCTCTTCCTCGGTTGTAGAAAAACTATACAAATCTTTCATCAAGAATTCGCGACCACGCATGATGCCAGACTTGGCACGGAGTTCATTACGGAATTTGGTCTGAAATTGATAAACATAAATCGGTAAATCTTTGTAACTAGATATGTAAGATTTGAGCATTTCGGTAATTGGCTCTTCGTGAGTAGGGGCGAGGCCAAGTTCGCCGCCAGCAGCGAGTTCGGTCTTGAACCAGATATCCATTTTTTCGATGTCCCAGCGATCAGTTTTTTGCCACGGTTCGGGGTTTTGCAATGAAGACATGAGAATCTCTTGGCAACCGATTTGGTTGAGTTCGTTGCGAATAATTGCTTTGATATTTTCGAGTACGCGAAGGCCGAGCGGGAGATAGTCGTAAATGCCAGCGAGTTCTTTGTGGACGTAGCCAGCGCGACTAAGAAATTGGGCGCCACGCGCGGTTTCGTCTTTGGGCGCGGCGCGGAGAGTTTTGACAAATGATTTACTAAAACGCATAATACTATATATTATAGTCTAAAAACCGGCAATATACAACAGATAGAAAGCAATACCATTAGACAAAATATGGAGTAGCATGCCGCTCCAGATGGTGCCAGTAATTTCGCGGAGCCCGCAGAGTACTACACTAAGCACAAAAACGCCAACGCCAACATTCCATTGGCCGTGGAGAAGCCCGAAGAGCACAGATACGAGCAAGATAGCAACTGGAGCCTTGAGGCGGCTGCGGAGTTTACCATAGAGCCAACCACGCATGACGATTTCTTCGGCAATTGGTGCGACGATGACTAGTGCAAGCATGGCCAAGACGCGGTCACTGGTGGTAATAAAATAGCCAAAACCGGTTTCTTGGCCCTGGTCAGACTGGAACCACGGAAAGATTTTGAAAATGCTAGTGACTAAGTTGGCACCGATTATATATATGATGTAGCCAATTGGGGCCAAGCCAATATCTACAAATGTAGGCAGATGCTGTAGCCCAAGTTCGGTGGAATTGGTGGCCAACGGGTTGCCTTTGAGGGATAATTTTTGGTGTTTTTTGCGGTAGAGTTCAAATAACCGTGGCGGTACGTAAATAACTAAAGCCAAAACGATGAGATAATTAAGCGCATAATAAATACAAGTCCAAAACGGCGTGTTGATTTTGGCGCCAAGTAGCCAAGTCATAGGGTAAATGATGAGTTGACTGGCGATCATTGCGAGCGCTGTCCAGGCGAGAACAAAGATAACAAAATAGATTGTTTGCTTATCGAATTTATGCAATGTTTTTGGCTTGGCGGGATTACTTTGGGTTTGGGTTGTAACCATTAGAATAACCTTGTAATATCAAGAATAGAAATGACAGCAATAAGAATAAGCAGTATCATCATGGCGCGCGAAACAATGCGCTCTTCGGTTTCTTTGGTGAGAGTTTTGCGACGAAGACGGTAGATTGCAATTAGTAGCCAGCGACCGCCGTCGAGCGCAGGGATAGGCAGGACATTCATGCAGGCAAGCGAAACGGAAATTAATGCGGCGAGAAAAGCAAGGTTGGTAGCACCGCTTTCGGCAAAGGCGGGGAAAATTACGCCGATGATACCGACCGGGCCAGAAACAGAATCGCCAGCAGATTGAAGCGCGGTTTGTCCGGCTTCGCGTATTTCGCTGTTGAAACTAAATTGTCGTACAACTCCCGAAACGAGATTCCAGACTAATTCGCCGAGGCTACGGAAGGTTTCGCCGGTAAGTTGAAGGGTGGTGCCAATGCCAACGATCGGCGCGGACCAAGTTGACCGGATAAAGGTTTGGCCAGAAGTCATGGAAACGCCCAGGGAATATTCTGAGCCGGCGGGGTTGAGTTCGGGCTCTAGTATGATTTCTGTTCCGTCGCGAAGAATGGTGTATTTCCCTGTGCTGCCAGCGTGCTCGGTGCCATAAGTTGTGATATCGGTAGGCAGAATGACGGACTGATCGTCAACTGCAATTATACGGTCGCCAGGTTGCATCCCGACTTTGGCTGCGGGTGAGTCAGCAATAACTTCGGACACAGTGATGCCTTCACCGGTGATTTGCGTATCATTCGCAAGATGAAATTGATTATTGAGAAATTGAGGCATGCCAGTAAATGCAAGTACTGTGAGGATAATGGCAGCAACAAGCCAGTTCATCAAAACGCCACCGAAGAGAATCTTGGTTTTGCCCCAAAAAGTGGCTGCACCAAAAGTGCCTTTGCGGCGGTCGGAATCGGACTCGCCATCCATAGCGCAAAAACCGCCAATTGGCAAATAATTAAGACTGAGGATTAGGCTGTCTTGGGGCTTGCCCCACTCAGATTTGGGTAGTTTGGTCCATTTGCCATCTTTTTTAATCCAGGCGATGGCGCGAGGTGGGAAGCCAATACCGAATTCGTTAACTTTGACGCCGTTTTTGCGGGCCATGATAAAATGGCCTAGTTCATGCGCAATGACGAGTAACATCAAAATAATTATGCCAATGATAATCCCAAATACGATCTTCATATTATCTATTGTAACATACCATAGGCTTTTCAGGAACTATTTGCCAAAGCGACGATGCCTTTGGTGAAATTCTTCGATGGCGGCAAGGGCATCATTGCCATCTACATCGGGAAAGTTTTTCTCTAGAAACCAGAATTCAGCATAGGCGCTGCGCCAAAGTTGGAACCCTGAAATTCGCTGTTCTCCAGAGGTGCGTACGACCATATCGAGGGGTGGTACTTCTGGATGATAGAGATATTTGGCAAAAGTTTCGGGCGTGAAGGTGGTTTCGCCGGCAGCGATTGCTTTAGTAGCGGCATCGGCGATTTCCCATTGTCCGCCATAATTGAAGCAGAAGATTACATTGAGCCCGGTGTTATCTTTGGTTTTGGCTTCGGCATCTAATAGGCGTTGCCAGAGTTTGGGATCGACTGGCTCGGGGCGCCCCATGAGGATGATACGAATGTTATTCTTTTGGGCTTTTTTGGTAAGACTATTGATTTTTTTGCCAATTAAGTCCATCAGATAATTGATTTCTTCGGGACTACGATCCCAATTTTCGGTACTGAAGACAAAGAAAGAAACGAATTTCACCTCTGTGTCAATCAATGCATCAACAATTTGGTCGACGCGGTCGAAACCACGGCGATGTCCTTCTAGGGTCGGCAAACCACGAGCCCGAGCCCAGCGACGGTTGCCGTCCGCAATAAAACCAAGATGTATAAGTTCTCCAGCCATTAGATTGCCATAATTTCTGCACTTTTTTCTTTAAAAGCGGCATCAATTTTATCAGTATAGGTCTTGGTGAGTTCGTCAACAGATTTTTCAGCTTTTTTCTTGGTGTCTTCTGGTAATTCGGCGGTTTTGAGTTCTTTGCGGGCATCTTCACGGACGTTGCGAATGGCAACTTTGGCGTCTTCGACCTTGCTTGAAGCGGTTTTGACGATTTCTTTGCGACGCTCTTCAGTCAAAGGTGGAACTGGTACGCGTACGACATGACCATCATCAGACGGGTTAAGATTGAGAGTCTGGTCGTCACGAATGGCTTTGGCGATGTTTTGGATATTGCTAGGATCAAATGGCGTGACAAGTAGCATGGTGCCACCGGATGCTGTAATATTGGCAACTTGGTTCAGTGGCATGAATTGGCCATAGGCTTCGACTTTGATATTGGCGAGCATATCGGGGTGAGCCCGGCCGGTGCGCACCTTTTTCATTTCGTCTTGAAAGCGCGCGATTACGCCATCCATGGCTTTGCGGTATTCAGTATCATCAAACATGTTAGATTTTCCTTTGACTTAATAATTATATGTTCAAAAAGCACCCTTTTGAGGGTGCTTAAGAATTTTATTCGGTGACGCCGAGTTCAAGACGTTTGAACTGACGGACGGTGATGTTTTCGCCAGTCTTAGCAATGGCTTCTTTGATGAATTGCGCCACAGTCATGGTGTCGTCAAGAATGTATGGCTGTTCCAACAGAACTTTGTCGGAGAAGGCTTTCTTGATTTGACCGTTGATAATTTGGTCTTTCATGTTTTCTGGACCGTGGAAGTTGGCCTCAAATTCTTGTTTCTTGGCTGCCATAACATCGGCCGGAACATCGTCGATACTGACATAGGCTGGGTTCATTGAAGCGACTTGCATGGCAATTTTGTGTGCCAAATCTTTGAATTCTTCGGTCTTGGCAACAAAACTGGTTTCACAGTTGACCTCGACGATGGCGCCAAGGCGACCATCATGAACATAACTTTCGATGATGCCTTCACGGGTTTCGCGGTCGCCGCGCTTTTCGGCCTTGGTCATTCCTTTTTTGCGCATGGCTTCGAGGGCCTTGTCAAAATCACCTTTGGCTTCGACCAAGGCTTGCTTGGCATCAGTCAAACCAACACCAGAGAGTTCTTTTAGTTTTTTGATAAGTTCAATGGAAGTTGCTTTAACTTCATTGGCTTTGGCTTTGAGTTCCTCGCTCATATTCCTCCTTTATTTTTTAGGCTTTTTGGCTTCGCCTTCTTTGATGGCGGCGACAATGTAATCTAGGATCAATTGGACGGACTTGATGGCGTCGTCGTTGGCTGGGATAACGTAGTCGATATTGGTTGGGTCGACATTAGTATCGGTAATGGCAAAAACTGGAATCTTGAGAGAATTGGCTTCTTTGATGGCGTTTTTGTCTTGGCAAGCATCAACTACGATAATGGCGGCTGGTTGCTCGGTCATCTCTTTGATGCCGCCGTAACGTTCGTTCAAAAGGTCGATTTCTTCTTGATAACGCTGAACTTCGAGTTTGGAGTAGCGGGCTTCGAGTTCGCCAGAAGCCATACGACGCTCCAAATCTTGAAGTTTCTTGATTTGGCGGTTGACGGTTTCGACATTGGTAAGTGTGCCACCTACCCAGCGCACGGTAACGTAAGGCATATTGACAGATTCAGCAGCGGCTTTGGTGATGTCTTTGAGTTGTTTTTTGGTGCCGACGAAGAGGACTTTTTTGCCACCGGCGACAATCTTGGAGATTTCTGGCAAGGCTTTGTCGAGAGCCTCTACGGTCTTCTCGAGGTTGATAATGTGGCCGCCTTGGCGTTTGCTGTGAATATATGGCGCCATCTTGGGGTGCCAGCGGCTGGTTTTGTGGCCAAAATGTGCTCCAGATTCAAGCAGGGCCTTGATATCGACTTCTACAGTCATGGTTTTCCTTTCCCTTTGTTGCGAGATTTTATCAGGAAACCTCTCGCAACTGTTTCGTTTAACTTGTTATGTGACAATGTTAGCACAGATGCGAATAAAAGTCAAATTTATCAAAAAAATAGCCGGGCACTGGGCCCGGACTGAATGTGCTTATTGGTTGCAAGGAACATAGCCAATATACGGTAAATTGCGATATTTGGATTCGTAATCTAAACCGTAGCCGACGATGAATTTGTCATCGATTTCAAAGCCACAATAGTCGATATGGATATTTTTAACCACACGGCGGCAGGGCTTGTTGAGAAGAACGCAGATTTTGATGGAGCGCGGTGACAGGGCAGCAAAGTGAGTAATTAATTCCTCCATTGTACGTCCCGAGTCGATGATGTCCTCCACGATGATGATATCCTCTCCAGTAATATTGCTGCTGGGATGCGTAAAAATATCGACGTGACCGCTACTCTGAAAGTTGTTGCCATAACTGGATGTCTGAATGGTGTCCGTAATGACGGTTGCTTTTGTGATGCGCTGGGTGAGTGCCGTGAAAAAATATAGTGCACCGTTGAGGACGCAAAACATACGGACATCTTTGCCGGAGTAATCGTTATCGATTTGTTGGGCGAGTTCGGCGATACGCGTGGCTATGGTTTCTTCGTCAAATAATACTTTTAGGTCGTTTGGTGTAATCATTTTTTAACCCCCTTTGATTACTGATTGTAAATGTGCTGCTGTTGATTATGTTGATTGAATTATACTATATTTTTTGTAAAACGCAATGGAGGTTTATTCACTCTATATGTCTAATACAGTACTAAGGCAGCGGAGGGGAAGACCAACGTAACGAAATTCTTTGTGCAGCATAACGGCCATTGAGTCATAGTAAATGTTGTAGGCTTCCGTTCCTGTTGAAGCGGCACGTGATGACCACTTGTAGATATTGCCGCCAGCATATCTCAATGTTCCAGTGGTGGTGGTTAACTTTATCCACCCGCTGCGCACGAAACCGCATCAATTTGCCATTTTGATGCGGTTTTCATAGACTATCAACAGGGGTAGAGTGGTAGAAATACTGAATCAAAACATCAAAATGATTCAGTATTATAAAAGGCTTTACTTCGTGCGCAGCGGGTACGTAGTATTACCTAACACTGCTGGTACTTTGAGGTACGCTGGCCACGGCGCTGACTATTGGTCGTCGCGCGGCTCGTCTACTCGCAACGATGGTGCTGCTATCCCTAGTGGTTACGGCCTCGTATTCAGTAATTCTGTAGTCACCCCGTCGCATGGCCCGGACGAGCGTTATCTCGGTCTTCCCCTCCGCTGCCTTAGTACTGTATTAGACATATAGAGTGAAGATGTGAGATTACGAGAAAGACCTCACATACGCGAGGTCTTTTTGAGATTTCCTTGAAATTATTTCTCGGCCTCGGCTGTGGCGGCCTTTTTGGCGGCTTCTTTTTCAGCCTTCTTGGCTTTATTGCTAAGGTTGGCGCGAAGAGCCTCGGCGAGTTTGGCACGAGCCTTGAAGCGGTCAACACGACCTTCGGTATCAATAATCTTTTCCTCGCCAGTGAAGAAGGGGTGAGAAGCAGAAGAAATCTGAACCTTAATCAGCGGATATTCTTGACCATCTTCCCATTTGATGGTTTCTTCGCTTTTGGCGGTAGATTTGGTCAAAAATTTAAAATCAGCGGCCTCGTCCATAAATACCACGTAGCGATAATCTTGGGGTTGTGAAACTTTTGTACTCATAATTCTCTGAATTATAGCAAAGTTTTTTGGAAATGTAAAGAGAGAAAAGGCGGATTAATCATAATCCGCCAGCGATAGCCCTTGGGGCTATTTTTGAAAATTGTGTTTTTGAGATAAAGAACATGGATCATCCGAATTTCGCGCGTATCTCGCGGGCAAATTTGGCTAAGTCTGCTTCTGAAGCGCCATAGGCTTTGTATTTATTATATGCTTCATCAGCGGTGCGGCCGGTGATTGTGGTACCAGGTACGGTGGTTTGTCCAATTTCACGCAAAAAGGTGCGATCCTGTGCTTTTGTTGACAATGTAGGTTCATTGCCATAACCAGCATAGGTTACCATTCATACTCACCCCCTTCCTTTTTTGTGGTGAATGGTAGAACTTTTAGACTATGCACTTGCAAAAAAACTGCAAGTTGGGTGTATTTTAGCGCATATATGCCAAAATTGCAAACTTAAGCATTAAGTTCCAGTAATTTGGCGACAAATTCCTTAACGTGCTTGATGGTGCGTTTGGGGTCGGCCGATAGATTAATCTCTGAATTATGGATGAAGTCAAGGCTGGTAATTAGTTGATAAATTACTTTGGCAAGTTGCTTGATTTCTTCGGCGCCAGTGGTGTCATATGGGTAAATTTTATCATGAACGATGTCTTCGGCGTCAGGCGAAACAAAGAGAATGTGCCCAGTGGTAACCTTGTAATTGCGGTACGTTGGCGACAGGTTGAGTAATAACTTGTAGAATTCCAACTGCAAGGCGTATTTGTAGAGTGTAAAATGGCTTTGCCAGCCTTCTTTGTGATAATTTCCGGTCTTGAAATCGTAAATTTCGATAGTCTTGGCATCCGGATCGAGATTGATATGGTCGATTTTGCCAGTGAGAGGGACGCCGTCAAAGGTGATATGTTCGGATGAAAGATTGACTTCACCTTTAGCATGGGGATGGCGGAGAATATCCTGAAAAGTGTGTAGAGAGATTTGGAGGCTTTTGGTGCCTTTCTCACGCAAATCGGCAATTTGTTTGGGATCGAGTGCTAAATCGTTGGTTTTGTCTTGGAAGAGTTCAAGCGCGGCATCGTCACTGATTTTTTGGTTGGTAACTTGCTCAAATACGGCGTGAATGAGGTTACCGTAGGCGAGTTGCGGTGTAAGTGGCTCATCGGGGCAATGCAGAACTCGTTGTTGGTAAATTTTTTCTGGTCCGGCATAAACAATGTCGATGAAATTAGTCAGGTCGGTGGCGGTAAGGCGATAATTTTGCAGGTTAGACTTGAGCAGAAGTTCCAATTCTGGAGTAAGGTCTTGATAAGCAGCAGCCCAACTGCGCTGAATTGTTTCCAAATTTGTGGAAGTATCAAAATCTTGATAGTGAAGTTGAATTTCTTGATTCCCTTCTGGCAGGTAAGGCGAGATTTGTTGCTCGGCTTTGTCGTCGCGCTGTTCGTCGAGGTAAGACAGGCGAGCAACGTCTTTGCCGGAGAAATCTTGAACGGAATTAGTCATGATCAAGTAAGATTTTGCACGAGTGATGGCGACGAAGAGTAGGCGCAAGCGTTCGTCATTGGTGGCACCAGTATGACGAATTTGGGCAAGATTTCCGGGCAAAACAAAGGTATTGTTGTTGCCTTTAGATTTGCCCCAGGCCCAGTCATCTATCGCAATCAGGAAGACATATTTAAACTCTAGTCCTTTACTTTTGTGGGCTGACATCACTTGTACGGCGTGTTCGCTATCGCGATATGGGCTGGTTTTGACGATGGCGGCCTCGGCGGCAGTATAATCTTCGAGCATCGTGATAAAATCAACCAGATGTGGTCGTGAATTTTTTGTGTGATTCGTAACAGTATCACGTAGCGTGGCAAGATTTTCGTAAAAATCAAACTGCTCAATAGGTGTGCTGTGCGTAGCGTAATAACCAAGATAAGGCGAGCAATACTCACTCTCAGGCATTTTGCAGGCGCCAATTAAATAATTGAGCCAAAGTTCAAGCGGAGTATCAAAACTAAGCATGGCGAGGTTGGCTAGCCACTGAGCAATTTGTTGAAGTTTTTGGTCGTTAGACTTTGCTAAATAATCTAGCGTGGGTCGGCGATTTTCGCGGGCTTTTTGGATGGCACTGAGGGCCGTAAGGGCCGATACCCCCAAGAACGGAAAACTTAAGATTTCTAGCAGGCGATGTGTAGGTTGTTGTTCGCTGGCGAGTTCATAAATAAATTGCGCCAGGATGATTAATTCGTGAATTTTGGCGTCTTCAAGCAAGTTTGACTTTTTCTCGTAAGCGATATCGATATCTTGGGCTTTGAGATACGGCAAAAGTGGGGCGACATATTTGTGTTTGGGGGCGATAATTGCGATATCATCGGGGTTTTCGCCACTTTGAAGTAGTTTTTTGATTTCTTGTGCTAGCCAAAAATATTCTTGGTTGGCTGTAAGAAATTCATGCCGGGAAATTTGATTCACGGTTGGTTCTTTTTTGGCAAAATCAAACATAGAACGAAGAATTTTGTTGACGTGATGCTGTTTGGCAAAACTATCTTCAACTTGTTCGGCGACACGATGTGAAAAAGCGAGAATTTCGTTTGTACTGCGATAGTTGTCACGCAAGGTTATGACTTTGGCTTGATAATAATTCTGAAAGTCCATCAGATTGGAAGCGTTGGCGCCCTGGAACTCAAAAATTGCTTGGTCGTCATCACCCACCGCCATGACGACAGGGGCTTCGTAATCGGTTAACAACTTGATCAGTTCAAATTGAGAGGGGTTAGTATCTTGGAACTCGTCCAACAAGATATATTGGAAGCGCTCAGATAGGCTAAGACGGAAACCACGATCTTCGCGTAAAGCACGAATCGCTTCTTCGATCATATCGGCAAAGTCAAATAGCCCGTCGGCGCGTAATTTTTGATCATATTCGGCCATAATATGGGCGAGAGATAGTAACTTTTTGTTAGCAATGTAATCTTTGAGGCGGTAACTTCCGTCTTCATTACGTTCAAAACGTTGATTTTTCCATTTGGTGAGTGGGCTAACGCTAGGTTTTTCTTTGGTAGTTTCGGTTTCGATGAGTTGTGCTAGTTCGCGAGCCAAAAGGTTAGCAGTCGGCTCAATATTGCTGGCGATGGGTTTTTGGCTAGTGTAACTGACTAGAAATTCTAAGATTGGCTGATAGGCATCATTAACGGCTTGTTCAAATTTGGCACGTGGTTTGAGTTCAGCAAGATATGGCGTAACGCTGTCACTGATTTTGGCGTTATCCGATAAATTTGTTTCGGCGATTTTTTGTAAATCTACACTAGATAGGCGGGCGGACTTAGCGTTTTGAATGGTTTCTACAAGGTCGCTAATACTAGCGGTCTTTAGGATGTCGTTTGCAGATAGATCTTCTTGAATTTTACGGACGAATTTATGTTGCATTACTCCGTCGATTGGTGAGTCTAAGTTGCGGTCGAAATTTTCAGCGTAGTTTTTGTAGCGTTCAAGAATATTTGCTCCAAAAGCATGATAAGTATATATATTGACGTCATCAGCGGCGCGGCCAACCATGGAGCCTAGTCGTTCGCGCATATTGCTGGCGCCAGATTCTGTGAAAGTAAGGCAGAGGATATTCTCGGGGTTAGTGTCGGTATTTTCGAGAATGTAAGCCACTTTGGCTGAGAGTAGTTGAGTTTTACCAGTGCCCGGACCGGCTAACACCAAAAGTGGGCCATCAAGGTATGAAACTGCTTCTTGTTGTTCCTTATTTAGTCCCATATTTCAATACGATTAAATTTTCTAAATGTGGCGTGCGGGGAAAGAAGTTAAATGGCGTAACATTGACAATATGATATTTATCCGACAAAATTTTAACATCACGCGCCTGTGTGGCGGGGTTGCAAGATAGATAAATAATAGTTGGTGGACAAATTTCGAGTAATTTCGCTAATAATTCGCTGTGACAGCCGGCGCGAGGTGGATCAAGAATGACGGTTTGGTCGGGTTGAATATATTCCAGGGCTTCTTCGGACTTGGCCAAAATTGGCTTGGCGCTTGGGACGCCCTGGCAATTATTTTCCATTTCCTGATAAGCGAACTTATCGCATTCGACTAAAGTTAGTTCTTTGTCGCGAGCAGTTGAAAGCCCGATAGTGCCAACGCCGGCATACAAATCTAAAACTTTGGCAGTGTCAATTTGCTCTTTGATTTTTTGTAGCGCCATTTCGTAAACTGGAAGGTTGATTTGGAAGAAACCATTTGGAGAATAATTATATTTGTAGCCTAGTAAATAATCTTGGAGTGGCTCAAAAACTGGGTGAGGTTGATGATTTTCGAACAAACCGCCACTAACTTTGCCACTTTGGTCACAACGGAGCAAGAGCGATTGGAAGTTGCGAGCATCGATTTTTTTATGATTTAACTCATCTATAATTTGTTGAGCGCGTTCTAGAATTTGAGGATGTTCTAGGCTAGAACTTTTAATGGGAACTTTGCGATGGCTGCCGCGTTCATGAAAAGCGAGATGAATTTGCTCATCGTCGTGACTGTAGTAGAGCGCGTATTCCATTTTGTTACGGTAGAATAGGCTGCGGTCATCAGTCTGAATCAGTGCAATTTCTGGGACACCTACGTCGTGCTGACGAAAGATTTCGGAGAGAATTTCGCGCTTTTGCTCTAATTCAAAATCATAGTCCATGATTTGCCAAGGCGAAGTGGCAAGATAGCAGTCGTCTTGAGGTTGGATGCGACGTTCGGAATGACCTTCGAGTTTTGTGGCAATTCCTTCGAGATAATGACTTTTGTTTTTGGTAAGTTGAAAGTCGGTTACTATTTCGCCTGGCAGGGCATTCCAGAGCATTGCTTTCTTGCCGTCTGGCATCGTGCCGATAGCCTGCCCGCCAGGGATAAGTTTGTCGACTCTAATTTGCATTATTCGTATCTCAATGCCTCAATTGGGTTTTTGCGTGCGGCCTTGATAGCAGGTGCGGTGCCAGCGATGAGGGCAATGATCATAATGGTGATAATAATTGGTAATACATTTCCGATTGTAAACTTGAATAGTTCGAAGGTCGGGAAGACTTCTAGGAAGGCTCCTGGTTGGTGAACGGCGATATTGACGACGGTACCAATCAACATTGCAACTGCAACGCCAAAGACTGACCCCCAAAAGCCAAGCAAGATGGCTTCGGTGGCGAATTCACAGAAGACATGACCGGATGACATACCAAGTGCTTTATCGAGGCCGATTTCGCGCGTACGTTCTTCTACTGACATTAGTAGCGTATTGACGATGCCGATTGCGGCAGCCAGCAATGCAATACCGCCGAAGATGCTAAAGACGATCATAATTGTGTCAAAGAAAGTGCGGATGACACCCATCATATCATTGATAGTCCAAGCGGAATAGCCGGCATCGTTGATAATTTGTTTGATTTCGTCTTCACTGAAACGTGCGTTATCAAAGGTTGCCATGACATAATAGGTTGGTGCTTCGTAATCTGCAGGATAGTGTTTGGTAGCAAAACTATACATTTCGTCGTAAAGCGCGCGAGAAAGCAACATACCAAATTGCGAAGAAACGAGTCCATTGGCTTCTACGCCAACCACTTCGACTTCAAAATCTTTGAAGGTATTGCTAAACTCATCTTTGAGCGCGAGGGTAACAGTTTGACCAATAATATCTTCATCTCTCTCGTAACCCAAAGCCTGAGGATATTCGGGTGGAAGCACAATTTGTTTTTTCTGTTTTGCTTCTTCGGTTTGGTCAACCAATGTGCCAACGGCTAGAGGAATGTTGAAGTTCCCTGGAGGCAAAATCATGGCGCTGCCAACGTTGTATTTTTTGTCAGTTTTGCTGCTCGTGATATAACCGGTGCCGCCTAGCGGGGTGGGGGAATAAAAACTATCAGCATTGATACCGTCAATAGCTTTAAGGTTTTCAATATCTTTGTCACTCAATACGCCAAAGGTATTGGTTTTTTCGGTAAATTCTTGTGGGCCGGTGGATGCAGACATTTGTTCACTCATCATGGCTTCAGAGTCTTTGGACATGAGCATGATGAAATCATCGCCACCCAGGGCTGCCGTTTGTTCATCGATAAATGCATTGACGCCAGTATTGATAGCAACGTTGAGGATGATAGTAAAACTACCGACAAAAATTGCAATAACAGTTAGCAATGTGCGGACTTTGTTGCGGAAAAGATTATGGTTGGCAGTGCGTAAAGTTTCAAAAATACTCATTTACTTATTCCCTTTCTTAGTTTTTGCCTTGGCAGTTGTTTTGGGCTTGGTCTTTTCTTTGGCTTTGGCGGCTGGCTTTTTGGTATCAGAAATTATTTTGCCATCTGAAATGCGAATTTGACGGTCGCAAAGTGCTGCTAGATCGTCATCATGAGTGACGATAATCAATGTGACACCTTTTTTATTCAAATCAAAAAGTAATTTGATGACTTTGTCGCCGGTGGCGGAATCAAGGTTGCCGGTGGGCTCGTCGGCAAAGAGAATTTTGGGATTATTGACGATGGCACGAGCAATGCAGACACGCTGCTTTTGGCCACCAGAGAGATCGTTGGCCTTGAATTTGGTACGTTCCGACAATCCAACGGTTTTGAGGGCCTTTTCGGCTAGTTCCCGACGCTCTTTGCGGCGTTTGCCAGCAATTTTGAGCGGAAGCATAACATTGGCGAGTACCGTGTCGCTGGGATTCATAAAGAATTGCTGAAATACAAAACCAAAACTGTGGTTGCGCAACTGGTTGAGTTTGCGTGCGCGCAATTTGGTTGACTCTGTGCCATCGATTTTGACAGTGCCTTTGGTTGGCTTGTCGAGCAGGGCAAGCAAATGCATCAGCGTGGATTTGCCTGAACCTGATTTGCCAACAATTGCGACTGATTCGCCGGCGTCAATAGAAAGATTGATATCCTTGAGTGCGGTAAAAGCCGTAGAGCGTTTACCGTAAGTTTTAACGAGATTTTTAACTTCAATAACTGGTTCCATTTGACTATTATACCACGCTGGCGTCAGGTTTTGTTATTTTAGATATTGCCAGATTTGCCCATCCGGGGTATCGAGTACGGTAAGATTAAACTGTTTGAGTTTGTCGCGAAGTTCGTCTGATTTGGCATAATCTTTGTCAGCACGGGACTTGGCACGCTGAGTGAGAATCTCTTTGCACTTATCGTCAACATCTGGACTATCTTTGATTAAATTTAGACCAAAGTATTCGTCAAGTTTTTGCCAAAAGTCTAGCGAATAATCATCAACTTGGTCAATAATGGCAAAGGCTTGTGCCGAATTGAGATTATGATTAAGACTGTCTTGAATTTGGCTAAGTGTTTCTGAGCCATTGCCATCCGTGGAAATCTGATAACTACGGGCAATTTTGTTGCGCCAGTTGAGGCGACGAATGCGCGCGGCTGCCAAATCTTGCATAGTGAAGTTTCGCTCTGATTGGTAGTGCCCTTGCAAAACCCACATCTTAAAATCAAGTGGGCTGTAGCCTTGGTCGGCTAAATCTTGCATGGTGTAGCCGTTACCCAGAGATTTGGAAATTTTTTCGCCGTTGCTCGTGAGATGATTACAATGTAGCCAATAACGCGAAAGTTGCTTGTCGAACGCAGCTAAGGTTTGCGCGATTTCGTTAGTATGATGCACGGGGATGTGGTCGATGCCGCCGGTATGAATATCAATTGGTTCACCGAGTTCGGTATGAATAATCGTAGAGCATTCCAGATGCCAACCGGGGTAGCCCGGGCGACCGAGATAGTCCCAGCGCATAGCATGTTTTTCGTCGGGTTGGATGAACTTCCAGACTGCGAAGTCACTGACATTGCGTTTTTCGGAAGAAAATTCTACACGAGCGCCGGCCTGAAGTTTGTCCAAATCAAGCCTAGCAAAATCGGCATAAGTTGGCAACTTGCTGGTATCAAAATAAATACCATCCTTGGTTTCGTAAGTGTAGCCTTTTTCAATTAATTTGTCTACTAGCGCTTTGTCTTGTTCAATATAGTCAGTGGCTCTGGCAATTACATCGGGCTGCACCAAATTGAGTGCCTTGATGTCCTGAAGAAAAATATTAGAATAATACTCAGCAACCTCCCAAACAGTTTTGCCACTCTGGCGAGCGCCTTTTTCGAGTTTATCTTCACCTTCGTCGCCATCAGAAGTGAGATGGCCGACGTCAGTGAGATTTAGTACACGATATGGCTTGTAGTCATTTATCTTGAGCGTACGAATGAGTAAGTCCCAATAAACATATGAAGCATAATTTCCGATATGTGGCGTGCTGTATACGGTTGGACCACAAGTGTAGATTTTGACTTGTTTCGGACTTAATGGGCGAAATTCCTCGACTTTGCGCGTGAGTGTATTGTAAAGATGAAGTTTACTAGACATGGTTTTCTCTCATAATTCTTTTTAACTCGATTAGTATTTTGTTGCGTTTTTGTGCGGAAACGTCGTGGTGACCAATGACGCTGACAAAACGTATGTTGGGGTTAGAGTCGGCTACTTTTTTAAGATTAGAACGCATTACGAGCGGGTCAAAATGACCATGAATGATCAGTGCGGGCAGTTTAATTTTAGTATAAGTTTTGTAATTATTGTGATTTAGGATAATGTTATCCATGGAACGTTCAAAGGCCGGGGTTTTGATGTAACGGCTGCTAAAACTACTAAATCTTTGGATGAAGTTTGCCATAACCTCGATCGCAGGCTCATCTTTGGCAAGTTTATATAACGAGCCATAAGATTTAGTGTAGACTTTGTCGGGTAATTTTGCCAATTCTTCTGACATCAAGACTGGTGGCGAAACTAGAATTAAACCGATAATATTGAATGTGCTCTGGAAATTTACGGCAAAATCGGCTGCGATGAGCGAACCCATAGAATGTCCGACTAATACGACTGGGCTGGTGATTTTGAGTTTTTTCAGGCTATACTCGAGTGCTTTTTCGTAATCGAGGTAATCATAATCGAGCCAGTTGGACTGCAAAGATTTGCCAAAACCAAGCAAATCGAGCGCCACCATGCGCACGCCCTTGAGATCTGGGTTAGCCGAAAGTTGGCGAATTGTGGTGCGCCAGGTATTAGACGTAGCAGAAATGCCGTGCAAAAATATGACTGTGAGGCGAGGGTGCTTAACTTTAGTATCAATTGCGGTTTTCATCCGAACTGGCCGATGCAACCAGTGATGCCAAGCCCGTGTGCGCCAATTATAAAATTTGCTTGAAGCGTGTGGCATTAGGCCTGCTCCGTTTCGGCTTGTGCGATAGCCGCTTGTTCGAGCAACTGCGGGAGGATCCTAATGACATCCGCCACTACATCAGTATATTCGATATCGTAGGTGCGAAAACCAGCAGCAAAAGGATGCCCGCCGCCACCAAAATAGCCTGCGATTTGGTCGGCGATTGGTTCGCTAGTGCGAATTTTGCCGGTAACTTTGCCATCGGGATAGGTTTTGACAGCAATTGCAACAATAACTCCCTCAACAAGGCGCATTTCCTCCAAGATCAACACGTTAGGGTTATATTCATCGGAATATTGCTGAATTTCTTCAAACGGAATATGGATAGTGGCAAGTTGATTATCCAAAGAATATTCAATACGCTTGATCAAATCGGCTTTGTAATCGAGAATGCGGGGCGATTTTTTCATAAAATCACGGCGACGCTCTTCGAGTTCGGCTGGGTTTACGCCAAGATCAATGAGATCGGCCATGATACGCATAGTGCTAGAGGTGACTGAGGCGCTAACAAGACCGAGTGTATCTGAAGAGATACCGGCATAAATTGCTTCAGCGGCGGGGAGTGGGATAGTAAGTTTTTGGTCTTGAGTAATTTTATAGATAAGTTCAGCGCAAGCCGGGAGCGGTTCGATGATAGATTCATGGGGAAATTCTAGGTCGTCGGCGGTTTCGTGGTGATCGAGCACGAGTACGGGCTTGTTGTATAAAGAGTTGCGGATGGCAACGTCTTCGAGGAGTTTGGATAATAATACATTGGCAGCAGTATCAACGATAATATAAGCATCGGCTTTATAGTCGAACTCGTTAGTAATGCGCGACCAGTCTGGAAAATAACGCAAGTATTTTGGAATATCAACCGGGCAGTAGAGTGAGTTTTCGGTATTTTGCAAAATATAGTCTAGAGCAATTGCCGAACCCAAAGAATCACCGTCGGGGTTTTCGGCCTGAATGATACATATGCGAGTTTTGTCGCTCAAAAAAGTAGTGAATTTATCGTACATATTATATATTATAACACTTCTAGGTTAGTCTTTGATGGTTTTGCGCGATTTGCGTGGAGTTCGCTTGCTAGGGGTTTGATTAGGAAAGGCTTTGACAAGACGACGGTTGAGTTTGCCTTTGTCCATTAGTATTTCTTGAACACGGGTGGAAATTTCGTCAGTGGCATCGCGTTCCACAGTGCCGACTGCTACGCGTACGCCGAGGATGAGCCAGAGTGAGAGAATAATGTCAAAAACGAGCCAGAGTGCCAGTAAAGCGGCGATGCCGAGCAGGACTGGCGAATATAAACTATCCAGGAGTTGGTAGAAAAATGGTGTGATAAATTCGACGATAAAAATTCCCGCTATGCCAAAGGATATTGCCGAACTCATGCAGATGCGACCATTGATATTGATAGGCTTTTCGGAATAGTCCCACCAGCGTACGCGAAAAAGTTTTTCCATGACGAAACTTGCGATATATTCTAAAACTGCGCTTCCTACCAACGAAACGCAAAAAATAGCCAAAATGCTTTCGGTTTGGTTAAGTACAAGCGAAACAATAACTGCACCTGTGCCGTAAATTGGGCAGATTGGGCCAACTAAAAAACCTCGGTTGATGAATTTTTTGTGAGTAATTAAGCTAATGCAAACTTCCATTACCCATCCCCCAAATGAATAGATCATAAATAGCAAGAACCAAATCGCAAGTTTTTCAAGCATCTTCTACCTCGATTTTTCCGATTAAGTTGATGCTTTCAGTTTCGGGAAGGGTTTCGACATTTTTGAGTTTGCGCTCAATTTGGCGGGAGGTGGTTTCGGCGTCGCCAATTTTGTTGGCGGTTTCTTGTAGTTTCTTTTTGGTGGCGGCGAGTAAATCACCAAATTTGGAAAATTGGGTTTTGACGGCGCCCAGAGTTTGCCAAACTTCGGCCGAACGCTTCTCAATGGCAACACTACGGAAGCCCATGGTAAGCCCAGATAAAATCATCGGCAAAGTGGAAGGCGAGGCTAATGCAACATTATATTTTTGGCGGACCTCATCTGATAGACCCGGAATACGCAAGATCTCGGCATAAAGGCTTTCTGTAGGCACAAACATTACACCAAAATCAGTGGTGGCAGGTGGGTCGAGATATTTGGTGGAAATTTTCTTGGCCTGCTCTTTGACGTCGGCGGTTAGAGCTTTGCGAAATTGCTCAATTTCAGTCTTGTCGCCGTGGTCGTAGGCGTTAAGCAAGCGGGCATAATTCTCTACTGGGAATTTGGAATCAATTGGCAAAAATACAGTTTTTTCTTCCCTGCCGGGCATTTTGATGGCAAACTCAACGCGGTCACTACTACCAGCCTTAGTAATGATATTCTCTTGATATTGGTCAGGTGAAAGACAGTCAGAGATGATATTTCCAAGTTGGACTTCGCCATAGATCCCCCGAGTTTTGACGCCTTCCATGACTTTTTTGAGATCACCTACGCCGTGAGCGAGATTTCGCATCTCCCCCAAACCTTGATAAACTTGCGTAAGTTGACCAGAGATAGTTTTGAAACTCTCGTTAAAGCGTTGCTCGACTGATTTTTGAAGTTTTTCGTCAACGGTTTGGCGCATTTCTTCGAGTTTTTTGGAATTATCATCTTGCAGACTTTTGACGCGACTGTCAACAGTGCGCTGAATTCCTTGAAGGTTGTCTGAAATTTCCTTGCGATTTTCGCGAAATTCACCTTCGATTTTGGGTGCAAGTTTATCTAGTTCGGCTTCGACACGAATTAGGCGTTCCTCTAGCCGTGAGGTATCGACGCGCGCTACTGGCTTGCGCATAAGCAAAAGCACCAATAAGGCTGCGATAACGATACCTAACACGACCAGGGCTATATCCATAAGGACATTATAACATAACGCCAAACCGTAGTAACAAAATTGCCCCAACAGATGTTGAGGCTACGTCCAGTGGAAAAATGGGTATACTCTATTTTTAAGCAACTACTTTATGTCTTCTGTGGTTGCTTAGTACGTCACTTTTACTTCGTAATTATCACCGTTTACACCAATCTTTGCAGCGATTCGCATATCGACACGAGTAACGTTGGCCCCGCACCAGAGAGAACCGTGATTCTGAATACCAAAAACGTTATCCCCACGCCATACAACGGTACCACTCTTATCATACATTAGAATGTCAACTCCACGATTGAATCCGTTATAACCAAGTCCATTAGGATTAGACGGCGTGCCCGTTATTGTAATGTAGATATCGCCGTTGATTCCATTGGGGTCCTCTGCAATCGTGCCATAACCGTTCCCGATCCAGAACGTACGGGTATCAAGTGGCATAATTCCTCCCTCTTCGTCGGACACAGTAACAACCTGATTTGAAGTGTTGGGAGTGACTTCCTTTGCGAACACCGAAATAGGTGCTGCTGCCACTATTGTTGATACAAGAAACGCGGACAGAAACTTCCTAAATTTTTTCATATTTATTCACCATTTAACCTTTCTCGAAATGTACACGCCTGTTTTTCTCAACAACTGGACGCGTATTTTAGTATACGCCTTTTTTAAAAAAAATGGCAAGACTTTTATTTTTGGAACCTTAAGAGTAGTGTATTTATCAATTTATAATAAAAGTTTATTGACAAACGATAACTGTCAGCATAAAATAGAAACAAAATCTGACGAAAGGAGCTCATGCTACAAAAACCACAAACTAATAACAATTTTCTATTGAAACTGACACTAGTTTTAGCAAAAATTGCTGAAATAATGCATTGGTGCTTAGCCGGGGCAATGCTAGTTGGTGGCATTATCGCTGTTATTTATCCAGAAGTTGCATTAAATTTCGCTAAGGTCGCCATCGCTAATAAGACTATTCTTTCATGCTACGGTTTTGAAATTGCTATTACGAACGCTAGCGGTATATTTCAAACTGACATGGTCATAAATTTTGTCTTTGGCAGTGCTATCGTTCTCGCCTTGATGGCTATGATCTTTCGTAACGTCTATCTTATTCTCAGAACAGCCAAAGGCAAAACTTGGTTTGCTAAAGGTGATACTCCTTTTCAAAACAACATTGTACGAATGTTCCGCGAAATTGGTTTTTTCTTTATAGCAATCTCTGCAATGAGCCTAATTTCTATACTTATTAATGGATGTAAAAGAAGCGAGATAAATATTAGTTTTAACTATTTAAGTTGTTTCATTGGTCTAGTTTTCCTCTGTATTTCACAATTCTTTAATTATGGTGCAAACCTTGAAAAGGACCTCAATGGACTGGTCTAATAGCGGCGCAGGTGGCAAGATTGTCTTACGCCTCGACCGCTTGATGGTTGAGCGTAAAATCTCCCTCAACGAACTCGCTGAAAAAATCGGAATTACCAATGTTAATCTTTCCAAGATTAAAAATAATCATATTACCGCTATGCGCTTTTCCACTCTCGCAGCGCTTTGTGAAGCCTTAAATTGCGAAGTTGGCGATTTGATAGAGTACATAAAATAAACGTATTCGCGCCCATGTTTCCTTAGAGTAAAATTTTTAAGTTACTTTTCCGTATTCGTGGTAACCTTTTGACTTTCTTTTCTTATATTTTCAGCCTTTGATAACCTGTTCTAGAGTTTTGTCATAATTATTGGCGAAAAGTTTCAGGCATAGGTGTCGTGTCGTGCTTGATTGATTATTAATTGTAGCCTTGGTTCTTCTGCCAGAATTTGGTAATAAGCGATATTTTTTCGGTAAAAGTTATAAGCATATCTTTTGGATAGCAATATTCACGAAAATCTTTTGCTATCCAAGTCTATATTTAACTTTGATCTTGTAGAAACATTAACAGAGGGTAGAGTATTAGTCAGACTTTGAAGTAACTTTAAAGTCTGACTCGAACGGTTTTATTTTCTCTTCGTGCGCAGCGGGTGGATAAAGTTAACCACCACCACTGGAACATTGAGATATGCTGGCGGCAATATCTACAAGTGGTCATCACGTGCCGCTTCAACAGGAACGGAAGCCTACAACATTTACTATGACTCAATGGCCGTTATGCTGCACAAAGAATTTCGTTACGTTGGTCTTCCCCTCCGCTGCCTTAGTACTGTATTAGACATATAGAGTGAAGAGGTGAATGATGCACGATTAAAAACAGCCCCGGAGGACTGTTTTTAACGCGCTTTTACAAGTTTGCTGCTATTTTGTATTGCGCTTCTCGATAATGTCGGCAGCAACGTTTGGTGGTACTTCCTCGTAAGCGTAGAGTTCCATGGAACTAGCAGCACGACCCTGGGACATTGAGCGGAGGTCAGAAGTATAACCAAAGAGGTTACCAAGCGGACAAAACGCTTTGATAAGTTTGGCGCCACCATTCAGATCTTCCATGCTATCAATGCGGCCACGGCGAGAGTTAATATCGCCAATTACATCACCCATAAATTCTTCCGGAGTGGTGATTTCGAGTTTCATGATTGGCTCAAGCAAGACTGGTTTAGCCTTCTTGATACCTTCACGAGTGGCCAAACTACCAGCCAGTTTGAAAGCGAGTTCGTTGGAGTCGACTTCATGATAACTACCATCATAGAGTGTAGCCTTGACGTCAACTACCGGATAGCCAGCAATCACACCGCCAGCGAGAGTTTCTTCAATACCCTTCTGAACTGGTTTGCGGAACTCTTGTGGCACCACGCCGCCTTTAATTTGGTCGATAAATTCAAAACCTTTACCTGGTTCGTTTGGTTCGAACTTGATCCAAACGTCACCATACTGACCACTACCACCAGACTGTTTGACGTGCTTACCTTGAGCCTCGGCTGTGCCACGGATGGTTTCGCGATAGGCTACCTGAGGAGCGCCAGTGTTGGTTTCTACGCCGTGCTCTTTTTGCAAGCGGTCGATAGCAATTTCGATATGAAGTTCACCCATACCAGAAATAATTGTCTGTCCGGTTTCTTCGTCGGTATGCACTCGCAAAGTTGGGTCTTCCTCAACAAGTTTTTGCAAGCCAATACCCATTTTTTCTTGGTCAGATTTGGTCTTTGGTTCAATTGCCACAGAAACAGGTGGGTCTGGGAAAGTAATATCCTCGAGATGAATTGGATGAGCAGGATCACAAATAGTTGTACCGGTGGTAACATTCTTCATACCAACCACAGCGGCAATGTCGCCGGCGCAAATCTCAGAAATTTCCTCACGTTTGTCGGCGAACATGCGCACGATACGCCCGATGCGCTCTTTGTCACCGGTAGTGGCATTGAGGACGGTGTCACCTGACTTCAACTTACCCGCATAGACGCGAATAAAGATCAGTTTACCTACAAATGGGTCGGTAGCAATTTTGAAGGCCAAAGCCGTGAGTGGCTCGCTATCGCTAGCCTTGCGTATAACTTCGTTACCGGTCTTGGGGTCAATACCAACGGTTTGACCTTGATCGCGATCGAGTGGGCTTGGCAAATAATCGGTAACGAGGTCGAGCACTTTTTCAACGATCACGCCACGACCATCACCGCCAGTTACAAGGAAGAAGTCGCCATCAAGTACGCGCTTACGGAGAGCGGCTTTGAGTTCAACTTCGGTAATTGCCTCTTCGCCTTGGTTAAAGAATTTTTCCATCAAGGCTTCATCGGCTTGCACGGCCTCTTCAACGAGGATTGAGCGAGCATTTTTGGCCTTCTCAAGCATGTCGGCTGGAATTTCGCCTACAGTTAACTCATGATCAGCATAATCTTTGTAGGTATAGGCTTTCATATCGATAAGGTCGACTACACCACAAATATCTTTTTCAAAGCCAATTGGCAAGTGAATTGCAACGGCATTCTTAGACAAGCGCTTATGAATACTATCGAGAGATTTGTAGAAATCACCACCGATTTGGTTGATTTTGTTGACGAAACAGATGCGAGGAACGCCGTATTTGGTGGCTTGGCGCCAAACCGTTTCGGACTGAGCCTCTACGCCCATCTTACCATCAAACACCACTACGGCGCCATCGAGTACGCGGAGAGAACGCTCCACCTCGGCAGTAAAGTCGATGTGGCCTGGGGTGTCGATGATGTTAATTTTATGATCTTTCCAGTAAACGGTAACAGCAGCAGAAGTAATGGTAATGCCACGCTCTTTTTCCTGCTCCATCCAGTCGGTGGTAGCGCCACCGGTGCCGCCTTTCACGAGGTCAATCTTGTGTTTGAGCCCGGTACGATAAAGAATCGCCTCAGAAGTGGTGGTTTTGCCCGCGTCGATATGAGCAATAATGCCGATGTTGCGGAACTTTGATAGGTCTTTGACTTCACTTGCCATACAGTAGTTTCCTTTTTATCCTTTTTGTAGACATTAAAAAATAAACTTTTCTTGATTTTAACATAAAAGTTAGGGTTTTGGTAGGGGGAATTTACGAAAAGTGGCTCCAGCGCGGTATAGCTGGAGCCTTGAACTAGCAGTTAGTTGCAGGTTAGCCCTCCTTTTCTTCCTCACTCTCACATTCTGGCTTGGTAGTAGAACACGGTTCAAGAAAGAAGTGTTGCATGTAAATATGCTGACACGCCGCACGTAAGCGATGTTCGTAATCTGCGATAGTACATTCAACATCTGCGGCTGAACAGTCTTCGGCATCCAATTTTTCATCAATGCCAACATCGGGGTAGGCAACCGGAAAGGGTAAGATCAAAGTAACGAGCCGCCAATTGGCGCGGTCTTGGCAAGTTGCGCTAATTAAAATTTTCTGAACATTTCTTTCCTGCCAGGTTTGAAAGATGCTGCTCTGCTCAACCCAAAACGCTACAATGATTGCATTGGCATTTTGAGGCGCACAGAAACAAAACGTCTTTTCCCCGCCGTGATGCTCAACAAAAATGATCTCAAGCGTAGATTTGATATCAGGTGGCAACGCACGCTGCAGATAGATGTCACTCTCCAGCAGAGGGTATTTGGGAACCTCGAAGAGATTCGGCAAATAGCCGTTGAAACGCCGCAGGTAATCATTTCGTCTTAGCAGCCACAAAATATCATTATTCTCATCTTTGAGTTTGAAGAATGTGGGCGTGGTTGTGACCTTGTAATTACTATAGACTTTCTCAACTTCTGCTGGCGTAACTGGATGTATGAGCCGTTTGGCGTAATCGTGATATTTTTGATTGTCACTGGAAGCCAGACGCGCACGCTTGGCCTCGGCTTCGGCTTTTTCAATTCTGGCACTAGCCTCGGTCATGATTTCTGTCAAATTTTGCTGTAGTTCGGCGATTTTGGCGCTATTTTCTTGCAGAACACGTTGATACTCATCAGCATATTGCTCCTTGAGTTTGTCAATTTCGGCCTCGGCATTTTCTTTCTGCGCTTTTAGATCAGCAATCTCGGAATCTTTTGCCACCAACTCCGCCTCCAGTTCTTTGACTTTCCTTTGTGGATTTATCATATATTTTTAGCCTCCTTTTGATTTTTCTCCTCTGGAGAACTCTAGGCGGCAGTGCTGCCCAAAATTCTCCAGAGCAAAATTGGAGGTGCAACTAACTGTCAAAATACTAGGGGTTCACCCCTTAACTTCAAGGCTATAACAGATTTGGGCTTTTGTCAAGATAACTAAATCACTGGAAGTTGATCGGTACTGAGAAGATAGAGCCGCTGTTTGGCGCGCGTCAACGCAACGTAAATCAAGCGCTGCTGATCAGCGATTTCTGCAGCACGAGTGTCGCCAAAAAGCGAGAAAATCGTAGCGTGAGGATGCGCGCTTTGAATAATATCGCGGTTAAGTTCGAGCAGGATCACTACGTCAGACTCCAGGCCTTTGGACTTATGCATTGTCATACAACGAACTTGTTTAGCAAAAACTGTTTTTGTCATAATTCCCTGGCTAACTGCCAACTGTGCGAGTGCACCGTATAATATGCTCAGGGTGACGCCATCAAAAGAAGTAAAGTTATGCCGGTGCAAAAGCATAATATTTTTGTGCGGATAGTGGCAGATGATTTGCAGGACAGTCTTGAGCAAGCAAGCAGCACCGGGCGGAACCTTGTCCGGAGGAATTCTACCACTGCTGGCTTGGCTAAGTGCAAGCAAGAACTGCGCATCGCCCAAACAGTCTTCTTGTAAATCACTGAAATCGAAACGCGTTTTGTTGGGGTTGATATGATAGATCTTGCCGTTTTTGTGACTGAATGCTTTGGCGGGGATGGCTTTTGGGTTGTAATTTGTGAGCATATAACGGTTGGCGTATTCGACGATGCGCTGGTGGCTACGATAATTAGTGGCGAGCGGAATGTTGATAACATCCTCGGGAAAGTAACTGGCGAAATTGATAAAATAATTAACATCGGAGCCCGCAAAACGGTTGATGGCTTGCCAGTCATCACCAACACAGAAAAGATGTGCGGCAGGTGCAAGACCGCGCATAGCCTGGACGAGGGCAAAAAATAGGTAGGAGAAATCTTGATATTCGTCAATCAAAATATATTTAAGCGGTGAGATACGATGATATACCGTACTGGGGCAGGCCGAATCATGTAGCAGTTCCGTAGCGACATACATCAGAAGGTTAAAATCAATTTTGGGTGAGCGCAGTGCGGAGAGATATTTTTGATAAACGGCAAAGGAGATTTGATGAAAACGGATATTGCGAACGGGGTTTTCTGAATTGTTGCAATAGGTTTGAACTTTTTGCTGGAGAGTTTTTAGGCCAGAATAACCGGGATAATATTGTCCAGCGCGCGTGATAAAGTTATTGACGATGCCAAGCATTTCCTGGCGTTCTTTAGGCGAGAGTTTGAGGTGAGATTCGGATAAAACTTCTTGTAAGAATGAGCGAATTAGATTATCTTGCTCCCCGCTACTGATGATTTCTGGATGTTCTCCGGCAAGTTTGGCGAGATCGAGGGCAAATTTGTGGAAGGTGGAGGCAATGCAGATAGTATGTGGCGTGTCATTCTTCGCCGAACCCGTTTGTTCCGGCCCGTCGTTACGGGCGGAACTGCACTTCGGCCGCTCCCCGTTGGTCGCGGAGAGTTCTTGCGAAGACTGCCGCGCCCCTTCATCCACCGCATTTTGCGAAAGTCCTCTACCGTCTACTTTTACTGCGGCAATGCGGGTGTTGACTTCAGCGGCAGCGGTGCGGTTGAACATGAAAATTGCGATTTCGTCCAGATTAGCCAAGCCATGCGCTACAAGGTAGGCAACTTTGGCCACGATGACACGAGTTTTTCCGGAACCGGCGCGTGCGGTAACTAAAGTATTTTTGTGTGTATCAATGGCGGCACGGACCTGATCGTCATCGAGTGTATAGGGCTCACCAAAAAGTGTGACATGATGCCTGAACCAATCAGACGCCCGGCGAATTTTAGCATTATCGGTTTGAGATCCAAGACTACCATTACTGGTAGCCTTGGTAGAATTCACGCTTTAAGTTTTGCCTTTAAAATATCTTGCACGGCGGATGGATTGGCTTTGCCCTTAGACTCTTTCATCACCTGTCCCACCAGGAAGCCCAGAACTTTTTCTTGGCCAGCCTTGTAATCGGCTTGGGCCTGCTGAGTTTCGGGCTTGGCAAGCACGCTATCCACAATTGCTTCGAGCGCGCCAAGGTCATTCTCCTGAACCACGCCCAACTCCTTGGCAATCGTGCGCGTATCTTTGTAATGCATTTCTGGGTCAAAGAATTTGAGGAAAACTTCTTTGGTAGCGGTACTAGAAAGTTCATTCTTGGCGTTCATCGCCACGAGGTCGAGCAATTGATTTTTACTAGGCAATTCGTCGTTCAATAGGCTGGTATTCTCTTCGGCTAGCAACACCGACGAGAACAAGTTAGCAACTTTTTTGATGGCTTGATTATCTTCGAGTTCGGCTAACTTGTGCATGAGCCTCGGATAGTCAAGCAAAACTTCGATCAAATCTTTTGGCAAAATTTCAGCAAAATGTTCACGATACCAGGCTGGCATCTTGGGCAAATTCGCTCGTTCTTGCTCGACAAGGTCAGCAGCAAGGCGAATCGGCGGGATATCGGGCTCTGGCATGTAGCGGTAATCAGCCGCACCTTCTTTGCTGCGCTGGCCAGTGGTTTCACCAGTGGCGTCGTTCCAGCCACGAGTTTCTTGCTGGATAGATTCGCCTTTTTCGAGCAACTTAGTCTGGCGCTTGATTTCGTAGGCCACTACTCGTTCGACACTGCGGAAGGAATTCAGATTTTTGATCTCAACCTTGGTCCCGAGTTTGTCGCTGCCCTCTGGGGCGATACTGATATTAACGTCAAAACGCATGTTGCCGTTATACAGGTCGCCAAAAGTAACGCCAGCGTAAGTCATCACTCGCCAAAGTTCCTTGGTGTAATCGCGCGCGTGCTCGGCGCTATGCATATCTGGCATAGAAACGATTTCGATTAGCGGCGTACCAGCACGGTTGAGGTCGATCAGGCTATAACTGCTCTCGTGAGTAGATTTGCCAGCGTCTTCTTCGAGGTGAGCATGTTCAATGCGCACCCGAGTGCCATCTGGTAACTCAACATAGCCTGCGCCAATAATTGGATGGAAAAGTTGCGTAATCTGATAGCCTTTGGGTAAATCAGGATAATAGTAATGCTTGCGGTCGAAGCGACTTTCGAGATTAATCTCGGCATTAAGTGCAAGACCAGCGCGCACGGCAAATGGAATGGCCGCTTGGTTGAGTCGCGGTAGCATGCCTGGAAGACCATAATCTACTGGCGAAACGCAAGAATTAGGCTCTTTGCCGCGGGCGTCGTTATCAACTTCGGAGAAAAGTTTAGTCTTAGTGCAGAGTTGCACATGGCATTCGATGCCGACTGTAGGGAGATATTTGGTCATTAGATTGCCCCCAAATCTTTGAGCGCCTGGCGGAAAGCCGCCAGAGCACGATTAACTTGATTATAGTCAACTTCGTAATCGTCATCGTGGGCAATTTGATTGCGCATCTTGTGTGCTGCCCAAACTGCATTGGGTTTCTCGAACCGGTCGGTAACGCGCTTGAGGCGCTCGCCCATGGTTTTGCCAGGCAAACCGAGTTCATTGAGTGCGCGATCAAGCAATTTGTCCGCGGCGATTACCGACATTTCGTACGTTCGCGGGTCATCCCGCACTAAGCCATTTTCAATCTTGAGCCACCTTGTTTGATATTCCTCTACATCAAAAGTATGACTGTGGCGCCCAGTCAGCGTCATCGCAAGCAAAGCCAAAATTCCAACAGCGACAATGGCAATTACCAAAAATACAACGGGTGAACTCATATTATACCTCCTCCATTTCTGCGGCAAATTTAATTAAACTTTGGTCACTCCGGCGCGGTCCAATCAACTGTAAACCTAGGTCCAGCCCTTCAGCCGTGTGCCCAGCTGGCACGGCGAGCCCTGGTACACCAGCCAAATTGAGCGAAACCGACATCACGTCTTCTAGATACATCGCCACAGGGTCGTTGACCTTCTCACCTAGCCTAAAGGCGGGGTTCGGACTGACTGGTGCGAGGATAAAATCACACTGCTCAAAGGCTTTGTTATACTCGTTAATTATTAGCGTGCGCGCTTTAGCCGCCTTGAGGTAATATGCGTCATAAAAACCCGAACTCAGCACAAAGTTGCCAATCATGATGCGGCGTTTGTTCTCGGGCATAAAACCTTCGTTGCGGGTGTTTTCATAAAGTTCACCCAGATGCTCAGATTTTTCACTGCGATAGCCATAGCGAATGCCGTCATGTCGACTGAGGTTACTCGAGATTTCGGCTGGAACAATAATATAATAGGCTGCTAGAGCATACTTCAGTGCAGGCATTTCGAGTTCAATAATTTCGTGATCTTTATTCTTTAACAATTCCACTGTGCGCTTCAGGGCCTCACGAATTTCGGGCGCCACTGCATCGTTATCAAAATCTTTGACGATGCCAATTTTCTTGGGCCCGTTTTTGACTGGCTCTTGTCCATAATAATCAGGCAAAGTTGTCATATCATAAGCATCTTGACCGGCACAAATTTGCATGAGCAAGTCCAAATCATCCGTTTCTCGAGCAAAGAAGCCTACGCAATCAGTACTAGAAGCCATTGCTACCACGCCATAGCGGCTAATCGTGCCATAAGTAGGCTTGAGGCCGTAGACGCCGTTAAAACTAGCCGGTTGACGAATCGAGCCGCCAGTATCAGTCCCTGTGGCAAACGGAACAATTCCGAGTGCTACCGCTACGGCGGAGCCACCAGAACTACCACCAGCAACGCGCTCAAGATCCTTGGAATTTTTGGTGGAGCCATAATAAGAGTTTTCCGTGCTCGAACCGTGCGCGAAGGCATCCATATTGGTGCGCCCAATCAAAATAGCACCCTCGGCCTCGAGTTTTTTGACAGCGGTTGCCGTAACTGGGCTAGAAAAACCATTCAAAATCAACGCCGAAGCCGTAGTTTCACCCTCGGGAGTTAGAAAATTATCTTTGACCACATAGGGCACGCCTGCCAGACGCCCTACCTCTTCACCTTTGGCAATGCGCGCGTCAATCGCCTGGGCTCTCTCAATTGCTGTATCGCTGATCCACGTAAAAATATGATGAGTCGTTTGATAATGTTGGGCTTTGTCTAGCGCTTCTTGCACCAAACTCACCGCACTAGTTGCTTTGTTCGCAGTTTTCATATTCTATAACACCTTTGGGACTTTGATTTGATGGTCGTGGACGTCTTTGGCCAGCGCCAGGAGTTGCTCGCGGTCGGCTTCTTGAGGTTGAATTTCGTCGGGCCGCCAAACATTTTCCATTTCAAAAACTTGATAAGTTGGCTCCACACCCTCAGTGTCAAGTTCATCAAGTTGCGAAATGTAATCAATAATACCACTAAGGTCGCTCTCGAGCGCCGTACTTTGCTCTGGGCTGAGCGCAAAATTTGACAGTTTAGCCAAATGCCCAATCGTTTCCTGATTAATCTCCATGGCTTTATTATACTACATTACGGTGTGTTTTGGGGCGCGTTCTTGGTTGCCGACATATTTTCTTCTTGGCGCTCAATAAAGTCTATGGCTTTTTGCCGAACCTCAATCTCGTGCCAGAGTTGGCGCTTACGCGTGGTGAGCATGGCTAAACGCTCGGCTTCGGTATGCTTGCCCTGACGGAAAAGTTGCACATACCGTCGAATATCTCTGGAGCGAAAACCGGCCTGCTTCATGTTAAGCAAAATTGCGATAAGATCGACTTGCCAAGGTTCAAGGATGCGCCGACCATGCTCATTGCGACGAACGTGAGGGACAAGACCGCGCGTGCATAGATTATCAACGGTATGTTTAGGAACGCCAAGTTTTTCGCTTACATCTTTTATCGTTAATGGAACTTGATTCATAGTTCTATTATAATTTATTACACGCAAAACCGCATCATTTTGGCTTTTTGATGCGGTTTTTTAACCCTTTTACCCCTGTTTATATGAAAATAAATCACATCAATTTGATGTTTTGATGCACTCTATATGTCTAATACAGTACTAAGGCAGCGGAGGGGAAGACCGAGATAACGCTCGTCCGGGCCATGCGACGGGGTGACTACAGAATTACTGAATACGAGGCCGTAACCACTAGGGATAGCAGCACCATCGTTGCGAGTAGACGAGGCGCGCGACGACCAACCGTAACCGCGGAGGCCAGCGCGCCCGAAACCAGTACCACTAACACCAGGTAAGTATACGTGCCCGCTGCGCACGAAGTAAAGAGATTTAGTTAAAAACTGAATCATTTTTGCATTTTGATGCGATATTTTTATCATTCTATCCCTGTTAATAGTCTATGAAAACTGCATCAATTTGCCATTTTGATGCAGTTTCCGTGCGCAGCGGGTATATATTTTTGCTAGGTAGTAACTTTGACGGTAGCGGTGGTACTTTTGGAAGTGCTGGCATCACTGGCGACAATTGGTCGTCACACGCTTCCCCTACTCGCAGTGATGGTGTTTCTAATCTTAGTGCTTACTACTTGGAATTTAAGGCTGTAGTTATACCGTCACTTGGTCCATGGGATCGCTTCCATGGTTACTCTCTCCGCTGCCTTAGCACTGTATTAGACATATAGAGTGAAGATGCAGACATCACATTGCAAAACAAGCAGCCTTTACAGACTACTTGTTTTTTAACCTAGGCTAAGATTATTACATCTCAGCAACATCTTCGGCGGACGGGCCGCTGGCCATATCGGCAGTTTCAGCCACCACTTCAGAGTTTTCGTTCAGCGTAACCTCAAGTGGCTTCACACCGGTACCTACTGGAATCTTGCGGCCAATGATCACGTTCTCTTTCAAACCATTCAAGTGGTCAACACGGCCATTGATGGCAGCATTAATCAAGACGCGAGTAGTATCCTGGAAAGACGCAGCGGACAAGAACGAGTCGGACCAGATGGAAACCTTGGTGATACCCAGGAGCAAGTTCTCGTAGGTAGCAGGTTCTTTGCCGGCGGCTTCGAGGCGCTTGTTCTCGGCGATAATTGCCGCCTTAGAAACAATGTCGCCCGAAACAAAGGCAGAATCGCCCGCTTCATCAATCATAACGCGACTAAACATCTGACGAACAATAATCTCAAGGTGTTTTGCGGAGATTTCGTGACCTTGCGCAGCGTAAACCGAGATAACATCGTTCATGATGTAGCGCGCGGTTTCTTCGGCGCCCTTGTATTTCAAGAGGTCTTGGAGGTTCAAGGAACCAGTTGTCAGACGATCGCCAGCCCCCAAACGGTCACCAGATTTCACTAACATTTCGGCATCACCAGGAACTTCTACGCGTACTGCGCCACCGGCATTGGCTACCACAACAATCGCATCGTTGGTCAACTGAGCGTTACCATCAACTGGCGAGATGAGAGGCTCCTTGCCTTTACCCTTGTCGGCCAAGACATCGCCGGCTTGCACGCTAGCACCATCTTTCACGGTTGCGGTACGACCATCCAAATCAAGACGAATAGTTTCGCCAACTTCTGGGGTAATCTGGACGATATATTTATTATTGTCTTCCCAGACCTCTACAACGCCAGCCACAGGCGTAATGTAGGCTTGACCTTTTGGCGCGCGGGCTTCGAGCAACTCTTCTACACGTGGAAGACCGCGAGCGATAGCACCAGAGCCAGCCACACCGGAACCGTGCTTGGTATCAAGCGTAAGTTGGGTACCTGGTTCACCAAGACTTTGTGCAGCAATCACACCAACTGGTTGATGGGCTTCTACAAGTTCACGAGTAGACATATCGACACCGTAAGCCTTGCGTGGTACGCCGCCAATAGCGGTAGTGGTTAGCACCGACTGAATCTTAACACTATCAATGCTTTCGTCAGCCTCAATTTGCTGAGCAATTTCCTGACTGATTAGTTGATCGGCGTCAATGTAACCTGGGACAGGTTCGGCAGTATACCTACCAGCAAGACGAGCGGCAAAGCCGATACCAGTATACTCACTTTCCTTGCGATAAACAGCGAAGCCTGGGTCCGGAGCCTCTTCCTCGGTAGTAAAGACATCTTGTGCCACATCCACCAAGCGACGGGTAAGATACCCAGAGTCGGCGGTACGGAGGGCCGTAGACACCTGACCTTGACGTGCACCTCGAGTAGCGATGAAGGATTCCAGGGTGTTCAAGCCCTTCTTATAACTCGACTTCACTGGGAGCTCGATTTCGTTGTTGTTGATATCCACCATGATACCAATTTCGGCTGAAGCGAGTTTGATGTTGGAAATACTACCACGGGCACCGGAGTTCACCATCACTGCAATGTCGGTATCCATGTCGGCCAACTTACTCTTGAGGAAATCAGAAATTTTCTTATCGATATCGCGCCAGTTGGCAACGGTGAGGTTGTAGCGCTCATCTTCGGTTACCAAACCTTGGTCAAACTGTTCCTGAATGAGAGCAGTCTTCGCATCACCTTCAGCGATAAAATCATCAATTTCGGGATAAGTTGGGTAGTCATCTTTCGCAGTTGAAACCGAAGCGACCGTTTCATATTCAAAGGCGAGGTTTTTAACATCATCGGCAGTTTTTACCATGACTTCTGGACCAAAGTCGTCAAAGATTTCCGCCATCACATGCTTGAGTTGCTTGCTGGTCTGTACGGAGTTGTCATATGGGTATTCCTTCGGCAAAACTTCGTTGAAAATCACGCGGCCAAGTGTAGTATTGCGAATTTCCCCCTTGGCAAATACCCGAATTGGCGTTTGCAAGGCAATCAAGCCTTGATCATAAGCCATTTCCGCTTCATAAACAGAACTAAATGGCTTGACTTTCTCGGTAGCAGTTCCCGGTTTATCATAAGTTAGATAATAGATACCGAGCACCACGTCCTGATAAATTGCCAACACTGGAGCGCCATCGGCCGGTTTCAAGAGGTTCTTGCCCGCCGACATCAGTTCGCGTGCTTCGGCTTGAGCAGCATCGGACAATGGCAGGTGCACCGCCATTTGGTCACCATCGTAGTCAGCATTAAAGCCAGAGGCCACGAGTGGATGCAACTGAATTGCCTTACCGTCAATCAACTTTGGCTGGAAGGCTTGCACAGACAAGCGGTGAAGACTTGGCGCACGGTTGAGCAAGACATACTTGCCCTTAATGCATTCATCCAAGCCATCCCACACTACAGCTTCGCCAGCTTCAATCATGCGGGTAGCCGAACGGATGTTGGCTGCGTGCTCATTGGCAATTAACCAAGAAATCACAAATGGCTTAAAGAGTTCGAGCGCCATTTGCTTTGGCAAACCACATTCGTTCAACTTCAGTTCTGGACCAACCACAATCACGGAGCGGCCAGAGTAGTCCACGCGCTTACCAAGCAAGTTCTGACGGAAGCGACCCTGCTTACCTTTGAGAAGATCAGAGATACTCTTAAGTTTGCGGCGACCGTTTTGAGCGCTAGCGCTGCGGCTACCATGCACGGCCGAGTTATCAATCAGGGCGTCCACTGCTTCCTGCAACATGCGCATTTCGTTGTGACAAATCACGGCCGGAGCATTCAATTCCAGAAGTTTGCGCAAACGATTGTTACGGTTAATCACGCGACGATAAAGATCGTTAAGGTCAGATGTTGCAAAGCGTCCGCCAGGGAGCGCCAACATTGGGCGTAGATCTGGTGGAATCACCGGTACTACGGTCATCACGAGGTCGACCGGTTTGATGCCAGCAGCTTCCATGCCCTCAAGCACCTTAAGGCGCTTCATAATACGCTTTTGCTTTTGGCCTTTGCTGGCTTCTGCTTCTTCGTGAAGTTCCGAAATCATGGTTTTGAGATCAATCTCGTCCAACAATTTCTTGATAGCGGTAGCGCCCATCTCCACCTCAATCAGATCTTCATAATCTTCTGGGAGGTTGCGGTATTCTTGCTCGCTGATGACGGCACCTTTTTGCATTTTCTCCAAGGCGCTCTTTTTGGCTAGATATTCAGTTTCTAGAGCCTCAGATTCTTTTGCCTGCTCATCGGCCAGCGCGGTAATATTAGCGTTGGCATCCTTTGCCATCTCTTCATAGCGCAAGCGAATAGCCTCGCGAGCAGCCGTAGTTTCGGCTTCAAGGTCGGCCAAAGTTTGTGCAATCTTTTCATCCTGTGCGTCGACAATCAAATACGAAGCAAAGTAGACCACTTTTTCGATATTTTTAACTGTAAGATTAAGCAGGACACTAAGCGCCGATGGCGTGCCACGCATAAACCAAATGTGTGCCACTGGTGCAGCCAGGGTAATGTGCCCCATGCGCTCACGGCGAGCGATAGATTTGGTTACCAAGTTACCTTCCTTATCAACGGCGGCCTCGCGCGAGCGCACACCTTTGAGTTTGGAATCGTGCGGATTAATATCCTTGACTGGACCAAAGATACGTTCGCAGAACAGACCATCGCGTTCTGGTTTTTGGGTACGATAGTTAATCGTTTCTGGCTTCAAAACTTCACCGTAACTCCAGTTGAGAATATCTTCTTTGCTGGCTACGCTCAAACGAATTGAGTCAAAGTCATTGGCGCTGATAAAATTGTCCATCCAAGCCATTTTACAACTCCTCTCCGAGGTCAAGATCAGCGTCGTCTTCGGCAGACTCCACATCATCAGCCTCTGTTATTTCTATCCCCTCATCATCCAGCATTTCTTTGGTATCTTCATCATCTAAATCAACCAAAGTATCTTTAACGTTTTGATTACCGTGCTGGGCGTAAATCAAACGATCATCATGTTGCTTTTCAATTTCGCGGGAAGTCTTTTCAATTACTTCTCCAGCGTCGGTTGATTCACCATGGTCGAGCAAATCAACCTTCAGACCAAGACCTTGGAACTCCTTCACCAAGACGTTAAAGCCTTCTGGGAGTTTTGGTCCCTCAATTGGCTCACGTTTAATGATAGATTCATAGGCTTTGGCGCGTCCGTAGACATCATCCGACTTAATCGTGAGCATTTCCTGCAAGGTAGTAGCAGCACCGTAGGCTTCGAGGGCCCACACCTCCATTTCTCCAAAACGCTGACCACCGTTTTGTGCTTTACCACCAAGTGGCTGCTGAGTGACTGTAGTGTAAGGACCAGTCGAGCGGGCGTGAATCTTATCTTCCACCATGTGGTGCAGTTTAAGCATGTGCATCACACCGACTGAAGTGCGCTCATTAAATGGTTCACCAGTCAACCCATCATAGAGTTGCACACGGCCATCGCGAGCAAAGCCGGCCTTCTCGAGTTGCTCAGAAATCGTTTCGTCCGAAACACCGTTGAATGGAGGTGTTGCCACTTTGTAACCCAGCGCTCGTGCCGCCATACCTAGGTGGACTTCAAAGAGTTGACCGAGGTTCATACGGCTTGGCACACCCATTGGACTCAAGAGAACATCAATTGGAGTACCGTCTTCCATAAATGGCATATCTTCTACCGGAAGAATGCGGCTAACCACGCCCTTGTTACCGTGGCGACCAGCGATTTTGTCACCTACGCTAATCTTGCGCATTTCAGCAACGTAGATCTTAATTTGCATCAAGACGCCAGCCTTGAGTTCGTGGCCTTGTTCACGAGTATAGATGCGCACACCGACCACTTTACCCATGGATGACCCGTTCATGCGCACCGAAGTGTCGCGCACGTCTTTGGCTTTTTCACCGAAGATTGCCCGGAGCAAACGCTCCTCGGAACTCAGTTCCTGTTCACCCTTTGGTGTAATTTTACCAACCAAGATGTCGCCCGGCATCACTTCTGAGCCAACCACCACGATACCATCTTCACCCAGATGTCTTAGGCTCTTTTCTGGGACGTTTGGAATATCACGAGTCACCTGCTCTGGACCAAGTTTGGTTTCACGGACTTCCACGTCGAAATCTTTGATGTTGATGGAGGTGAGTTTATCATCTTCTACCAAGCGTGAAGAAATCACAATGGCATCGTCCATGTTGTAACCGCGCCATGGCATGAATGCCACGAGCAAATCTTTACCAAGCGCCAACTCACCGTCATTGACGGAAGCACCTTCAATCAAGATATCTCCTTGCTTGACTTTTTGACCGCGCACCACTTTGACGCGTTGATTGTAACAGCGGTCGTCGTTGGTTTTCTCAAAGTGCTCTACTTTGTATTCTCTCTCACCGTCTTTATATTTAACAATAACCGAAACACCGTCAGCCTTCACCACTTCGCCGTCGCCCTCGGCTACGACGACTTGAGAAGTATTCATAGCGACGACATGCTCGATGCCAGTACCAACGGTTGGCGCATCGTTCTTAAGCAGAGGCACAGCCTGTTTCTGCATGGCGCAGGCCATGAGCGAGCGGTCAACACGGTTCTTCTCAACGAATGGAATCAGGCTAGCACTTGTTCCGAGAATTTCTTTGTGCGCAGCATCGATATGCGTTACAAGGTTTGATGCCACCTGGGTTGGGCGGCCTTTCACACGAGCCGATACCCAGTCTTCCGCAAATTCACCTTTATCGTTCAATTTCACGGAAGCATCGGCAATAATCATATCGTTTTCGGTGTCAGCATCAACGTAAACTACTTCATCGGTCACTTTACCATTCTTTACTACGCGATACGGAGCCTCAATAAAACCGTATTCATTGATTCGGGCATAAGTTGCTAGGTTAAGTACCAAACCCACGTTACCACCTTCTGGGGTTTCCACGGTACAGATACGACCATAGTGAGTAGGGTGAGCATCACGCACATCAAAGCCGGCGCGTTCACGGGTAAGACCGCCAGGACCCATCGAAGATAGACGGCGTTTATGAGCCAGTTCGGCATAGCCGTTGACTTCATCCATCAACTGAGAAAGTTGAGAACTGGAGAAGAATTCTTTTACGGCTGCCACCACCGGGCGCGAGTTCAAAAGTTGCGATGGAGTAACATCTTCTGGCGAAACCATCGACATGCGGTCCAGAATATTGCGTTGCAATCGGAGCATACCCAGACGGAACTGACGTTGTACCAGTTCTCCAACCAGTTTCACACGGCGGTTACTGAGCGAGTCGATATCATCCGGCGCTTCTTGAGTGTTGTTCAGGCGAATAATCTCAGAGATAATCGCAATCACATCCTTCATTTGCAAAGTGCGGTGCGCAGCATCATTGGGCGTATCGTAGCCCAAGCGGCGATTTAATTTAAACCGCCCCACACGCGAACAGTCGTAACGGCGGTAGTCAAAGAAGGCCCGCTCAATCATAGATTTAGCGTTTTCTACGGTCGCCAAGTCGCCCGGACGCAAACGGCGATAAACCTCCAGCAAAGCGGCCGACTGACCAGATGCGGTGTCTTTCTCGAGAGTGGCATTGATATAACTAATTGGGCCGTTGTCAACCTTGGCAAATTTCTCACGAATTTCTTCGTCTTTGGCAATTCCGAGTGCTTTCAAGAATGTAGTTACTGGAATTTTGCGACGACGATCAATCTTCACATTGATACAGCCACTAGCAGTGGTTTCAAACTCGAGCCAAGCACCGCGGCCAGGAATTACCTTAGCGCCATAATAGCGCCTGCCGTTCATTTCGTCCGCAGTAAAGAATACGCCAGCGGAGCGAATTAGTTGGCTTACTACCACGCGCTCGGTACCGTTGATGATAAAGGTAGCACGGTTAGTCATCCAAGGATAATCACCGAAGTAAATATCTTGCTCCTTGACTTCACCAGTTACTTTGTTGGTTAGTTCTACTAGTACATGCAACGGTGCAGCATAGGTAGAGAGATTATATTTGGCAGTTTTTTCGTCCTCTGCAGGAGCCTTAAAGTAATAATCTTTAAAACGGAGGGACAATTTTTGCCCAGTATAGTCGTCGATTGGGTTCAGTTCGTTGAACACCTCACGTAGACCAGATTTTACAAAATCTTCCCAACTGTCCTTCTGATGAGCAATCAGATCTGGAATTGGGAGTGCTTGGTCGCCTTCAGTGAAGAACACCCGACCATTGGCAGCATTGTTGGTTGCTTTACTCACGCGTTTCCTTTTCTTTAGTGGTTAATAATCTTGTAGCGCCGAAGATTACTGTGGCTTTTGTGCGCGCAGCCTCGCCAATTCTGGCGCATACCAAAAACACCACTCACTACTTCTTGCTTCCATTTTAGCGCAGAGTTCTACAAAAATCAACTACGAAAGTTCAATGTAGACAAGCCTACTATTCATGGGTTGTTTTGATGATGAATTGCAGCCAATGTATGGCTATTCCGCTTCGTGCGCAGCGGGTTAATTGATCCAGTGTACACCAATGGCGCTTTGAGAGTTGCCGGTATTGATGGTCGCAATTGGTCTTCACGTGGCAATAATACTGAATTGGGCGGTGCTGGCACTGGTGGCTATAATCTCTATTTTAATGCTACTGGCGTGGGTCCATCGTGGGGTCCAGACTACCGCTGGGCCGGTTTCCCCCTCCGCTGCCTTAGTACTGTATTAGACATATAGAGTACAGAAATGCTTCATGCTCTGCCCAAAAGTGCAAATTGGTCGTAATAACGTTGCATTTTGTCTGGTTTCGTTTTCCAACTATTTCCCATAAAATAATCACAAAATTCTTCGCGTGCCCGACATGCCTCTTTAAGTTGACCTGAGCGCGATTTTGAAGACTCAATTGTCAGATCAAATAGTTCCAATGCTCGCTCAAACGAAGTCTGGAATCGTTTCTCGTTTTTGCCACACCATTTTAGCGAACGCGAAACCTCGCTACCGATGTTCCCCATCTGCAAGCAAAACGGCATTTCTGCCCAGCCGCCATCAGCCAAATCTTTGTGTTGGCAGTTTATTGTATCCATTTTTGTACAATTTCTATAATTTTTTGTCGCGTTTCTGAGTTTTCCACGTCGCGGCTTCGATTGTTCTGCCTTGGGCGGACATTTATCATAGAATCAAATTCTACCAAATCTTCACCTCCGTCCTCATACCAAAGGTTAATGCCCCAAATATTGTCTTGTTCCGAGCCATTTTCCAACAAAAGCCGCTCCAGGTCTGCGTGTAAGTCGGCATCTATGGCCAGTAAGCCGCGCTCAACATCCACTGCGCCCTTCACCATTGGACCATCAAAAACCACGTCGGACTGTGCTAAGTCGGCAACTCTTATAGGTTTGTCTAAAATTTTCATATTACTATTATATCACCCCCACTCTATATGTCACATAGTGCGGCTATGTGACATGACGTCGGTTCGGAACAAAGAATGACAAGCCAGCTTGTCATTCTTTGTTCACTCACACTCCTATATGTCTAATACAGTACTAAGGCAGCGGAGGGGTTGGCCAAGATAGCGGGCGTCTGGACCCCACGATGGACGTGATTCAGCAGCATTAAAACTGAAGTCATAACCGCCCAAATCAGTATAGCCCCAGACAACGTTAGTTCCGCGCGATGACCAATCACGACCATCACCACTAACGGCTCTTAAAACGCCAGCAGTATATGCTAAGTTGATATGTCCGCTGCGCACGAAGTAGTATAAACTGGTACAATTTTTCATTTTTGTACCAGTTTGGATCAGAAAATAACAGGGATAGAAGCAGAGTCACACTGGTACAAATTTAAATTTTTGTACCAGTGTCGTGCGCAGCGGGTTTATAGAATTACCTCGTACTGCTGGCACCTTGAGAAATGCTGGTTACGATGGCCATGGCTGGTCATCATGCGGAACATCTACTCGCACTGATGGCGCAGCCGTTACTAGTGGCTACAATTTTAACTTTACTGCAACGGTAATTCGACCATCATGGGGTCCGGACGACCGCTGGTATAGTTTCTCCCTCCGCTGCCTTAGTACTGTATTAGACATATAGAAACAGAAAGGGCTGCATTTTGTAAATGCAGCCCAAGAGTTCTAGAACCCCCCTTCTATGCCGGCGATTCGCCAACTTGGACGAGTTTCCCATTCGCCAGCAGACACCTTAGGTCCATCATCCGGAGTTGCAGAAGTATAAAGCACAAATTCCAAGTGGTCCGGACTGTCAAACTTTATAGGTCTTGTTATTGTCGTTTTCCCAAGCGTTGCTACATCACCGACGTCATGCTTCAAGCACAAAGCATCATCCGCCCCGAAACTGCTCTCGCCGCGATACATCTTACACGTTTCGTTGCTGTAAACCGTAACACGAAGATAGCCATAACTGCCAGCCTCAACCTGAAACGTGTACTCAACTACAACCTCATAGTTGCTACGGCCGTTTTCCAATTCGGCTTTCAGACCGTCAGGATAGTCAAAACGTATCAGATATTCCGTATCAGCCGCAAACTGTCCTTGGCCCTCAGCCGTCAATTCCGTGCACAGCGGTAAAGTGTCACCGTTGTGAGTCTGGTCGGTAAAAGTCAGTTCGCCCCACTTGGTTTCCTTGGGGTTATTGATGCTGTAAGTAGGAAAATATTCTTCATACTTATCAACAACATAGTTTAAAAACCAGAACATCGCTGATCCGACGACAAGTATGGCTACAACTTTGACCGAACGTTTCTTGATAATTTTTACAAATTTCATATAACTACCTCCGAAAACAAAAATATTAAGAGTAGGGATAGTTCTAAACAAACTCAAAAAATACTAGAGTTCCCCACTCATGCTCCATACTTCCATTGTATCACACTTTTTCAATTTTGTCAATATGCAGACATCATTTTGACGATTTTGATAAATTTACACCAAAAAATGTGCCAAAAATCTCCCCTTGCGGAGAGATTTCAGAACCTTTAAGTCAAACAGACTGCTTCGGGAAAGAGTCCCGAAGCACTAATCCCAGAAGATTAGATGTCCAGGTCGTCCAAATCGGCCAACTCGGCGCGAGTCTTTTCAGCCAAGGCATCCTCTGCCTCGCCACCATCCATCGGCGCTTCGTTTTCCAACTCTTGGTCACGCAGTTCACCGACGCCTTCGGCTTCTTTGCGAGTTTCTGCGGCCGGCTTGGATGCACGGGCTTCACCACCTTCAACATCGTCAGTATTGACAACCTTGAGGTTGTACCTTGCGCCATTCTTAGTGCCGAGCACGCGCAGCAAAGTGCGAATGCTTTGAGCAGTAGCACCACGCTTACCAATCACGCGACCAACGTCTTCAGGGTCTACGCTGAGGCTCAGCAAAACGCCGCGTTCGTCAATCTCGCGCTCCACGACGACTTTGTCTGGGTTGTTGACAAGGGTCTTTACGATGTATTCTACAAATTGTTGGTCAATGGTTGCCATAAGTTCTCCAGTTATTACATTTATGTATTTATATTAAATTATATCACAAGCACAAAAAAAGTGACAAAAATGACATCAAAAAGGCACCCAATGAGGATGCCTCAATGTTTTATTCGGCAGATTCTGCTGGAGCCTCAGCCGGAGCTTCTTCTTTTGGCTGATTTTTGCGTAACTTGTCGGCGTGCTTAGCCTTGGCCTGCTTCTGCGGGGCTTCTTTGTACCACTTTGGCAGGGCAATGCCTTCCTTCTTGAAGACAAAGGCTATCCGGCTGGATGGCTGTGCGCCATGTGAAAGATAGAATTCCACCTTTTCTTTGTCCAAGACGGCTTTCTTGGTTTCGGGGTTGTAGTTGCCGACCTCGGCCACAACACGACCCGAAAGTGGGTGGCGCTGCGCTTCTTGGACGACTATCCGGTACACAGGGGCGTGCACGCGGCCATTACGCTGCATACGAATCGCTAGCATGATTTCTCCTTATTAAATAATGAGTTAATTATAGCAAAGTTTACTAAGATTGTAAAGTCTAGCCAAGAAAAAGAGCGCCATTATAACTAGCGCCCGTTTTCACAGTCCAGACACCGATTTTCCGCATAAATATCAGCTAACATCGTGCGCTGATAGTCTTGATAAGTAATTATCGGTGTAAGTTCGTTAATAAAGTACTGGCATTGCGGGTAGTGGTTGAGCAATTCGGATAACTTCATGTCAGACATGGCTGCGGCACAAATGTTACGTATGTGCTCAATCTTGATACCGCCATCGATGAAAGCATCCTCACAGGCTTTGGCATCACGCATAATGATATTCTGCATCAAGTTTCGTTTTTGCTCGAAAAGTCGATGCTCGCTCTGGTCGAAGAGTGCTAGATAGCGCTCGCACTGCAGCAACAACGTTTCCAGAGTCCCAATGTTACGATTTTGCTTCTTTTTGGAATGAGCAGATTTTTTCCGCTGCGCCCAGATTAAATCATGCTTGATTTCGTCGCAGAGATACATTAATTCCGCTTGATATTCGCAATAAAGCCGCTCGTAATAATCAGCAATAAAAATCGTGCCGGCCAGCCCTACCCTCTGAGCCAAGATTGATCGCTGATGCCACCGAATTTTTGGCATAATCTCATCACTGTCGTGGCATAACTTCTGAAAAGCCGTACAGAACTGCCCGCGCTCCGCCATGCTAGGTCTTTTGCAGCCGAATAACTGGCTTAAATTAAGCAATTCCACAAGGAACTTTGTTTCTCCAGTCGGGAACATCTTACTACTTGCATAATTTACTATGGACATAGAATCTCCTCCCTTCTGTCCATACGTCGAGAATATTTCTCATCCTTTATGATATCAGCACTTATCTTTTTTGTCAAATTTGCGGTCTTGTTATTATACTCTATGTGTCTAATACAGTACTAAGGCAGCGGAGGGGGAAACCATGCCAGCGCTCGTCCGGGCCAGACGACGGGTTGACTACAGAATTACTGAATACGAGGCCGTAACCACTAGGGATAGCAGCACCATCGTTGCGAGTAGACGAGGCGCGCGACGACCAACCGTAACCGCGGAGGCCAGCGCGCCCGAAACCAGTACCACTAACACCAGGTAAGTATACGTGCCCGCTGCGCACGCTACTGGTACAAAAAATCAAATTTGTACCAGTTTAGTTTCATCATCACCCCTGCTATTCATATTATCAAGGTGGTACAAAAATGAAAGATTGTACCACTTTTACACCACCTGCTTCGTGCGCAGCGGGTTTCTTCATCTTACGCATTCGGTTGGTAATTTTGTTAATGCTGGCATGGGTGCCGAAGATTGGTCATCACGTGCATCATCTACAGATGCGAACGGAAATAATGTGCTTAGTGCTTATTATCTATATATCCCTAGTAATGTAGTAAAACCATCGCAAGGACCATATGCCTATTATCTTGGTCGTCCCCTCCGCTGCCTTAGTACTATATAAGACATATAGGAGTATGTCATTATAAAACCAGCCAAAGAAACATAAAATATTGACCACGAATGATAAGAGTTTTCTGGCTATGAGGCTGGATATTTTATATGCCTTACCACCAAAAAATCGCCTTACAAAGACGACTTTTTGAACATATAAGCTCTCAACTTATCGTTGGCTCGCAGTTAGCCATATGTTCTTTCGAACTACTTTTAGTATAACTCATGCTTATAAAAATGACAAGCACTTTTTTCAGGTTTTTCTATATGTCTAATACAGTACTAAGGCAGCGGAGGGGATGACCGTGGTAGCGCTCATATAGCCCCTGTGACGGGATGACTGCGGCAGCATTAAACTCGAGGTAGTAAACGCTAGAAATCATAGTACCGTCGAATCGCGTAGATGACGCGCGCGACGACCAACCGTAACTACGGATGCTAGCGAGCCTGAAAGTAGCACCACTAACGCCAGGCAAGAAGACGTTCCCGCTGCGCACGAAAATCGCATCAAAATGCAAAAATGATTCAGTTTTTTAACTAAACTCTTTACTTCGTGCGCAGCGGACGACTATATCTGCCTGGTATTAACAATGCCACTTTTGGAGTGGCCGGCATCTATGGCTACGGTTGGTCCTCACGCGCCTCATCTACCAACGTTAGCGGTACTGTTAACCCTAGCGCTTATAATCTAGAGTTCCATGAGTTTGATGTTTACCCGTCGCTTGGCCCGCTTAACCGCTTTCTCGGTTTCCCCCTCCGCTGCCTTAGTACTATATAAGACATATAGAGCAGATTTCGTGCGCAGCGGGCTTATTAACCCAGCATATAATGCTGGCACTTTCTGGTTATCTGGAGAACGTGGCTATTGGTGGTCTTCGCGCGGTTCTGATACACGCTATGACGGGGTGACCATGCTGAGTGCCTATTCTCTTGACTTTACCACTACTGGCGTGAATTCGTCTAATGGTCCAAATGCACGTTGGTATGCTTACTCCCTCCGCTGCCTTAGTACTGTATTAGGATATATAGAAGTGGATCGCCCTCACTCCCTGCTATTGACATTTTTGCATATGTGTGCTATAATGAAGAGATAGGGGGATTGAAAAGATGAAAAATCGCGCAAAATCATCGCAATTTCATCAAGTTTGCACATTAACATCCCCAAGGAGGTAAACATGACAATTTTTCAGAAACCAAGGAAACTATACACCATCCGCAATGTCGGCGGACATGCTACACGCAAAGCAGTTATGGCGGCAGAACCCTTAGAACTAAGCCTGCCGGCTTCCGTTTTGGACATTATCGTCCCGGAATTTCGCGTGGAGAATACCCACTTGCCAAGTTACGCCAATACTAAACTCCACGATACCCTGCACAATACATTACCGAGTATTTTGCTGGGCACGGAGCCACGTTGGAAACTGTGGGAAAGCGAGATCCACACGGATCGTATCGTGTTACACTATGTTGATAGGGAGAATACCGCCACCAGCAAAACTAAAAACACCGATTTGTCGTGTTTCATGTTTTGGAGGAAAGGCGTTAATCTGCAGATCAGCGCTCCGCCTAGCAGCGGCGTATTCCCCAACTTCTTCCGTATCTGGTTTACGATGACACAGGAAGACGAGGGGTATCTGAGCATAACTTATCCGTCCGATTTAACAACTGCCGATGGTCGTAATTTACTAAACGATGAAACCTACGGGATCCATCCGGAACGGGGATGACAAACAAAAAGCCGCGCGCCCACTTATGGTGGGAACGCGGTATTTTTATACGCCGATATTATGCCGCTATTACGCTTTCGCCTTTTCCCGCAATGCGAGATAGCCCTTGACACCCTCGGCGGCAGCAGCGCCCTCGGCTTCCTGTTTGGAATGGCCGCTTCCCTGGCCTTTTAGTTGCTTGCCGACATACACACCAACCGTGAAAGTTTTATCATGATCCGGACCATCTTCACTCAAAACTTTATATTGTGGAGTAGAACCGTCATAGTGCTGCGCTAACTCTTGCAAATAAGACTTTGGGTCGCGCCAACTGCCATCGCGCAAAATCTGGTCAAGTTTAACCAAAATATGTTTAGCAATAAATTCGCGCGCTGTGTCGTAACCCTGATCGAGATAAATCGCGCCGATTACCGCTTCAAAACAGTCTGCCAAAATCACTGCATGCGCCCGGCTAGAGCCATGCTTTTCGCCTTTGGACAGCCGCACTAGCGGCTCGTAGCCTAGTTCCTCGCCGGCCGCGCCAATACTCTCCGTGCGCACCAGAGCCGACCTCCAGGCCGTCATGATACCCTCGGGCTCGTCGTAATTACGATACAAAAAGTCCGAAGACACCAGTTCAAGCACAGCGTCGCCCAAAAATTCTAGGCGCTCGTTGTGCGCTTTTGCACTGGTCTTATGCTCGTTGACATAACTGCGATGCGTCAGCGCCGTAATCAGTAAATCTATATCGTTAAACTCAAAACCCAGTTTCTCGCGCGCAAATTTTTGATATTCCTCAACTTGTGTTGGATTCATGTAACCTCCCTTTTATAATCCTTGACGAATTTTATTCTTGGCTATCAACATCAACTTCTCAATGTCTTCGTATTCGATAGCATCAATTGCGTCATTAAATTTAAACCATTTAATTCCTTTCATCCATTGCTCTTTGGTGGGAATTTCGGCGTCATCCATCGCTCGCACCAGATAAATCTGCGTTGTCATCAAGACCAACTTGTCAATGCGGCGATATTGAAACTGAATTTTGCCTAGCCAAGTCAGCACCTGGATATGGAATAAGCCCGATTCTTCGCCGATTTCGCGAATGGCAGTTTGCTTGGCGGTTTCTCCTGGCTCAATGTGACCTTTAGGAATGGTCCAGCGCCCCTTAGAATCTTGAATCAACAGAATCTCGATGTCTTTTTGGTCGCGCGTAATGCGAAAAACGATGCCGCCAGCGGTTGGCTCCCGCACAATTTCTTGGATGGCGGGTTTTCTAAAAACCCGGGTCGTCAGTCGCGAAAAAGCATTAGTTTTTTCGCGCTCAGATTTAAGCGGTAGAGCCTCGGGAACTTTACGCTGAGGCGCTAGTTGCGGCTTCTCCTCCGGTTGTGGTTTCTCCTCCGGCTTCTGCTTCAGCGGTGGGCGCTGTAGCTGCTGGGGCTGTCGCTTCCGGCTGTGCTTTTTCTTCATTTTGGTTCTCCTTCTTTTGTGGAGCCGAACTCTCGCCATAAATTTGGCGATACGCTGTACCCAAGACGCCATTGATGAACTTGGACGAGTTGTCCGAGCCAAACGCCTTAGCGAGTTCTACTGCCTCGTTGATTGCTACTTTTGGCGGCACGGTTCCAGCGGAACGCTCAAGTTCGTGTAAACCAATTCTCAAAACATTACGATCAATTGCAGCAATCGTGGAAATTGGCCATTCGGGAGCCATCGGCTGCAACTCGGCGTCTAATTCGTCAAAGCGCTCGGAAACATCTCGCGCCAAAGTATAGACAAACTCCGTATCGCCCAAGGCTTTGGCATAAGGCTCAATATTTTTTGCAACAATAATATCGATTTCCGCGGTAGGATCTCCTGCCTTTTTCCGGAATTCGTATTCATACAAACTCTGTAAAACAATAATTCTGCCTAGATGCCGATTGCTGGCCATTTTATTTCCTTTTATTTAGATTTTTTAGTGTTGGTAACTTTTGTAGTTGTAGTCTTTTTGACTGCAGACCTCTTTGCGGCTGCTTTCTGGGCCTTAATTGACTCGGTTCGGGCCGGCTTGACGGTCTTAACCTTGACATTTGGGGTTTGCTTAGCAGTTTCAAAGGCTTTCACTGGAGAGGTGCGGTTCACTGCACGCGCCAACTTCAGGCGAAGGTGGCTCCGGCGAAGACCAGTCTTGCGAGGACTACTCTGTTTTTTAGGTTCAGGCATAATGCTCCTTTTTAATATCAAATTCTGTACTTGATTTTATCATATTTTTTAGTAGCCCGCAAGAGGTTTTTTATGAAAATAGGCAACCCTACGAATTGGGTTGCCTAGATGCGATTTTATACTAATTATTCACGGTCCGGGTCACTTGTGCAGACGAAATATACGGCAATAATAATTAATATCGCCACTAACGAGATGAAAACGCCGAGAACGCACAACAGCATCCACTCATCTGTATCTAAACCGGCTAGCGTCGAAGCCTTTGATGCTGAATTTGACTTTGAAGTAGCAGTTTTCTGGTCAAACGGCACCGCGCGAAACGTGAAAACTACGCTGCCGGCATTCTCCGGCCCATAGAGCACAATGCCTACCATGCTATTGCTGCCGATCAGAGCGCCATCGCCAAACAAATCTTGCGTGGATATCAGCGAATCGTTAGTTTGGTTCTGATTGACGATTCGTACTGTACTTGGGATCACTTCTAACCTCAACGGTTCAGCTGCTACTAACGTCAAGCCGCAACTGATTGACAAAGGTTGAGTATTGCTAGCCGAAATCGTAGCAGTCAATTCGCGTTCGCCAGTAATCGCTTCCGGAAGGTTTACCTGTACGACGGTGTCGTTAGCAATTGTGCGCGTAGTGATGCCGCGTGGCAGTCCATTATTGTCATATTTGATGGTAACTTTGTACTCCCGTCCCGGGAATAATTCCAGGCTATCGACGTTGCCCACCGCGACCGTTCCGTCTGGACTCGCGACGCTAAGGAAATTCTCCTCACCAACCAGCGAGTTGAAAACCGGAAAATCTGGCCGAGTTTCCTCCGTATAGAGAGGGCGGCCATCACTAGCGGTGGATGAACTCGTTGTTGATGATTCAGTGGCATCTTCTGTGGCATAGACTATGTAGTGCGGCAATATCGAAGCAAGTATAGCCAAAATAGTCGTAACAGTCGTAAGAAACGACATTTTGAGATATTTTTTCATCATTTTAACCCCCTTTGATGAAACCAAGATATACCTTTGCATGAAAAATCAGATTTACAAAGGTACCTGTGGCAGTTTAATCTGTCAGCATTACTTCATTGTGCCACCAAAGCCCCAAACCGTCAAGAGAAAAGAGCCCTTCGCGGGCCCCTATCTCTCTATTGTATCACAGATTTACCAAAATGTCAATATTATACCACGATATTAAGCAATTTGGCACCTTTCGGTACGATGATTTTGCGAATTTCTTGCCCAGCGATGAACTTTTGCACGTTGGCATCGACCAAGGCTAACTCACGTAATTTAGCCTCGTTTGTTAGATCTTCGGTGGCAACCATAATTTTGCCCCGTAACTTGCCATTCACCTGTACTACGATTTCGATTTCGTCAGCCACAAGATATTTCTCATCCCAGGCAGGCCAAACGTCATTTTCGCCCAGTTTCTCTAGCATCTCGGAAGCGAGATGTGGGGCAAACGGCTTGAGCAACTTAGCCAGGGCGGTCAAGTCATCGTGATTGGCGCCAGATTTATAGAGTTCATTGACAAACTCCATCAATGCTGCCACGGCCGTGTTGAAACTGTTGCGATGGATATCTTCGGTCACCTTCTTGATCGTTGCGTGACGCAACGCTACAACTGAGCGTGTTGCACTTTCGCCATTCTCCGCGGGACACGATGTCGCGCCAGCCCGCCGTTGCGGGGGCCGCGCATCTTCGTCCTCGGCCGTAGCCTCCGGAGATTCCCGCAGAGAAGACGAAAGTGCACTTCGTCCACTAAAGCACAGCGTCCAACAACGATTTAAGAAGCGATATACGCCGCCGATGGCTTCAGTATTCCAGGCGGCGTCCTGGTCGTATGGCCCAATGAACATTTCGTAAGTGCGCAAAGTATCCGCACCGTAGCCACTTTCAATCACTTCAAGCGGATCAATCACATTGCCCTTAGACTTGCTCATCTTTTTGCCGTCGGGAGCGTTAATATATCCATTATAGAGTAACTTCTTGATTGGCTCACGGAAAGGCAAGTATCCTTGGTCGGCAAAGAACTTACACCAGAATCGCACATAGAGCAAGTGCGCTACGGCATGGTCGCCACCGACATAAATATCCGTTGGCGCCCAATACTTAATGGCTTCTGGGTCCCAGGCCGCCTCAGTGTCGTGCGGGCTAACATAGCGCCAGAGATACCAACTCGAGCAGGCGTAACCATCCAAAGTATCAGTTTCGCGAGTCATTTCCTCGCCATCAATCGTGACTTTGAGCCAGTCTTCAGCCTTGGCAAGTGGCGAGCGCCCAGTATCGTCCGGTTGATAATCGGTGATTTCGGGGTGCATCACCGGCAACTGATCTTCTGGAATGGGATGCACATTGCCATCTTTATCGTAGGCCACTGGAATCGGGCAGCCCCAGTAACGCTGACGCGAAATCAACCAGTCACGCATTTTATAAGTCACTTTAGTATGCCCTACGCCGCGCTCTTCCAGCCAAGCCACCACCTGCTCGCGCGCATCCTCGGAGCGTGTGTCATTGAACTGGCCGGAATTGACCAGCTCGCCTTCGCCGTGGTAGCAGCGATTATTATCGTCGGAATTCTCGGGCTTCTCAACCACTTCAATTACAGGCAAATCAAACTTCTCGGCAAACTCAAAATCACGCTCGTCGTGCGCCGGCACCGCCATAATCGCGCCCGTGCCATAGCCCATCAAGACGTAGTCCGCCACCCAAATTGGCATTTTGGCCCCAGTGGCTGGGTTGATAGCGTAACTACCCGTAAAGGCGCCGGTTTTTTCCTTATTCTCTTGACGCTCAATCTCTGACTTCTTCAAGGCATCAGCGCAATATTGCTCCACCTGGGCGCGCGTGTCATCATTGACCAGATCCTTAATCAACGGGTGCTCAGGAGCTAAAACTAAGAAAGTGGCACCAAAAATCGTATCGGGGCGAGTAGTAAAGACTGTAATTGTGTCTTCTACATCATCTATAGCAAAGGTAATCTCCGCGCCTTCGCTCCGACCAATCCAATTTTTCTGCGCAGTTTTGATACGCTCCGGCCAATCTACATGGTCGATATCGCGCAGCAACTCATCGGCATAATCAGTGATTTTGAAGAACCACTGCTTCATTTTTTTCTTTTCGACTTCGTGACCGCAGCGCCAGCACTTGCCGTTCTCAACCTGCTCGTTGGCCAACACGGTCTTGTCTACCGGACACCACCACTGATATGACTCTTTTTGGTAAGCGAGTCCCGCCTTGTACAATTGCAAGAAGCACCACTGCGTCCAACGGTAATATTCAGGATCGCTAGTATTGATTTCCCGGCTCCAGTCGATGGCATAGCCAAGTTTTTTGGCCTGCTTACGGAAATTGGCAATGTTGGTTTCGGTTGCTTTCTGCGGAGAAATTCCAGTTTTGATGGCATAATTCTCGGCTGGCAAGCCAAAAGTATCATAGCCAAACGGCCGAAGCACGTTCATCTCTTGCTGAGTATAGAAGCGTGTCAGCACGTCAACAATCGTGAAATTGCGCACATGTCCCACATGCAGGCCGGCGCCTGAAGGATACGGAAACATTTCCGCAAGATATTTTTTGGGTTTGCCGTCGTCAATCGGCCCAGTTTTGAAAGCCTGGGTTTCTTCCCAGATTTTTTGCCATTTTTGTTCAATTTTCAGCGGGTCATATCTATCCATACTCTGTATTATAGCATACTATGATATAATACACTCATGAAAATTCAACTGGTCTTGCATAATATCCGCTCGGTTTATAATGTGGGCGCGATTTTGCGCACGGCGGAGGGGCTGGGCGTGGAGCGGGTGGTATTTTCGGGCTACACGCCGCGGTATAATGACCAGAACTTGTTGCCGCATCTGCGCGAGAAATTAAATCGTCAAATTACCAAGGCAGCGCTGGGGGCGGAAGAAATGGTGTCGCAACTAGCGGTGGACGATTTACCAAGTTGGTTAGAGGAACAAAAAGTTGCAGGCTGGACGATCATTGGCTTAGAGAATAATCTGGCACCAGAAGAAGAAGCGCGAAAATTGATTTTGGGTAGCCCGGTGCGACTCGAAAAGATAGTGCTAGTTTTGGGTGAGGAGGTAAACGGTATTCCGGCAGAAGTCCGTGCAAAATGTGATTATTTTTTGGAAATTCTGATGTTTGGGCGCAAAGAATCATTTAATGTTTCGGTGGCGACTGGCATTGCGGTGTGGGGTCTGCAAAATCCGTAACTCTTATATTGTCTAATACAGTACTAAGGCAGCGGAGGGGAAGACCGTGCCAACGCCTATCTGG
>CAYXCA010000002.1:0-57881 GCA_964463545.1 uncultured Candidatus Saccharibacteria bacterium | reverse complement strand
ACGTCTGGTTCTCATCCAGAAAATCGCGGGTTCGACTCCCGCCGGAATCACCAGACCATTTTATCTTTGATTTGTCAAGGGTGAGATGGTCTGGTTTTGGTTTGAGCGTTTTTTATTTTTTTGATTCCGGGTCTTTTGGTGAGGAATCCGGAATCAAAATAGGTGTTTAGTATTCTTTAATATTCAATGCGGCCGGTTTGGGGGATAGCGGCAATCCAGACTTGGCCAGGTACAAATTGAATATTGTTGCCATTGGCATCGCGGAAAATGATTTGACTGGATTGAGAAGATTTGGTCCAACTTCCTTCAATGGCTTGACCGTTTTGGAAGATAGTGGCTGGGCCAGTACCGATAGTGGTGATTTTTTCGTGATAGCCGTCAAAATCAGTGCGCTCTTGTACGACCATTGCTACAACTACGCTAGGCGCAAGTTGAATTGGTTCGCCGCATTGAGTTTTGGTATTTGGTTCGGGCAGATTAGCCGGACATTCATAGGAAGTGTGGGGCTCTCCGCTGGCGTAGGATCGGAGATATTTGTTTGTGGCGGGATCGTATTGATAAACTGTATTGAAGGTCTGAGAAGCACCAAATTGGAGGTTGATGGTATCTACGAGTTCGACTAGACAATCTTCGCTATCAGTGCAGGTGGCTTGTTCGGATAAAATTTCGTTAGTTTCGTCTGGGGTAAGGCGAGGAAAAGTTTTGGGGCTAGAGGTATTGTAGCCTTTGGTTTCGTTGAATTGAGTAAGATTGGCTGGAGAGGTGAAGAGGTTGTTCCACCTGCGATCGCTGTCTTCGCGCCACATGTAGACGTTGCTTTCATCGAGATTACGTTGGCCACCGCGGTTGATATCGGCGAGAGCCTCGTCGGATCCGCCAGCATGGACAACGGTGCAGTCGAATGGTGTGTCCCAATCGAGATAGTACGAGCGGAGTGAACGAATTGGCCCGATGACGCCAACAGTGGGGTTTTGGAAAATGGCTGCAAAACGGGTGATTCCCCGCTCGGCGATGGCTTCAAACACGACTGCGGCTTGGCCGAGGCCGGCTTGTGGGCGACCGCCATCATTGCCATTGGGAATTTGGACGCAATAAGTTGGGCTATTATTTAGATTTGCGTCGGAGATCTCTTCGCCAGTAAGCAGGCTATAAATGGGCTCGGGAAAGTCAGGTTGGCTACTGCTGACGGAATTTTGGACGTCATTTTTACGAAAGTAGGCAAAATAAACAAAGACGCCTGCGCCAGCAACGAGAAAAATTAATACGAGGATAAGTATCCAGAGGAAAACTTTTTGACCAGTAGTGCGCGGTTTACGCTCTTTTTTGGTTTTAGTTTTGGTAGATGGTTTTGTTACACTTTCTTTTTGGTTTGAATTCTTCGCTTCTTTTGATTTCTTTGACTCTGGTTGTGAAACTTTGGCCTCCGGTTGCGGCGTTTTTGGGCTCATAAAAATAACTCCTCTTAGTTATTTTTATTTTAGCATAAAGATTATAAAAAAGATACTTTGACTTTTGCGTCAGATAAGTTACGCGTTTTCGATGGCGGTGACGGTATTATGCAGGCGAGCGAGGCTAGTGTTTTTGCCAAGGACATCGAGAGTGAGATGAAGTGCAGGACTGAAGGGCGCATATGACAGTGCGATGCGTATTAAGGAGAAAAGTTCGGCTGGCTTGCGGTTAGTTTCGGATAGCAATTGATTGAGCGTATTTTGGAGGCTATCGGCATTCCAAGGAGTGTTTTCGAGTTTTTGGGCAGAAAGTTGCAAAAGTTCGCTGAGGTCTTCCTCGGAGATTTTTTTGAGGAATTTGTTGCTTGTAATCATGGTGAGGTCGATTTCGGGATCGGTAAAGAAATAAGTGGTCATGTCGCGCAGGTCAGACAGGGTTTTGAGGCGGTCGTAAATAATGCTGAGGACACGTTTTTTGTAATCGTCATCATAAGCGGAAGCGGTTTTGGGCCAGTAGCCAGCAGTACGAGGATAGAAAGCGTCAACTCCCTGCTCGTCAATGAGTTTGCGAATCCATTGTCCATTCATCCAAAGGATTTTGGTTTCATCAAAGCGAGCGCCAGAAGTTTGGATACGATCGACAGAAAAGGCTTGAATTAGTTGATCTTTGGTGTAGATTTCTTCTTCGGTACCATCGTTCCAACCAAGGCAGGCGAGATAATTGAGCAGAGCCTCAGGTAAGATGCCGTCGCCGCGATATTCGGTGACAGATTTGGCGCCGTCGCGTTTGCCAAGTTTTTTGTTACCAGTGGGTGCAAGGATATGCGGAAGAGAAATTAATTTTGGCACTTCGAGATTGAGCGCTTCGTAGAGCGCAAGATAATTGGGCGTGCTGGAGAGATATTCGACGCCGCGGCAAATGTGGGTGACGCCCATGGTGGCGTCGTCAACAATATGAGCGAAATTGTAAGTAGGCAAACCGTCGGCTTTGATCAAAATAATATCATCTTGGACTTCGGGACCGGCAGTCATATCACCCATAACTTCGTCGTGCCAAGTACGTACCTTGGGATCGGACTTAAAACGTAGAGGTAAGCCTTCATGCCATTCTGGAGGATTCTCTGGGCGAAAATTGCGGTAGAGATATGGAATCTTTTCTGCGGTGCATTTATCGCGATAAGTTTGAATTTGTTCACTACTGGTATCGTCGGCATAGGCGCGACCCGTGGCGATAAGTTTTTTGGCCCATTCATGATAGATGGCTTTGCGTTCGCTCTGGAAATATGGTTCAGAGGGGCCGCCCACAATGGGACCTTCATCCCAATCAAGTCCGAGCCACTTAAGAGTGTCTTCAACTAATTCGGTGGCACCTTCAACATAGCGAGAGCGGTCAGTATCTTCGATGCGGAGGATGAAATTTCCGCCTTGTTGACGTGCCAAAAGATAAGGATAGATGGCGCTGCGGACATTACCAATATGAATATAGCCTGTGGGGCTAGGGGCAAAACGTGTTTTCATACTCTCCATTATATCACTTTTAGAGAGAAGTGACGATGCTGCGGACTTGTTTCTTGGTGAGGACGGAATCGTTAGAGGTGATTTTGTATAATACTCCGCCATTAACCCAAGCAGCATCTGAAGTGGCGTCGGAAATATAAATGGTAATTCCCTGTTCGTGGGTGGTTGTGTAGGCATCGCCCCAAGTTGGTTCAACGTAATTGCGAAGCAATGCAGCGCTGTCCCAAGAAGATTTTTCTTCTGCGAGGATAAACGAGGCACCATCGGGACCATTGAATTTTAGAGCGATTTTGCCGTTCTCTGAAGTGATGTCGCCAAGCGAGTAGTCGCGAGGAACGTATGAGGGGTATGCAGCTTGAATGCCGGTTTGCATTGCGGCAACGCGTACGGAAACATCAGGGATATTGGAGCCGACGACGTAAATGATAGCAGCGACGCAAGCAGCAGCACAAGCGAAAGCAACGGCAAAATGGCGGGCGCGTAACTTTCTGCGTGGCATAGTTTTTGCGGCACGAGCCTTGGTCTTGCGGTTTTGCTCCTCATCCATGGTAGCGACGGAATGTAAGGCTTGTTCAATGGCACGATTTTTGAGTTCTTCGGGACTGGCGTGGCGGGCTGGGGTGCGGCGCACCACAGTAGTAGAAGAGCGACGCGGCGTCGGTAACTTAGTGCTGACCATGGGGCGTGCGGGAGCGCTGCGGCGAATTGGTGCGGCGGCGGCAACTTTCTTGCGATTAGCCGCCATGACTTTGGCAGAAGATTTAGTAACCTTGGCGGCGGCGCGGTTCGCCTTGGCTGGCAGAGTGATTTTGACGGCAGATTTGTTTTTGTTGGCCGTTTCTTCCTGAAGTTTTGTAGACTTCATGGCGATACTGACGAATTTTTCGATGGTATCGCCGAGTTCTTTCATTTCGGGTGAATCATGATTTGCCTTGATGTTTTCGGCAAAGGCCTTGAGTGAGGCAACTTGTTCGGAAACTTGAGCGGGATCGGTCGCGACGCGAATGGAAGCGATGGCTTCGGAGGCGGCGGTAGCGATGGCGTCGACGGATGCGCTGGTGGAAGCGTCGAGCGTCGCGACCGCAGGCGCTTCGGTCATCTCTGTGCTAAGGCTGGGTACACTTTCGGTGGCGATGGCATAATTAGTATAATTGTCGCCGTATTCCTTGACCGAAGCGCCTAAACTGGCGGCAGCGTAGTCGGCAGCGATGTTCATGGCAAGAGCGTCCATGTCTACCGGCGTAGACGATGTCGTCGTTGCATTAGGATAACCGGTACTTGATACCGTGGATGTAGACATCATGGACGCGGGCGTCATGGATGCGGTAGGTTCAACATTCGCAGACGCACCAGACATTACGCTAGCCTGGCCATAAACAGGTTTGGACGAAGAGAATGGGTTAAAAGCAGTACTGCTACCATAAGTGTCTGGTGCGCTAAGCGCTGCCGCCAGTTGCTCAGTTTCATGCGCTGAGGGCGAATCGGTTGCTGGCTGAGTATTATTCTCTGCAGTGCTCATTCCAAATTCTACAACATTGGGATAAAGTGTAACTTGGTTGGTTTCGGCGAGAATACGAGCTGCTTCGGCTTCTTCTTGAGCCAATCTTTCGGCTTCGGCAGCGCGAGCCGCTTCGAAATCGGCAGCATGAACACGAAGATTAACTAATCTTGATGGAGTGGTGCTTGCAACATTACGGTGGGCCTTAGCACTGCGAGCGGCTTCTTCGATGGCGGAATTGGTTGGCCGGCGCACATAGCGACGGTTCAACGTGGACGAAGCCTGAGTGAGATGATGAGTAGCCGAACTAGACTGGCCAGTTTCAACCTGAATTTTATTCATCAATAATAACTCCTCATCATACTTTTGCTTATGTCTATTATAACTGCAAGCGGGATAAAAAAGCAAGAGTTTTTATGCAACAAAACCGCATGTGTTATAATATATGGGAATATGGATTTTGAAGAACGTGAACGGCGACGTCGCAGGCAATTGTTAAAAGTGATTATTGCAGAGGTTGGTATGACAATCTCGGTAGTCGCGATTGTAGTGGTGGCAACTTTGGCGGCGATGGGCTTTTTTGTGACAAGTAGTGGCAAAATTGAACAATCGGGTTTGATCCAGATTCATTCAATGCCAACTGGTGCAACGGTGGAAATTGATGGTGGGACGGTATTTTCGCGAACAAATTTGAGTCGGAGTCTGACCTCAGGTGAGCATAATATTAAACTTTCGCGTGAAGGTTATGATTCCTGGCAAAAAGCGATTAAAATGTCATCGGGGATGTTGCTCAGGCTATATTATCCGAGATTATTTTTGCTGGGGCGCAGTTCGGAATCGGTTTTGAGATTGGAAAAAGAATTGGAATTTTATTCCCCCTCGAATGATCAGGCATATATATTATATGCGCCGGTGGATAGTTTTAAGTGGAATTTGATAAATATTCGTGATGAGGAGCCGCGTGTGACGCAGTTAGATTTGAGTACTATTTTGCTGGGCGTAGTTGACGATAAATTTTCTGGCAAAATTGACAGCCTGGAGTGGAGTAATAATAGCAATAACGTGTTGATAAAAGTTACCTATGAGCAAAAATCGGAATGGATATTGATCGATTTGATAGATGTGAAGAAAAGTTTGAATTTGACGCGGACTTTCGGTTTAGATTTTACGCAAGTTGAAATGATCGATGACGGCGCAGCACAACTATTTGCGCTTGAGAATCAACACTTGCGCAGAATCAATACTGGCGATCAATCTATATCAAGAGTATTATTAGATAATATAGTTGATTTTAAAAATAGTAAAACAAATGTAATTTATGTCATGGAGCAATCTGTTGATAATAAGACAGAAAAGAAAAAGGGGATAGGCGCGTATCGTGATGGTGAGAAGGGTGGAACGGTTTTGGCTGAAGTGGCGGATGATAAGAGAGTTTCGGTGGCGTTGACGCACTATTATGATGAAGATTATTTAGTATATGCGGTTGAAAATGAACTTAATGTGTATTATGGAGCAATACCGAATTATCGTGATGATGCACGTAATACAGATTTTTCAAGTTTGAAGATTTTGATCGATAAGACTAAATTAAAAACTACGCCAAGTGGTTTTCAGTTAAGTCCAGACGGTGAATACATTGTGGCATCGCATGATCGACAATTTATGGTAATTGATTTAGAGATGGGCGAATTGTTTGAATATGAGGCCATGACTTCAAACTTGGCATGGCTAGATGAGGCGATGATGACAGCGGTAGTGGACGATTCTTTGTGGGTATGGGACTTTGATTACACTAATCAGCGAGAAATGGTGCGTTACATACAAGAAACACAGAGTGAAGCGGAAAATGATGCAGAAATTAACCCAGTGACAACAATTTCGCAGCGAAAGATCGTTGATGCACAAGCGGTAATTGCTGAGAACGATCGCTGGTTGTATTACCTGACTGAAAATAAGTCGGGTTTGACTTTGGAGCGTGAACGTATTCGCGATTAGTTCAGTTTAATATATTTAACTTCCGAAAATACCGTGCCAGATGTTTTCGAAGAATGATGGTTCGTTTGCGGGCATGGAACTGTCGTCGGCTGGGGTTTCGTCTGGCACACTTGGGTCGGCGATGTCATCGGAATTGTAGGCTGGGCTAATTTGTTCGGCGCTAATGAGTAGGCGATAGCGTGAGGTTCCCAGCGGAGTGCAAGTGATAAGTGTAAGCATGGGTTTGTCGGTTTCGTAGATGAGAGCGGATACATTGGTGGGGTCAACTACCTCACGGCCAGTCATTTGATAAGTAAAGCGAACGGACTCGTAGTTGATATAAATGAGGTCGCCGACTTCGAGGCGTTCAAGTCCGGAGAAAATGAACTTATAAGGGTTGCTACTATAAATGTCACCAGCAGAGTGCCCAGAAATGGCTAGGTTGCCAATCTGCCCAGGCAGGGCGTTGGCTCCCGGAATAGAAAATTGAGCAACACCTTGGTTCATTGCGGCATTGACCTCACTGGTACTAATGCCAAAAGCCACGGGCACATCGATGTTGAGTTTGGGAATTATTAAACGTGGCTCAGGTGAAACGGTTTGGGTAATATTGGGGTCGACGGCATTTATGCTGGTGCTAACGCCAGTGTCTGGCGAAATGTAAGCCATGATGGGTGCAAAGATATAGCGGTTGTACTGCAAAAAGAGTGCAATTAGAACGATAACGCCAAAAATAATGATGGGGGTAAGGTGACGAAAGTTGCGTCGACGTTCAGTGGTACCAGTGGCAATGCGTTCGGCTTTCATTTTTTCCGTAGCAAGGTAAGTTTGGGCGGCTTTGGCGTAATATTCACTATAATAATTTTTGTAATAGTCTTGCCAGGCAGAATGGTATTTTTGCCATTCATCGGATATGGCGGCTTGATTGATGGGAGTATCTTTGAGCGTACTCGGAGATTCAGTAGCATAGGGGCTAGTCGTGGGGGCTGATTGCTCGTTGGGCTCAGTATAGACTGGAGTTTGATTATAGGTTGGCTGATATTCTGGCTGCGTGGAGTTTGCTTCTGTGGTAGCACTAAAACGATTATTATAGTGTTCGCGATTTTTGATGAGGCGTTCGCGGGAACTGGCAGGAAGGTTGCGTAAATTTTCGACAGTTGAAGAATAGGCCGCAAGTACTTTCTTGCGGGCGATTTCGGCTGCGGTTTGACGCTGCCGGTCAGAGGAAGATAGCCCACCGTTTTCTGAATCCATATATTTCTTATTATATCACGAAAAATGTGATATAATGGAATTACGGGCGAGTGGCGGAATTGGTAGACGCGCTAGACTCAAAATCTGGTTCTCGCAAGAGAGTGAGGGTTCGATTCCCTCCCCGCCCACCACATACCTTTTATGTCTACTAATTGTTCGTTTGACCCCTGTTGAGCGGACAATTTTTTTGTTAATGCCCCGATTGAAATATTCTTGCCGTCTTGGTTTGGCATTTCGTCTAATTCTTTAAGCCATTTATACGGTTCTACCTCTATTCTTTTGGCTGTTAATGCCCTATGACGAGTGGGTATAGTACGACCGCCATAATCTTTCGTTCCTAGTGGCACTTCTCTGAGGACTGGGCAGCGACCGATGGAAAGTAGCAAAGAACGACGTACTGATGGCTCATTAGTGGTGTTGAACTTTTCCCTAGGGTTCACTAAGTTTTTGAGGGTATTTCCTATCACTTCATACCAGTTCTTATTTCTTTCTTTAGCGTCTTGATTGGCTTGTTTGAGGTCTGATTTAAGTTTTTTGAGTTCTTTTGCTTTAGCCTCAAACTCTTCATCATCAATGAGCTCTCTAGTCCTCATGTCAATTAAAGTGTTTAGTCGTTTGTCGCAGTCTTTTATGCTATCGTTTTGAGCGCAAGCTACGTCATATCTTTCGGTTATCTCTTTATTGCGAATGTCGTCTAATACTTCCATAGCCCACTCATAAAGTTTAGGATGAAGTGTATAGTGGTCGAAGATGGCGTCAATTTGCCTAAATGCTTCTTCCTCTTCAATTCCGCCATGCAACTCACATTTACGATATGGACTTTTCTTGGTGCACTTATAGTAAGTATGGTCACTATACGTTCCGTCTGCCAATAAACGATCGTGGTGTTCACCGATAATTGCACAACCACAACTGGCACAGGTCAATAAACCTTTAAGCTCATGACGGATTTTCGTCTTATTATATGAAATTGGACGGCGATTATACTTTTCTATATTTTCATTTTTCATTCGTTGGATTGCTTCATATTGTTCCCAAGTAATCATTGCTGGCCAATCGCCATCATGGAGGACGGTCTTGTCGTCATAATCTCTAATTTTTCCAGCATAAAATGGGTTGCCAAGCATATCATATAAAATTTTTAGAGTCAGCGGTTTACCTCCTAAATGTTTGTGTTTTGTAGTTCGGTAGCCCCAGTCGTTGTTCATAATGTTTAGCAGTTCGCTAACGGTATAGTTGCCAGTTAGAAGCAACGTAAACATTTTTTGTACTAATGGAAAGGTTTTAGGGTCAGGAACAATGATTGCTTGGTTATTGTCGTCGTGCCTATTGAGGTAGCCCTGTGGCGTCATGTGATTCCATCCGCCTCGTCTATTTTTACTACACATGCCACGCCTGACGTTTCGGCTTAAATCGATGGAGTACTGGGCATTTGAACCGCCCTCGACACTTAATAGAATGAGGTTGCTATCAGGATAATAATTTTGGGAGCTTGTAGCAATCATTTGAATATTGCCGTTAATTAGCAATTGCTGGATAACTCCATTTTCTTCTGGGTTGCGTGATAACCGATTTGTTTGCCAGCAGATGATAGCATTTGCTTTACCTTGTCTAATCATTTTAATCATTTGGTCAAACTTTGGCCGATTCTGAGGTTTGCTGGCAGAGGCTGCTTCTCTAAATGTTTTAACAACCTTGTAGCTGTTCTTTTTAGCTAAGCCCTCGGCAAACTCAAGCTGGTCGTCTAGTGAGGCAACTTGCTTATCTTCGCCCTCTGTTGATTTACGTGCATAGATAATAAATCTTAGCTTTTTAGGGTCTATATCTAAATTGTTCATTTTCTCGTCTCCTAAAATCAATTTTCGTGGTTTTATTGCAAAAAGTATAGCCCAATTTTATTGTGGTTTAAGCAATTTTATTGAGAGGCTATACTGTTAGCGTTTAACTTTTGCGTTATCTAGCGTTGCGCCGAGGTGCCGTTGCTACTTATGCTTCGGTTTGTAATAATAGTGAAACTTTACGTTTCGCACTTTATCTAGCCACGCTCTGACGGTTTGCCCTGCGTCTTCACTAAACTTCGCTGTCATATCTTCTCCCTAAAATGGAATCTCATCCACGTTCATTCTAATGTAATCTCCCGAATCTTTCGGAATGTCTTCTGGCACAACTTCGTCCTTACTTTCGTCTTGATGAGCCATATCTAGCAGACGACTAGCGGCTTTTTTATTGGCACTTTCGCCAGGTTTATGAACTACTACGGCCAATAATTTTTGCCCTACACCGCTACCATAATTGTTGTTATATGTGTATGCAGTGGCGATCATGGTGATTACCGCTCCATCGTCTAAGCCTTTACGTGCGTCATTGCCATTTTGGTCAATAACAGCTGTTTTATTAGTCAGCTTAAACCGATATGCTAGCGAGTCTTCAGAACCGGAAAACTTTGCTACGCCAGGCTCGTCTTTGCCAAGATTGTTAAACTTTACCCACTCTGTAACAGCTTCTTTGACTTCCGGCTCATGCACATTGATTGCTAGGTGTGGGGTGCGATTTTCTTCGGCTTTTAGACAAGCGTCTTCGACCTTCACTTTGATTAACGTTAATTCTTCAGGCTGATTTCTATTGAACTCAACTTTTGACATATCATTTCCTTATATTAGATTAGTATTTTTTCTGTAGACTTTGTTATGGCGGCAATCTAACGGTAATTCTTCTTCGGGGTTTCATAATCTAGCCCTCTTGCTTGCGTCTACGTAGGTTAATCGTCCGACCCTCATTTTTCCAAATTGCGCGTCCGTTGCTCGTGCATTCAACTTCAATGCCGATTGCTGAGAGAATACTTTGACAGCGTACTAGTTCCTTAGTAAATGCGGAAGCATGCTTAGGATAATAGGGGTTAGACCTGATTTCTTGTCTGATTTCCATTTCCTCTGGAGTAATCTCATGTCCATCTTTGACTTTTAATTGCCATGCTTCGGTTGGCCGTCCACTCCATTCGTCCGTAGTTGAGAGTAAATACTGGACTGCTTGAGCCGTTGGGCTTGCGTCAATAGCAAATTGGTCTGACCTCTTTCGCATACGTTCGTAGGCTTTCATGAACATATCTCCGCTATAGCCGTCAATGCTTTCAGCCACAGCATATCCTAGCGTAGCAAAATCTGCCAACCGTGGGAGATTTTTGAGTTTAGTCTTTCCTACCCTACCAAGAGCGTCAGATAAAATGTTCATGATAGAGCCAAGTATCTCCGCTTTATGCTCTTTGTAATAACTATCTAATTCACTTTGCGGACGCCGCTCAGAACTTTCAATACGTTGAAGCGAAAGGTTTATACAGCGTTCAACCAAATCAGCCCTTTCCGCAACACGTGGAATGCCGCAAATAAGCACGCTCCTATACACATTGCTATAAATAAGGTCGGAGTCGGTTTCGTAAAGTTGACGGCGAACTGATGAGCCTCCGGTTGACAAAACGCACAGTAAGTCCGATACGTCAAAACTCAATCTACTAGCGTTATCAAAATAAAGCAATTGATATTTATTTGCTAATCTACGTATTTCCTCAACATTCTTAATCATACTGAGCCCAGCGGAGATGCTACTAGGGTCAGCTAAGTCAGCAGTAAGTTTCAAAAGGCTAGACTTGCCCCCGCCATTTGGGCCATCGACAGACAACAAAGGACGAGGAAAGTTTGGCACGAATAGCGAAACTAGGAATACTTGATACAACAGCCAATCGTCCTGTGTTAGATTTGGCATGAGAGGTCTTAAACATTCCAAACTGCGGCTATTAGTTTTGAGCGGTTTTACTTGAGGTAGGAGATGGTCGAAGCAACGGAACTTCACAGGAGTCGGCACAATGTGCCAGCCATCAGCGTTGATTTTAATTGCGTAGGCACCATCTCGCAAATCGTAGTAAATAGTTTCCGGCAGCCCTTGAGCATTATCTTCTCGTGCAAGGCGAACATTTAGGGGGATTGTTTCGCCATCAACTTCCGCCGTACAATCTAAAGTTTGTTGTACTAAATCGACAGTATGCCGACCAATATCACGCCTGTTTAGTTGAGTAGATAACCACTTGCGAATATACTTTGAAAACTTTCGGCTCGTTGTAGGGAAAACCCTTGCTCCGCTGCCATTGACGGCAAAATGGCCATTGCCCTCCTGATCGACAAATAGCAAGTTTTCTTCTTGCAGTCTGGCGATTGCTTTCTCAATGGAAGTTGACTTAATATCTTCGTCTGTGTTAGAATTATCCGTATCGGACATTACACCTCACTTTCTTTGGAAGCGTTCCGGAGCAAGCGTCCAGCGACAAAACGCACAATGGCTGTTGCCGCCTCGTAGAGTTCGTCTTCCTGGAGGTCTAGTGTGGCGTACTCATGTAATAGCTGGCGGAGTTGTCCAAGTCGCTTTTTGCTGAAGGCTGCTTCCATGGGCTTCCTCTTTTAGGTTTGATATTTCCTCGCAATGAGGATATCTTCATCTTACACGGATTATGGAATGCCACTATTTTGTGTTAGTAAAATCTTTAAAAGTGTTAGTAGTACCTCTTGGGCAACAAAAAATAGCCAATTCAATCGGCTACCTTTAAGTGGAAACTACTATTCCAAGCCGTACTTTTTCTTTCTTAAACAATCTTCTATTTGACTAATTTCTACGCCGATTTCTTTAAGACGATTATGCGTGGCAACAAGGTTAACGCTAATCTTCCCATAATCACCATTAAATCTACAAAATGGCTTATAGATAAACGGCTCACCAAAAGTTCGCCTCAAAAGCATGCCATTGCCATAGCCATTTGGTAGCTCGGTCAGTTCCGCTACGCTAAATGGCGTTGGATCATTTTTCTTCATTCTCTGGATAAGTGCTAGGGGTACATTACCTCTAATTTTTGGGCAAACACAAGCAGATAGACCAGTATCACAGATTTCAACATGCGGTCTGTCCATATCATCAAATAGCAATCTAACCGCATTTTTACCTGGCGCGTGTATATTTTCTGCCACCTTTTTAGCACCATCGTCAAAATCGCTTAAAAACGTTATTTCAAAATCAAGGCAATTCAGCATATTACGTAGTTGTTGATATACTTCATTCTCGCGTCCAGCCGGAACGATTGATAGCATGTCATAAACTTCTTGATAGTCACGGCAATGTTTGCAATCACCAGGGTTCTTATAACGTTTAGTGCTTGAATATCGGATACATTCTTCCTGTCCATCAAGAAATCTTAAAACATTTTCTATGTCGGCTGGATCAAGCCCATCAAATTCGTTATCAAAAGAACTCACTTTGATAGTGGGGCATAATTCAAAATGCTCAGATTTTATGCTTTTTAGTGCCTCAATTACCACCTCGGCTTTAGATTTCACCGTTCGGTATCTCATATTTATGTATTATATGCTCCACACCTGTTATTGTCAACTTCTACCTCTGTTGGCAATGTGTCTTCTCTTTTGTGGCGTAATGTGGTATAATAGAATTGCTTAAATCTTAACGAATCGGAAACATCAACGAAAGTTGATTAGTTCCAAGCGGAAATGCGGCTATGTACGCAAGTCTGTTCTTGGAACTAGATTTGTTAAGGTTTAAGCGACTAAGTACATGGTCGCATTTTTTGTTATTAGGCGACCGGAAAGGGCAAGCAAAAATGAGCACTATCAAATTCACCAGTTTACTCCGCCTGTCGGATGAGGACATGAGCAAACTTAAACTCGTCTTCAACAGTAATTGGCAGTATGACGTCGAAGAACAGGTCCCGGAAATTGTAGAGAAGCTGGGTAGTCAGTCGAGATATTTTGACTTGCTTGATATGTACCGTTCTGGCGAGGTTGCCGTTATTAAAGAGTCGGTCAAAACGCATAACCCTGACCGCAGACGGTTCAAAAATGGTGATATTGTGTTTTGCTTTATACCGTACTCTAATAAAGATTGGCTACTTGTAAATGCCTACAAAGTTTTGGACGATAGTAAGTGGCTAGTTGATGTTGACGAGGAGTATATGGCGGAATACCAGCCGTACTTCGGTCGACTTGTAGTTCACTATGAAGACAAAACTCATAATATCTTGCTACGCAACCACGAGATTATTGATACTATATATGTTAAAACCATTCTTGAGCACTCTTACAATGAACTTGGTGAAGATTTTCCAGGTTATGAGAATGTTGATTTGTCGTGGAACGATCTACGCAGGGTTTTGAAGTTTAAGAATTGGCAGACGGCACTTGAGAACCAAAAGGCGGTTTATCTCATTACAGACACCGCTACAAATAAGCGTTATGTCGGTTCGGCTTACGGTGATACTATGTTGCTTGGCAGGTGGCGAAATTATGCTGAAAATGGTCATGGCTACAACAAGGAGCTGAAAGCCTTAGTTGAAGAAAATGGTTTAGAATATGTAAAGAATAATTTCCGCTATTCAATTCTTGATATTTACAAATCTACGACTGATGACGAGGCAATTATTGCGAGGGAGTCTTGGTGGAAAAACATCTTGCTAACTCGTGGGGATTATGGCTACAACGCAAATTAGGGTTTATATTTTTCCGCAAAAGCCCCATAATTCAAGGCAAGGAGTATGAATATGATAAGTTTTACGTCTGTAATAACTGCCGTTAAGGGTGCGGGTCTTGCTACAAAGGTAGGGCTTAGTATTGGAGCGGTTGCGGTCGTAGCAGGTGGTACTGCCGGAACGGCGGCAATCATAAATGCTAATCAGCCACACGAGGAGACGCAAATTGTCGCCAGTAACCCAAATGACGACAACTCCCCATTCGAGCAGAAAGATACGCAAATTGGAGAAGCTGGGGAGTCTGAGGATGATAATAATAAGACCGAGCAGACGGCTAACGACACTAAGTCAACGGCTAATAACTCACAAACTACCACGCAAAAGCCAAATAATACAGCTTCTAATAATCGGCCAAATAATTCTTCCCCCTCTAAACCAAGCGTTCCTACCACTCAACCATCTCAGCCCAGTCAGCCCTCCGCTCCAAGCCAATCATCTCAGCCTACGCAACCGACTAAAAAGCCTGATTATAATCTCAATGATAATTACGTAATGGCTTTCTGTATAGCAGCAATTAGTGGCAATACCGCCAATTTTCAGGCTGTTGGAAAAACCGCCGAAACTGCAACTAATGCTTGCGTTGCTAAGGCAATAAATAATGCACGCACGTATAGCGAATATGCTAATATGTCAGATAGCGATATAATGTCGGAAATCCTTGGCGGAGGTTATACTGGCCAGCTGACCGAGGCTTTATGCTCTCAGTACGGGCTTAGCTGTGGGAGATGGTAAAATAGGGCTAGAAAACCATGACGAAAGATAACACGAACAGTTTGAATCAAATAGAGCAAAACTTTAGAAAGCTGATTATTGAGCGGTGTAAGTTTTGCGGTTTTGATAAGTACTTAGAGGAAAACCCCGATTTTGAGTTTCCGAAGATTGATAAGAGTTTGCTAGGATGGGAAAATGGTCAGCATATTACTATTCCAGGAATGTTTGGTGGGTTTGATTACTTTTTAGAGTGGGTCAATGACGAGCTAGTCTTATATGCTGAGCAGTTTAGCCGTATGGATCACGATAGCAATAGTTCCTCGGTTTTTGAAGTTAGTATAGACGGAGGCAGGTTGTTGGAGGGCGAGGAGCGAAGAATGGTTTGGGAGCAGTTTAGGCAGCTAGATAGAAAAAGGTTTGAAGAACATAAGCGGGAAATTATGAAAAGGAGAAAGCATGAACCAAGCAAGCGAAAATAGTGTCACCATTATGAAATACAAATCTCCAGACGGAGTGTATGATTTTAAGTGTCTTGATAAATGGAACGTGGCAGACGAGGTAGAGCGCTTAGACACAATGATTGAGGAGAAGAAAAAGCTAGAAGCAAAGGGATATGAAATTTTATGGATTAAGACATTGCCAATATTTGATTTGTAGCAACGTCACCTCGGCTAAACGGCAGTTAGCGAAAAAGTTTTGGGTTTGAATAGTAGTCTTTAAGTGTTGGACTTAGAGGCTATATTTTTGTCATTTACTTTTTATGTATTTCTAACGATAATTGTTGTTATGAAACATTTATCTCCAAAGTCAATTACGGTTATGAAGTATTTAGGTACAGATGGAGAATATCACTTTGTGATGGTAGACGATATTATGTTTCCAAGTCTTGAAGATAGATTGAATTATTTAAGTCAACTGGAATATAAGCTTTGGGCTGATGGTGAGATTATCGAGCACATATGGACGAGAACGTCAGATAATTGTGAGGCAAGCTCTTAGATGACTTTGATAAATGAAAATTGGAAGCCAAATTTTTATAAGTATGAGAAAGTCCGTAGAACTGGCAGGTACAATATGGTTATGGAAGCTAGCGAGGCGATTAAGGCTTGTGGCATAAGTAGCCGAGAGTATAGAGATATTATACTAAACTACAATCACTATAAAAGGTACATTGAAGCAGAATATGCGTCAGTTGATAAGTTTATGAAGAAGTATAAAAAATGCGGCTGTTAGATTACGAGTGTCAAACCACATTTTGGAGCGACTTTACCATAGCGGAACGTTTTGGAGCGGAAGCAATTAGGGACACTTACAAGAGGGCTAGAGCGGAGTGGGGGCGTGATAGAGTTTATGGAACAGAGTTATCTATGGTATTTAATCATAAATGTTGGTATTGGTACGAAAAACAGAACGAAGAACTTAGCAGGCTTTATGCTAAACTTTGGGAAGACTATCATGGGTGGGTATTGGATAACTGGAAAGGCGAGGATTTGGGGTATTATTTGAAGACTACGGATTAGACTGGACTATTTAACACGTCATTTACATATTCTTTAAATTCACGAGCAATTTTAGTATTGTCAATTCTCTTATTATTCAATATTTTAACAATACTCCGAGTCTTACTGTAAAAATACTCATACAACGTTTCATAATAAATCGTACAACCACTATTTAGCTGTTCTTTATCAAATCTATTCCTGTCTTGCCTAAGTTTTTCTATTGCCATTAACGGTGAGTCATATTTTATACTTGTAGAGTCAACATGAAAGCCGTTCCCGCAATGTGCGGTATTGTTGTGGCGATGTTTAGTTATTTCCGTGATTAAATCATTTTCACGTGGCGATATTTCAATACCAAATGCTTGTTCACATTGCCATAAGATATGTTCGTTTTTACTATTATTCTTACCACTTGTTTTACCGTAAAAACGGCATAAGGCATTTATGCCCATATCAAATGTAGCATTTTTGAGGAATTCCCATGAATAACCGATTTCATGAGAGTTTACATAGTCTATGACTGTTTCAGTACCCATAACATAATAAAAAGCAAAATATTCACGAGCAATCATATATGCTTCGTCATATAATTGGAGCACATTATACATCATATCGCTATTTTGAGTTGGAAAACTTTCTGACAGTAGTTGCTTATTTAATGCTACCTGTTTCTCTGATTCTGGCTGAGTTTTAATGCCTAACATATGCTATAATTATAACAAGTGGTACATGGTTTGACTTAACATTTAACTATTTTCCTCTAGGAACGTTGTTAATGCCTGCTGAACCTTGGTCCACCATAACATTGTATTCTAGTCAAAAGTATGATATAAAAATAAGCCCCATTCAGAGGCTTATTTTTTGTGGATAGAACTCTATTGGTTAAAGACTAGAGATTTGATAATGTCTTCGCCAACTTTGCCCCATTCGCCACGCATAGAGTCAAGACAGTTGAAGGAAATAACGGCTAATTTACCATCGTAAGAGAAGAAAACCATGTGATTATAGATGTCTTCATCGGTATAATCAGTCACCATTTCGATTTCGCCAACTTTGTGGTTATTGACTTCATAAAGATTGGTTTTGATGTCTTTGGCTTCGGCGGCCTCAAAGATTTGTTTCATAGCCTTGAGATACTCTTCGATTTGGTCATTACTGAGGGCGTTTTCCGGCTTGCTGAGAGCAAGGTTGACAGTATTATCTTTGTTGGTCATAACTAAATCTGGGGCTTCGGTGGTGCCATAATCTTCAGCGACTTTTTCGGCGCTCATAGTTTCAAAACTGCTTGGAACGAGAAGTTTATAATTATAGCCATCAAGAGAAACATATTTGGCATCGAGTTTTTTGCCTTGGCCATTCTCGAGAACTTGTGCGGTTTCGGCTTTGTCGTCTTCTTTTTTAGTGTCGTCATTATCTTTGTGGGTGAGTTGGACGATACAGAAAATTGCGCCGGCAATGATGACGGCAGCGACGATGATGCCGATGATAATTTTCCAGGGGAAATTATTGGTTGATTTTGCGGTTGCCTTGGCTGGTTTGGTTGTTGTTTTAGCCTTGGCGTCGTTGGTTTTGCGTGCTTCTGCCACGATAAACTCCTTATATTTATAACTTATGTTTTATTATAACAAATTATTTGGAATTGTGGGGGAGCGAATTAGTTTTGAGATTTTAAGTAGCGGAGGCAATAGTCCCAACAAGTAGGTTTGTTGGTGATACTAGGAGTGTCGTTGGTGAGAAAGCTTTCGAATTCGTCGACTGAAATCCATTTTACTTCTTGGACTTCTTCCGGCTGTATGGTGATTTTGGAAGGATCCAAATCGAGATGAGCAACGAAGAAATCATTAAAATGGCGATTGATGATATCACCTTCGATAGTTTCGGAAGTAGTGCTGCCGATGTGAATCAAATCTTGTGGTTGGAGTTTGATGCCTAGTTCTTCTGCGGTTTCACGTAAAGCGGCTTGATAACTAAACTCGCCCGCATCAACATGGCCACCAACGGCGACATCCCACATATCGGGCCAAAGTTTCTTATTTTTGCTGCGTTTTTGCAGAAGGACTTTTTGTCCATCTGGACTAGTAATAAAAACCACGATACCGCGGTGCCAAAGGCCTTGACTATGACACTTACTACGAGTGGCGGTCTGGCCAGTAAACCCACCATTTTGATCTAAGACGTCAAAAATTTCTTCCATATAGATATTGTAGCATGCGGTGTGGTAAAATAGAGAAAAGTAAGGAGCAATTATGGGCTTTAGAATAAGAGTACTCTTATTCTCTGACCTTGTCAGAGAATACTCTGGTATAAGTGTGGGGGTATAGGATGTCGGAGTTGATTGACGTTTTGGATGAGAACGGTATTAAAACTGGTCGCGTAGTAACGCGTGAGGAAGTACATTGTGAAGGGCTATGGCATCAAATTGCAGTTGTTGTAGTCTTGGATAAAGATAATCGAATCTTATTGCAACAGCGAAGTGAGAATAAGCAAACTAACCCGGGCAAGTGGGATATTGCGGCGGCTGGCCATGTGGATGCTGGTGAAGATGCTATCACTACTGCAAAACGAGAGTTGGAGGAAGAGGTTGGGATTGAAGCTGATAATTTACAGTTTTTGTTGAGCTATAACAAAGAAAGTCGATATGAGTGGCGAGGCAAAGAACTCTTGGATAGGCAGTTTTTTGATTGTTTTCTGTTGCGGGTGGTAGAAGTTGATGTTAAGAATTTGAAGTTGCAGGGTAGCGAAGTGCAAGCAGTAAAACTATGTACGCTTTTAGAATTTGAAGACATGGTTACTTCAGGTGTAATGATGAATCGCATGCCTTTGTATGAAAAAGTAATGAAAATTATGGAGCAGAGATGAAAGAAAATTACTTTTTGATTCATGGTAGTTTTGGCAGTCCGTTTGTGAACTGGTTACCGTATTTGCACAAGGAATTGCGCAGGCGAAGCAAGGAGGTTTATACGCCAGACTTTCCGACGGGCGTGGGGTTTCAGAATTATGAAAATTGGTCGAAGTTGCTCAAAGTTTATCTGGATGCGGGTTTGATTACGGAAGATACAATTATCTTTGCACATTCGATTGCGCCGGTTTTTATTTGTAAGTTCTTGGTTGAGAATAAAGTAAGAGTAAAGAAACTAATTTTTGTTTGCGGTTTTAATAATTATTTGGGTATTGATGATGATTATGACAATGTGAATCGCGGAATGTATCTTGAGAATTTGGGTGATGTAAAAGAATATTGTGATGAGATTGTCTGCTTTTATACAGAGAATGATCCATATGTAAAATATGACGCAGAAAAAGAGTTTGCGGATACGGTGGCAACTGAGCAAATTGTGATTGCGGATGGTGGGCATTTGAACTCAGAAAGTGGTTATCGCGAATTCCCGGAGTTGTTGAAATATATTGAAGAAAGGAAGGCAGAATGAAACTCATTGCGACTCGGTATGCCGAAACAAATTATAATGTGAAAGACTTGGTGAACTATGATCCGGCGGTGGATGTGCATTTGACGGAAAAAGGTGTTGAACAGGCGAAAGAATTGGCTGAGCAACTGAAAGATTTTGAGTTTGATGCGATTTATATTTCACAATTGAAACGAACTAAGCAGACTGCTGATTTTATAAATCAATATCATGGGCAAGATTTGCTTGTGAGTGAATTATTGGACGATACGCGGAATGGCTTTGAGGGAAAACCATACAGTGAAGCCAAGGGTTGGCGCGATGCACAGCCTGACCCAGTAAATGCGCGATATATGGATAAGTATGAGTCTGTGGGCGATATGACAAAGCGCGTTCAGAAATTTTTAGATTATCTAAAACAACATCATGAGGACGATGAAACGATTTTGATTGTCACGAGTAGTCATTTGATTAAGCAATTGCGCATGTTGAATGGAGAAATTACCATGCAAGAACTTTTGGCTGCACCGGCTAAGCACGCAACGTATTATGAATTTGATATCAACTAAAAAGGAGGTGAGAATGAAGATTTGTATTTGCTGTAGCTTGAGTTTTGGTGACGAAGTGCGCAAAATCGCAGCACAATTGGAGAAGTTGGGTTGTGAAGTTTTAATGCCGAACGGGATTATTAACCGTTTGATAGAACAGGAGAGTTTTGACCCGGTTCAGGCAAAAATTGATACGGACTCTAACCATAAACACGTCGATAAGATACGTGAAGCGGATGCGGTTCTGGTTTGTAATTACACGAAGAATGGAATTGAAAACTATATTGGGGCAAATAGTTTTGCAGAAATGTTTGTGGCCTATTATTTTGATAAGCCGATTTATACTTTGTTTCCCTTGCCTAACATGGCATATATCAACGATGAGATAAATTCGTTTGGTGCGAAAGTTTTGAATGGTGATTTAAGTAAAATTGAGGAGGTAAAATGAAATTTACAAAATTAGAGCATTCGGGTTGTGTGGTAGAAAAGGATGGATTGAAAGTAGTTTGTGATCCAGTGGAGTTTGAAATGAGTTTGCCGGAGTTGGATAATGTGGCGGCGATTATAATTACGCACAAGCATGGTGACCATTTGCAGCCCGAGCGAATTTTAGCGATATTGGATAGGAACCCGGAGGCGCGAATTCTTACAACTGAAGATACGACTGCGGAAATTCCAAATTCTGAAATCGTAAAGAATGGCGACGTTGTGACAGTGGGCGGGTTTGAATTGAAATTCTTTGGTGAAAATCATGCAGAAATTGTTTCGGGTAAAATTCCTTGCCAAAATATTGGCGTAGTGATTAATGATAAGATTGTAAACCCGGGCGATTCGTTTGATGTTCCATCTGAAATATTTCGACCAGAGGTTTTACTGGTACCAAGTGCGGCGCCATGGTGCAAAGTTTCGGAAGGTATGGAATATATTAAGGCTGTGCGGCCAAAGATTGCTGTGCCAGTGCATAATGCCGTGTTGTCGAGTTTGGGTAATGGGTTTAATAATAACTGGCTGAGAATAGTGTGCGAGGAAGTTGGAGCGGAATTGGCGCCACTTGAGGCTGGAGAAAGTATGGAGGTGTAAAATGAATTTATATATTTATGGTCTGGAATCTGACTTTTCTCGGGCGCAGAAAGAATTGCTAAAAAGTAAGTTTGTACAAGTAAATTTTATCACTGAAGCAAATTACGATTTGGCAATGCAAGATAATGATCCTAAAGTACTTGCACTAGATCCGGACATTACGGGTTGGGGTATATCAAATGAAATCATTGCAAAAATCCCTAATCTCAAGGCAATTTGTTTGCAGACAACTGGCTATGAATGGATTGACGGCGACTTTTGCCGCGAAAATGGTATTGCTGTAACCAATGTGCCGCATTATGCTTCGATATCGGTGGCGGAGAAATGTGTTTTTATGGCTTTGGCATTAGCGAAACGTTTTCCATTATACTTGCGTAATGGCGGAATGAGTTATGCCCCAGAATTTATTGGCGATGAAATGTGGGACAAACCAACTGATATTATTGGTTTTGGCGAAATTGGACATGCTTTAGCACGCAGATTAGAAGGGTTGGTTGGTAACAAAGAGATTTGTTATTACTCACACAATCAGAATGACCCAGATTTTCACTATTGGCCATATAAAGATATGTTGGAAAAATCTGAGTTTATGTTTATAACGATTTCTAAAAACCCGGAGAGTATTGCATTATTTGATGATTTGTCGAAGTTTAATAAAAATATGAAAGTGGTAGTTGTTTCGAATGGCTTTGAGGAAGTGACGCAGAGGCTGGTTGAAAAATGTGAGGCTGGGGAGTTGAAGGGAGTGGCTTTTGAAAGTGATGACCCAGAGATTTTACATCGTGAGTATAAAACTAATGTTTTTGTTACGCCGCATAATGCGCATTGTTCAAAAGAAGCCTTAGTCAGAATGTTTGAGATTTGGGTGAATTCGATGGCGGCGGTGGCTGATGGGAAAATTATAAATCGAGTTAACTAGGGTATAGTATGAAATCTAAAGCAGATGATGAGTTTATTATCGACACTAATCGTAAATGCTACGATAACCTGGGAGAGTTATATACTGATGGTGAAGGTGATCTAGAAACTCTGATGGATATGGGTGCCTGGCGGGATTTTCTTGATAGATTAAACGGTAGAAAAGTTTTGGATGTTGGGTGTGGGGCTGGCGATGCGGCAAAGTGGTTAGTAGATAATGAATATGATGTGACGGCATGTGATTTATCCGAAGAAATGATAAAAGTTGCACGGGCAAAAACTGCAAAAGCCAAATTCTTAACGCTTGGAGCAACTGAATTAGAAAACTTGGATGAGAAATTCGATGGAATTATTTCGATTCATCTTGTGCAACATTTAAGCAAAACGATGTTAAAGAAATTCTTTGGCGATGTTTATGATTTGTTAGCGGATGACGGTAAATTTCTTTTGGTGTTTACGAATACTTGTTACAAAAAGACCGGCTATAGTTGGATGGCGAGAAGGAAGGCAACTATATCTTTTGGCATAAGTGGCAGATGGAAGATATTGTACCTTTGCTAGCAAAGGCGCGGATAATAGTTGCGCGATTGATATGGAACCATTTGTATTTATTTGTGAGAAAAAATAGAGGTTATTTCTTTAAATCATTATAAGCGTTGGTAATAATGGCCTTGAGTTGTTCTAAATTACCAAAATCTGTAACATGATACATGGTACGCTTGGCGGTGTTGTATGGAATAACTTCGGGCAAGTTGCAGTTTTTGTTGCCGTCAGATTTCTTAATTAGCAGGCGGCCGTCGTATATTCCACCAACTAATACTCCATTATAATACAGGAGATATTCTCCCATCATGGGGCGAGCAGTAAAATCTCCGAGTGGTTCAAGTTTGGTTAAAATTTGATTGATTTCGTTCTTGTTGGTAACCATAGTTCCCCTTTCTTATTTTTGGTTAATTATAGATTTACCCATAATATGGTTACGCACTTTGACATAATCGGTGGCTTGGATTTTACTGTCTTGGTTGATGTCGGCGGCTTGTAAGCTGGCATTGGATAATTGGGTTTTGCCCATAATGTGGTTACGAATTTTAACGTAATCTGTGGCCTGAATTTTTCCATCACCGTTAACATCGCCTTTGACTACGATTATGTAATTATATGTGGTAGTGCTGATGTGGAGTGAAAGTTTGATGCCAGTGGCAATGACTTGATTATTATTGTTTTGGAGGCTGACGATGCTGACACCTTTGATATTGGCAAATGAAGTGCGGATGGCGCTAATACTGGTATTGAGCTCGAAACCAAAAAGATAGTTTTGTTTTTTTGTGAGTTTAAGCTTGGCTAGAACTTCAGCTTCGGTTGGTGCAGGATTGGGCCGCGGAGTAGGTTCAAGGTCTGGATCGGGCGTTGGAATAGGATCTGGCGTTGTGTTGGCGGTGATCCCTTGAAGCAAGTTGGAGGGAGTTGTAATAAATTTAAAACTTGTGGGATCATAGGTTGTGCCCACGGCGAGGATATTGGGATTAATTGTACCATTATAGGTAACATTTTGGGGAGTATTATAAGTGGTGTCGGTAATATATTGAATACCAATAAAACCACCAATGTTGGCAGTGCCATTAATTTTGCCAGTAGCATGAGAATTGGAAATTTTGGCGTTTTGATTTAGGCCAATAAAACCACCGATGCTACTGTCGCTACTTACACTAAGTGCAGTGGAACAATTATTGATAATGGTTGTACTATTGGCGTTACCAACAAAGCCGCCAGTAGCGGAGAGGTCATTAATCCCTTTGGTGTTGCTGATTTCGCCAGAAAGTAAATGAACGTTCTCAATGATGACATTAGTGGTGACGGAGGCTAATCCGCCGAGACTACTGCCATTTGTACTGGGATTTATGGTGAGATTGTTAACTTTGAGATTTCTTATACTGCTGGCGGAATTGTAGTCGCCAAGATTGTTAAAGATCCCAACACCGGCAGCAGTGATGTTACTAAAGGTGTGATTTTGCCCGTCGAGATGTCCATAGAAATTGATATCTGGATATGTGATATTGGTAAAATCTAAATCTTCGGTGAGAGTGTAATATTTACCTTTAGTATCATTATTCATGAGATAAAGAAAAGTAGTATTATCAGAAATTTGATACGGATTTTGCGCACTACCGTCGCCAGTAATTTCCGGAAAAATAACATCAAAAGTAACGGAAGAGTTGTCCATCTTGGTAACTGTAATTATAATGCCAGAATTAGAACCATCGGCGTAATAGATGGTTTGATTGTCGAAATTGGTAGTAGAACCTAGTGTCTTACCTAGGGTGGGGCGAGAAGAGTTAAGAGGTGCCTGAAGAATATCGCCAAGTCCAGCACCAAGTATGGGCTCATTGGGGCGGAAGACGAATATATGGTCGCCAGCGCCGGTGCTGTCACTATAATAATTACCATTAACTTTGTAATTATCGTTGACGCGATAAATGATAATTCCCTGGTCTTCGGCTGCGAAGCCAGTGCGGGCATCATGGGGCGCGTAATATTCTATGATAAAATATTCTTTACTAGTACTATTTGGTTGGACTTTGATGGCACGCTGTTCATTCGGGTCGGTAAACTGTGGTTTAGAGACCGTGATGTTTTTGGTGGTTTGAGTAATGGTGGGCAATGGGTTATGCCAATTGGTGCTAGATTGATATTCGCTGACGAGGTAGGCAGAGAGGTTTTGCGGGTTGGAACTAGTGACTTTACCCATGAGGTCAAAGATGCCGACGGGTTGATTTCGTTCATCTTTACGGTAAAGATCGCGAAAACCTAGCACATGGCCAATTTCATGGGCGAGCGTGCCGTAGCTACTAGTTTTCAGTGAAAAAGTGCCATATTCTTCAATGGTGTCTGCACTATAAATAATGGTATGTGTGGAGATACCTTTTCCGGAGATTTGTGCGGTAATACTGTCGGAATTGCCACTAACATGTGACCAGAAGATGCTATCTCTATCGATTGGCGTATTAGCGGCGGGTTCAACAAAAAGTGTTATCATATCTAGTTTACCATCATTGTCACCGTCGAGCATATCTGCAGTAAGCCCGCTAGCTGTGACTTCATTTTGAATGGCGTTGAGGGTATTGTTTACGAGTTCAGATTCGCGCTCAGACTTCTGTCCGGCTTCATAGCCAATTGTATTGTTTGTGCTTTTGGGAAGATAATATCCCATTGGATGTTGGTCTTGGTAAGTAAAAAATTTGGTAGTAATGGAAAGCTGGTCGTAACTTTGGGTTTCATAATATTTTTTGATGGAAGGTACGGAAATTTGTCCAGCAGATGTTTGCATTGTGATGAGTTGATCGCTGTTTAGCAATAATTCGGCATTAGCCCTACTATCAGCGTCATCAATGTGATAAGGCGTGCCGTCGGAACGTTGAGCGGCGATGCTGTCGCTATCAGCAAACTTGACTAAGATTCCAAGATTGATGATTCCGCGATGATTGGTGGCGAAAGTAGTGTGACCGAGTTGATGTGATAAAATGAACCCATAAAAAAGCGTGGTAATTGTTAGAAGGATAGTGATAACTTTAGTGAGTTTTTTCATTTTTTAGAGTTCTTTTTAACGTTTTTAACTTTGCTTAACTTTTGGCATTTAATAATGAAATAGATTAAAACGGCTAGAGTAATAGCGAAAAGAGTAGCGAGGATTGCAACTAAGATCCAAACAAGTTTGTTATCATTTATTGTTTGGCAAGGAGCGGTGGGAGATTCCTCTGGTACAATAGCTGTCCCTTGCTGATCGCTTTCGGATCGATTTGGGTTTTCTACACTTTCTGAACCTTCTGGCTCTTGAGGTTGTTCTGACTCTTCCGGTTTTGTGGTGTTGGTTTGAGTAGTGACTGGTTTTATAGTGGTTTGGGGTTTGCTGGTAGACTGTGGCTTGGAAGTGTTTGTGGAACTACCAGTATTGGTATTAGGTTTAGTTTGCGCGGGTTGACTAGGAGCAACGATTTTGACGGAAACACTGCGAGTGCCAGGCTTATATTCATTGCCATCAGAATCAGAAAGACCAGCTTCGGGCGTGGCAGTGATGGTGACAGTACCGCTGTTTCCGGCCGTAACGGTGACTGTTTGGCGATTCTCTTCTACCCAGACTGCACTTTGAGAAATAGTGCCACCAGAAGCCTTAAGATTGATACGGCCGATACAATCGCCGCCAACGGAAACCGTAAAGTTAGCGCCAGGGGCAACTTGACTAGTAGAAGCAGCAAGGCTGAATGAAGCGGCGTCAACTGGTACACTAAAGGAGAGCGTATTGATAATCAGGCCAAAAATGATGGAGAGTTTGTAGAATAATTTAATTTTCATGACTAGATTATAATATATTTATTCATCGTATTCAATTATGATATCGTGATCGATATCAATTCTAGTGTTTGCTTTGGCGTCATCGGAAGCAATAATATCTTTGTGGCCGACGAGTGCAGCGTATGGCGCAAACTGGGCGGCGCGGGCTTCGATGCTCATTGGTTTTGATGCAAGTGGGCGTTGGTTATTGATAATATCGGCGTAATCGTCTATGGTGCGCTTGGGGATATCAGGGTGATAATTGGTAAGGTCGGCTGTATTGGTGCTCATGCTTTGTGTCCTCCGATTTGCTGATGACGTGAACGCCCAGTAGCGCCATCCTCAAAATTAAAACCACGTAAGATGGAGTTCTTGCCGTAGCGTGCGCGAATATTGAGGACGGCTTTTTGTGCGCGATTCTCCTTAGTTAAATTTTGCAATTCGGTCTGACGCTGTTTTTCGAGTTGGGCATAGTTGGTAAAAAAGTCGGCTTGAGTTAAAACGTTAGATGCCTGTGTGGCGGCTTGACTGGAAGGTATGAGATTATTGGCAGCAACAGTAATCTTGCGGATGGTGTAGTGTGGGTTAGCGTTTTGATTGTAGAGTTTTAGAAAACTTGCAATGATCATCTTGGCGGATGAAGTGGGAATTGAGAGATGAGTGCTCCCCTGCATGGGTTTAGGAACGCGGCGACCGTAATGGTCGGTAATGCTATTCTGAGATGTGGGGTTTTCGCGGTCGTAATTAATGTAAAGGCTAAGATAATCGGTGACGTAATCTTTTTGTACGAGTTCTAGGGCTAAACTCTCGGCCATTTCTTTGACGACGGTGCGGGCTTTGGCAAAATCGTAAGGGCAGGACAAAACTTGTCCGGAACTGATGCTTTTGGTTTTTGGTAGATGCTGTTTGACGTCGGGAATAGTGACGCATTCGTAGCCCCAGGCATGGTCGATGAGTAGTTCGGCATTGATACCAAAAAGGTCGTAAAGTAACTTGGGATTTTGTAAAGAGCAACGTGCAATATCACCCATAGTATATAAATTATGACTAGCAAGGCGTTTGGCGTAACCGCGGCCGACGCGCCAAAAATCAGTGATGGGCGTATGTGCCCAAAGTTGTTCGCGGAAAGTTTGCTCATTTAAGTTTGCGATGCGTACGCCAGCGGAATTTGGCTCAGCATGTTTGGCCATAATATCCATAGCAACTTTGGCGAGAAAAAGGTTGGTACCAATGCCGGCCGTGGCAGTGATGCCGGTAGTTTGATAAACGTCGGTAATCATGGCGGTAACAAATTCTTCGGCGGTGCAATGTTTCATGTTGAGGTAACTGGTGATATCGCAGAGGATTTCGTCAATTGAATAAGCAAAAATATCTTCGGGCGCAACGTGGCGTAAATAAGTATTGTAGATTTTGGAACTGTAATCGAGATAGTATTTCATGCGGGGCGGTGCGATGATGAAATCGAGTTCGAGATTTGGGTTTTGTAGAAGTGCGGAGTTGTCAGACGATTTATCTAGGAAGATTCCAAGTGGAGTTTTGGTTTTGCGCTCGGCATTGATTTCGCGGACTTTTTGATTAACTTGGAAAAGTCGTGCGCGTCCAGGCAGACCATAAGATTTGAGTGACGGAGAAATGGCAAGGCAAATAGTTTTGTCGGTGCGTGATTTGTCCGCGACTACAAGGTTGGTGGTGAGCGGGTCAAGGCCGCGTTCATTACATTCAACAGACGCGTAGAAAGATTTTAGATCAATGGCGGCAAAAACTCGGTTCATATACATATATTATATATGGTAAAATTGGAGCATGGAACAGAATGTAGATTATAAATTACATTTAAATAAATATCCGCAAGATGGAAAGTTTAATCGTGTGCATGCGATTTTATTGACGAAGGATGGGCGAGTCTTGCTGCGTTATAAAAATGGCGAGCCAAGAATCACTGGCGGAAGAATTGACCATGGTGAGCAAAGTTTGGAAGAAACTTTGCGGCGTGAAGTGCTAGAAGAGTTGAATTGTAAAATTGATCGGTGTGATTATTTAGGCTATATTGCGGTGAATAAGAAAAAGTATTATGATGCAATAAATATTGACATTGAAGATGACGATGGTGACATGTATTGGGCGCGGATGGTGGCACGAGTAAGTGAGATTTTGCCACCAAAGCCAGACCCGGATCGTGAAGGCAACTGGATCTATGGTAGAGTTTTGGCGCCACGCGAGATTGCTCGTGAGGAAATGATAAAAGTAGAGGTTTTTGGTGCAAATAACGGTAAATTGTTGGATGCAGCGTACGAAGTAGCGCGCGAAAAAGAATACTTTACAGAATTGCCGAGTCAAGAATATGAAACATTGAACGTGGAATCGCGGGATACAATTGCCTAATGTGCTATACTTTCGATATTTTGTAATTCAAAACGGTATTTTTGTTCGAGCCCGGGGCGGAGTTTTTCGGGAGCGATTTCGCTGAGGAACATATCTTTGGGGCGAGCGTAAAGTTTGTTGTCGCCATAAAGCGCGCGGTAGATAACTAATTCTTCTTTGGTTTCGCTATGAATCGCGACATCTAGTACGATGTATTTATCGCCTTTGTAGTGGCGATAAATTCCATTGATTACGAGTTTATTCACTTTATTTCTCCTTGTAAGTTTTAATAATATCTTTGAAATTCATTTTGCTGCCATAATTGAGGATTGCATTGCTATAAATTTTGATAGCGATGTGGGCAATAATGGCGCAAGTGACAATAAGTATCGCGATAGACAGTAAAACTTCCCAGCCGCTGGCAACCCCCATCATAACGCGGAGCGGCATGCAGAATGGTGAGGAGATTGGCAGAAGCGCGGCAAATAAGTTGAGTTCTCCAGTCGGGTTGGTAAGTGTGAAATAAGCGAGATAAAAACCAATCATAGTGATGATTGCGATTGGTGTGTTGGCTGATTGGATATCTTCGGGTTTGCTGACAGTGGAGCCAGTGAGGGCGTACATGAGGGCGTAGGCAAAATAACCAAGAATGAAATAGACAATCATAATCAATGCGAGATATGGCGTGAAACTGGATAAATCAAATAGACTGTTTAATAATTCGGAATCAAGGAAAGTATAAGCGCTGATGATGGCAACGACAGCAAAAAGTATAATTTGCATGAGCCCAACTAGGCCAATGCCGATGGTTTTGCCAAGGACAATGGTACGAGGGCTGGTGGAAGTAACGAGAGTTTCCATGATTTTGGAAGTTTTTTCGACTGTAATAGAACTGGAAACTTGATAGGCGCAGAAATAAATCGCAAAGAAAAGTACACAAGAGAGCATCATCATGACAAAGATATTACCGCCAATTTCTTGGTCTTCAACTTGGTTTACATCAACAGCGAAGGTCGGAAAAATTGTTTGTATTTTAGATTCGGAGAGTCCTTGTTGCTGTAACCGTGCTACGGCGTAGCATTCTTTAAGGAAAAGAATTGTTTCATTGGATGGCTGAGGAGCGGTGGTGCGATTTTTAACGAGATATTGGAGCAAGACGCCATCTGTGCGTTCGTGTTTAGAGATTATCCAAGCCGCGCTGATGTCGTCGTTAAGTAATTTTTCTTTGATTTCTTCGTCGGTGAATTGGCCCCAAATTTGTGTACTATTATCTCCCTGCGACGCTTGTTCGCTTTCGGTGGAGATTTCTCCTAGCAAGTGATCGCGGTCAACAAAGAGGACTTTGTCTTCAAAATTTTTACCGTCACTAATACTATTGATAAAATTTGGAATGTTAAAACCAAGTACAATAAGTACGATAATGATGATGGTTGAGATGCGGAAAGATTTGCGGCTGAGAATATCGCGCATGGTAAATTTGGTAACGGTGAGTAAATCGCGAAAATTATTTGACTTCATTTTGGGCTCCTACTTTTTCTATAAAGATATCGTTCAACGTGGGTTTCATAATTTCAAACTTGTTGACTGTAATGTGATTTGTGACAAGTTTTTGCAATAATTCATGGGCAGATTTTTCATCATAGAGTTTGATAGTGTATTGATTATTTTTGGAATTCTCCACGTTGTAGTTTTTGAGATATTTATCGATATTTTGTTCGGTGTCGATTTGTAAACGATTGGCAGGATAGGCGGCCTTGATGTCTTTGAGATTCCCTTGCAAGACGGTTTTGCCACGATTAAGAATGAGAATGTCGGTACAAAATTCTTCGATGGTAGCCATTTGGTGAGCCGACATGATGATAAATTTGCCCTGGCGCACGAGATCGATAATGATGTTTTTGAGGATATCAGTGTTCACGGGGTCAAGGCCACTGAAAGGCTCGTCTAGTACTATCAAATCTGGATCATGAATGACGGCAGTCATGAATTGAATTTTTTGTTGGTTGCCTTTGGAAAGTTTTTCGGCGGGCATGGCAAGATACTCTTCAACTTTAAGACGTTTGGCCCATTTTTGGATGGCTGTGGCGGCGTCGGTTTTGCTTATGCCCTTGAGTTCGGCAAAATACATCAATTGGTCAAAGATTTTGACTTTGGGATAGACACCACGTTCTTCTGGTAGGTAGCCAAAATTGACAGTTTTGCGGTCGACTGGTGCGCCATTCCAAGTGATTTTCCCGCTATCTTTGGTGATGATACCGAGCAACATGCGGATGGTGGTGGTTTTGCCGGCACCGTTGGTGCCAAGTAGTCCATAAACTCCGGGTTGGTTGAGCGTGAAGGAGATTTTGTCCACCACGAGTTTGCCGGCGAAAGTTTTGGAAACGTCTTTGAGTACTAATTTAGACATGAGATCCTTTCTATATTTCCCCTAATTATATCACGGGGGGGGGGGGGTATTTTTACAAGACGACTATTCGACGTCGATTCCTTGATTTAGCGAATGTAGACTAATATAATCAAGTATGCCGAGATATATAATATATATTGCGCTACCAGCCCAAAAGATTTGGCAAAATGCTCGGGGTTCAAAGTTGCCAGCGCTGGCGAAAATCCAATTCATGTGATAATCGGAAATGCTCCAGAGTAGTAATAATCCCATACTAAGACAGTTGAAGGCAATATAAAAAGTGAAGCCAAAGATAACGGAAAAGATGACTTTATTATTGTTCAGGCGATGGCCAAGGATGATGCCAGTGATGCCGCATTGGACAATGAAAATGATTTCTAGGAAAATGATGAGGACGAGTGGTAGGGCGTATTGGAAAGTACTAGCAATAAGACCGTTAGTAGAAATAAAGTCGCGTATAAATTGGAAAATTTCAGTATTGCCGTAGGCGATAAGCAGGGCGACTAAGCCGGGGACGAGGGTGACGGCATAGGTGACGAGAATGGTGAGAATGCGTGACCAATAAAGTGTGCTACGCTTGACGGGTAAAGTGTGCATGAGATAGGACGGGTCGCCATAAAAGTCATTTTTGAAGTTAGCCCAAATGTTCATGGAAGCATTGATGATGGCGCCAATTAAGAAGCCAAATGTGGCGCCTTGGAAAAAATCGTGTAAGAAATAAATGAGATTGAAATTTTCGGGTCGCACAAAAACGCGAGTGAGAAGAGCACAGGTGACAACAATGAGATAAAAGACGCTGAGCGGGCGAAAAATAGTTTTGAGATTATATTTGAGCAGTTTGTTAAGCATTTTTAAAAGTCCTCCTAAAGATTTCGTCAATTGATGCATGTTCTTGGTTGCGTAGTTCATCAGCACTAGCCTGCAAAGCGATTTTGCCATTGTCGATAAAAATTACTTCGTCCAAAATACGCTCAATATCGGCGATGAGATGAGTAGAAATAATCATACTAGCGTTGGGGCTAAAATTGGAGAGGATAGTATCGAGGATATAATCGCGGGTGGCGGGGTCAATACCACCAAGTGGCTCGTCCAAAATATAGAGTTCGGCTTGGCGACTCATAACTAAAATAAGTTGGAGTTTTTCTTGCATGCCTTTGCTCATTTTGGAAATTTTGGTATCTAGATCGAGATGCAAATCTTGGACAAGTGATTTGGCTTTATCTAAATCGAAATTAGCGTAAAATTCGGCAAAAAATTGTAAGGCTTGGCGAACGCGCATAGTTTTGTCGAGATAAGTACGCTCTGGCAAGTAAGAAATAAGATTTTTGCTGGCAGTTCCGATGGGCTGGCCGTTGATTAAAACCGTGCCAGAAGTAGGTGTGATGAGTCCATTGAAAGTTTTGATGAGAGTAGACTTGCCCGCGCCGTTGCGCCCGAGTAAACCAATGATTTTGCCGCGCGGGATGGTAAGATTGATGTTCTCTAAAATAACTTTACTACCATAACTTTTAGTTAATTCTTTGCAAACAACAAGTGGCGGCTGCTTAGGTTGTTTGGTTTTTGTGGTCATAGGGTTTTACCTCCAATTGTTTTTAGATATTTAATAATTGTTTTGTGATCAAAGCCGAGAGCAGACATTTCAGCGAGAAAGTTTTGAATTTTATTAGTAATGAAATGTTCACGATGACGGTCTAATAATTTGGTATTGGTAGTGATGAACTTGCCATTGGTGCGTTCGGTATAAATTAGTCCTAGATCTTCTAAATCGGAAAGGGCGCGTTGCATAGTGTTGGGGTTGACTTTGGCTTGCAAGGCAAGTTCGCGCACGGATGGCAGACGGCTGCCGGGCGGAATTCTGCCAGAAATAATATATAATTCTAGTTGCTCGACGAGTTGAATATAAATCGGGCGATTGCTACTAAAGTTGAATTCTATCATTGTATTACTTTCTTAATACAATGATATGGTGCGGGAATTTCTTTGTCAATGATATTTTTGGCGTAAGCGTGGTATAATAAAGCATATGAATGCATGGATGATAATTTTGATTGAAGGCTTGGCGATTTCTTTGCTAGGTTCGGTATTGCACTTTACTTATGGCTGGAGCAAGCAGAATAAATTTGTGGCGATTTTTTCGGCGGTGAATGAGAGCACATGGGAACATATTAAACTGGCGCTGTCGGGAATTTTTATTTGTACTTTGGTGGATGTCTGGTGGTTGGGTGGTAATCCGAATTATTGGTTTGCCAAAAGTATGTCGTTTTTGGTGTCAGTGATTGTGATTCCGGTGCTCTTCTATGGCTATCGGGCGATTTTGAAAGTAAAATCGTGTTTGCCGATTGATATTACAATTTTCTTTGTTGCAAGTTTTGCCAGCAGTGCGGCGTTTGTGGGGCTCATGGACTTGGCGCCGATGGGTGAATCGGGCCAGATTGTAAGCATAATTATTAGCGTAATCGTGCTAGCGATGTATTTGTCTTTGACACGATTTCCGATGCATAACTTTTTGTTTCGTGATCCGATTACGGGAAGGTATGGCTATGATGGGCATAATGTGCGTGAACGCAAAAATGCTACCGCTTTCACGCGGTAGCATAGCACTATTAATAGTGGCCTAGAAATTGCCGCGGTAATTGACGATCTTCACTTTTGAGTTGAGTGTGCCGTCAAAGCCGATTCCCTCGCCAATATTCTCAAAACCGTGTTTCTCATACAGTGTTCTGGCGATGTGATTACCCTTCAAACAATCGAAATAGAGTGTATCGATGTCGTGATGCTTGAGCGAGTTAAGACACTTTTCAAAAAGTCTAGAGCCAATATTGCGACCACGAACAGCGGGATTGACGCACAAGGCGATGCCATAGGCAACATTGTCGGGAGAACTTTGTACTGAGTCCATAATTTTCTTGAGATAATGCTCCACAACAAAGCCAGTTTCCGGAGTATTGGCGTGTTTGACGAAAGTCCTATAATCGAACTCGCAGTGTGAGCGGTTGTCCATAATAACCATGATCGCTAACGGGAAGCGGTAATCTTTTTCGTGCGCGATATAAAAATTCCGAAAACTGAAGATAAAGCCATCAATATTCATCCACGGAGTCAGAAAATTGGCAAAATCTTTTGCGTTTGGCTTCCAAAATGGATAAATATGAGGGTCAGTTTCATACAGTAAACGAGCCATTTCGTAGAAATTGTCATTGCTGTCGGATTTCCGAAAGATTATTTGGTTTTTTCTCATAGTTCATTCCTCCAATAAACAAAGATTTGGCGCGGACTATCAATAAAAACATTAAAGAACGCACCCTGTTTTTTAGTTATAGCACGTAACTCAAAATAAGTCAATAGTTTTAGCAAAAAATATGAATTTTGGCTACTTTTCCCAGTCGAAATCGGCGCCAAAGTGACCGTAGCGTGCGGTTTGCTCGTAAATTGGTCGTTTGAGGTCGAGATATTTGATAATTCCCTGCGGAGTGAGGTCGTAGCCAGTGATTTCTTCGGTCTTTCCGTCAATGATAACGGTACGTTCGAGTGGTTCGGCGTGGCCGATGGCATAGGCTAGGCGCACAAAGACTTCTTTGGCTTGGCGGTTGCGGAGATAATCAACGGCGACGCGACGAGCCATATAGGCGGCGGAACGGTCAACTTTGGATGGGTCTTTGCCGGAGAAGGCGCCGCCACCAATCGGAATACGTGGACCATAATTATCAACGATGAGTTTGCGTCCGGTGAGGCCAGTATCGGCTTCGAAACCGCCTTGATGCCAATCGCCAGCGGGGTTAAGGTGAAGTTCAATGCTGCTGGCATCTGGCTTAGGCATAAGTTGGTGTTCAACGATAAATTCTTGTACTAGGCGTTTGAGTGTGTCTTGGCTGACATTCTGGAAACTGGCAACGATCGAACTAACATAAGGGCCATCTAGCGTGATTTGAGTTTTGCCGTCGTAGGGGCAGAGAGTGTAAATATATTGGTTGAGTTGACGCGCGAGCATGACTTCGCGAGGCATTAATTCGGGTGTTTCATTGCAAGCGTAACCGATCATAATTCCCTGGTCACCGGCGCCACCAGTGTCGACGCCGCGGGCAATTTCTGGACTTTGATGGACGAGGTTGATAGTGATTTTGAGGTTTTTGTCGCCAGTGATGCGCGTGACAATATCAGCAATGACACTGGCGGGGATGTTAGCAGTGGAAGTAACTCCGCCGACGATAAAAATTTGACCGTGCCCGCCGCAAGATTCAACGGCCACGCGAGAATCAGGATCGGCGGTGAGATAGGCATCAAGAATAGCGTCCGAGATTTGGTCACAAAGTTTGTCGGGGTGTTTTGGCGAAACGCTTTCCGCAGTGCGGTGTTCAGAATAGTTTTCCATGCTTTTAGTATAGCATATTCCTACATAATTACCTTTTCCTCGGACCGCCGTCGTAACTACGTCACTCTCTGCCTGTGTCGCTCAAAAGAAAATGCTAGCATTTTCTTTATTCGCTATCCCCGGCAGTTCGGGTCGCTTGGGCTAAGTCTTTATGCCCTACGGAAAAGGTAATTATGCATAAATGTGTTATAATTAGACTATGAAAATCGCGGTTTTTACGGATATTTATGCTCCATGGGGGTCGGGTGGAATTGCGTCGTCGATTAAGGCACAAAAATTGGAACTCGAAAAGTTGGGACATGAAGTGATAGTGTTTTGTCCGGGCTTTGACGCGCACGAAAAGAATGTAATAAATGTGCCGAGCCACCGTTTTTTGCGAATTAATCATTCCGTGGTGTCTAAGCGACCAACGGTAGTGGAAGAGTTCGTGTTGGAAAAGTTTCCGAATTTTGCGGAGTTTGATGTGGTGCATGTGCATTATGAGGCAAGTTGTAGTCTGGCGGGTGTAAGGTTGGCACGGCGGTTTGGTTTACCTTTGGTGCAGACGATGCACGGGCGTGAGGATATGGCGATTGCAATCAATGTTCCGCATCCGTTCAAATATTTTACGGCGAGTTTGATGAATCATATGCACGCTAAATATTTACTACATAGTTTGAAAGTGAAACGGGATAAGTTTCAGGCTCCGACTTGGGCGCGGGCTAAAATGTGGGAACTGATGGTGAATCAAGCGGAATATGCTGATGTGATGATTGTGCCGTCGAATCATTTTGCGCGAAAATTGGAACACTATGGCGTGACGCGTCCGTTTGTGCGTGTGTCGAATGGGGTGTCGTCTGAGTTGGTGCAGATTGATTTTGCAGAGCGTGAGTTGGAAGATGGTGCAGTGTTAAAAATGATTTGGAATTCGCGCTTGTCGCGGGAAAAACGAATTTTGCCGTTCTTGCAGGCGGTGGCAATGTTGAAACGACCATATTTATTATATGTATATGGCGATGGTAACCAAATGAAAGCGGCGAAGAGATATGCTAGGCATAATGATTTGAAAGTGAAATTTTATGGGATGCAGAAGCGTGAGAAAATTTTGCGGTCGATGGCGGAAGCGCATATTAGTATTTTGGCATCATATAATTTCGACAACCAGCCGATGACCTTGCTCGAAGCGGAAGCAACGGGTTTGCCAGTGTTTTTCTGTGATCCGAATATGATAGAACTGATGCCGAGCGAGAGTTATATGATCGCGGGTGGGTCGGAGCCAGCAGCAATGGCGATTGCATTAGAAAATCTTGAAAGTGCAAAAGTTGCCAAGATGAGCAAGCAGATGTTGAAGCATCGAGCGGAGGTTTTGCAAGAAGCGCAGATTGATGATTTGCTGGGAGCATATCAGTTGGCGATGCAGAAACGGCCGCAAAGCAGATCTTAGTGCATCAAGACTGCGGCGGTGGTGGCCGCAAAGTTTTGTTTGGGATTATAAAGGTTGAGTGCGGTGACACGAGCGGCAAGTTGGCCGGACCAAAGCGAAATTGGTGAATAATTTGTGTCAACGAGGTGGGTGGTGGAAACTTCTCCGGCACTAGTAACGATGATATTATCTTGGTGAAAAGTGAGCAAAGTGACGGGATAGGTGAGCGTGAACTTGTGGAGAGTTTCGATAGTAGGGATAAGCGGCTGCGAGAGTAAAATCATGCGTGGATAATAAACCGCGCGGAAGAGTTTTTGTAACTGTGCCATGGAGGCGATGATGATGGTGTTGGGGCGATTGAGCCAGTTGCTGGCTTCGGGAGCGAGTAAATCTACGCTATCGCGTGCGAGGACTAATAAATTTGCAGAATTTTCGCCCGAATCTTGTAAATCGCCAGCAAAATTTGGGTGAATTTCGGGAGTAGATTTAGCGATGGCATCAGAGATGGCGACGGCGGTAGCAGAATTTCGGGAAAGGTCACCAATGATGAGGGTGGAATTTGGGTTAGAAAAAGCCAGTTCGAGTTGGCGTGATTTGGCAAAAGAGCCGCTTTCGGTGGAGGGTAAAAAATCAAGGTTAGGCAAGGGTGGAAGTTTGCCGCGTAGGGCGTCGGGCAAGACAGTGGTGAGAGTTTTGATGGGAAAAGTTTGGTTGATAAACTCGGAAATACGCACGACGGTGGAAAAATTTTGGCTGTTGCCACCAATGATGGCGGCATGGCCGGTTTTTTGTTCGGGGATATTCCAAATAAGGTTATCAAAAAGTGGTTTGTCTTGTTTGCGCCAATACGACAAATCGGAATTGATGGTTGCAAAAGCCATTAGTTTGGAAACTCCAGTTCTATAGAAATGGGGCAATGGTCGGAGCCCATGATGTGTTCGTGGATCTCGGCAGATTTGAGGTAAGGCAAAAGTTGAGGTGAGATGAAGAAATAGTCAATGCGCCAGCCAATGTTGCGTTCGCGGCAGTGTGACCAGTGCGACCACCAAGTATAGCGTTGTTGGCTGGGGTAGAAATGGCGGAAAGTATCAACGAAGCCGGCGTCGATGAGGTTTTTGATCCCCTGGCGTTCTTCCTGAGTGAAGCCAGCATTGTGCTCGTTATCATCGGGGCGAGCAAGATCGAGCGGAGTGTGGGCGGCGTTGAAATCGCCACAGACAATTACTGGTTTGTGGGCTTCGAGTTCTCTGAGAAAATTCCGAAAAGCCGGATCCCATAGATCTTCGCGAAGTTTGAGGCGGGAGAGATCGCGTTTGCTGTTGGGGGTATAGACATTGACGAGATAAAAACCAGGAAATTCGACCGTTTGCACACGACCTTCGGTGAGTGGGCTGCCGTATTTATCTTCGTCCCACAAATAGCCGGCGCGAATGTCTTCGGTAAAGTTATTAAAAACGTTGACTGGCTGGAGTTTAGTGAAAGTGGCAGTGCCAGAATAACCAGCGCGTTCGGCACTGTTCCAGAGCTCGAGATAGGCGGGGTAGTCAACTTCGGCTTGACCGGGCTTGGCTTTGGTTTCCTGCAGACAAAGGATGTCGGGCTGCGCAGATGTAAGTAACTCATCTAGTGCGCCTTTTTTGAGGACAGAGCGAATGCCGTTGACGTTCCAAGAGTAAATTCTCATATGTTTATTATATCATAGTTCTTGAACGAAAAAGTATCCCGGCCATCTGGCCGGGATCAAGGTGCATCAACGGACGAATTTGCTGGTGTAGACGCGGCGTATCTCGCTGAGAAGATTATTGTAATCAAATTCGATCATCGTTGCAGGTGTATCCTGGAGATAGTTGAAATTGAAACCTTCTTCTGTGAGAGGTACCTCCTTGTTGCCAAACGCTATACAGAGTAAGTCTAACCACGGTAAAGAATCTGATTCTTCCGCGATAAGGTCGAAAACGATCTGTAGATTTTTGATTTCGTCTTCGGTGGGACTTAGCGTTTCGCATTTGGTGTCCTGGAATATCTTGCAAAAATTGTCAGTTGTCGCAACGGGACTGCCCCATTGGATGGTATCGACCTTACCAAAATCGACACCGTTTATTAAATCTGTAATTGTAATTGTAGTCATTTTATCCCCTCCTTTTGTTCTCTTGACCACAAAATCGTACTAAACCGAGCATCCGGGTTTGTATGTTATACATTGTAGCACACTTTTTAATATTTGTCAATGGTTTTTGATGAAAAACGCGTATCTGTAAATAAAATTAGTGTTTTTAGTAATTTTGTTGATGCTTGAGATTTCTGGCGATATCGCGCTTTTTGATGGTTTCACGTTTGTCGTATTTTTTCTTGCTTTTGCCGGTGGCGATGATGAGCTTGATGTGACGCCCACCGGCGAGTAATTTAACTGGCACGAGTTGAAAACCGTTTTGCTTGGCGCGCTCTAGGCCGAAAAGTTGCTTTTTGGTGACGAGGAGTTTGATATTGCGCTCAGTATCGGCGCCAAGGGTGAGATTGTTGAGCCAAAGTTCCCCGTTTTTGATGGTGACAAAAGAGCCTTTGAGCTGGACATGATGGTCACGAATCAGGCGAACTTCGGGGCCACTGAGAGCCATGCCGCAAGAAAGTTCCTCGCCGAGTTGATAATCATAGTGCGCACGACGATTGATGGTGACGGAAGCGGGAGATTTGGGTTTCTTCATGGGTATATTATAACATGAGAATGCGAGATGTGATGAGATGCTATATCTCCGCTTCGATTATCTCATCTGCTTCGCTTCTCGTCACTACGGTATCAAATAGACCGATATTTTCATCACCATCGTGAGCGGAGCGTCCACCAGCATATTCAAGCGAAGCATCTTCGAAACGTCGGAATTGGGCGATGGCAGCATTAAGTTCGGTTTGATTGAATACGCCCACTTCACACATTTGGTCGAATTCTCGAATGGTTAATCCAGTTACCCTAGTAAATAATTCTGGCTCAAGATTACGAATGACATCAATTAGGGCTTGCTCCCGATAATCAGTCAAATACATAAAGACTGGAATTCTTGTCACGAACTGGAGAAGTTTTTCTCGGAGCATTTTCTTAAAGCCTTGGCGTTCCTTCTTCTCCGCTTTTTCCTCCTCGCTTTCTTCTTTGGTGGCTTCACGTCCTTCTATAGCACGCTGTTTCTTGGCAGCGTGAACGGCTTTTTCTCGGCTGATAACTTTCGTAAGGTCGTTTTTAAGGTTGCGGAAGCCTTCAATCTTCTCCAGCGCAGCCATAATCTCTGGATTATTCATCACTTTTTCCAGAATAACAGTAGTAGTATCGACGAGTTTAGCGGATTGCCAACGACGAGCAAGCATTGTAGATGCCGTGCCATAAGTAGAGATGTCAAGGATTTCTGTGGCTTTTAGTGGCCGCATTTTCGCCCCATCAAAGCATAACACAGGTAAGAACTCAATAAACTCTTCCAACCTTTTCTCTGGTCGCCGAGTATCACTCGGGCTATCAAGCGTGCCACTATAATCGGCAATAAGTTTCAATGCACGGCTAGGGGCAAAGTCCATCACATAGCAAATTGGTTTCATTACATTGCGACGCATCGGGTCATCAGCGTCTTTCATTACCCACGGACTTTGAGCACGAAAAGCGGTTTGGAAATAGGCTTCTGGAAACTCAATATTGCGGAGGAATAATACGCCACTCCAGGCTGGAATTGTCACGCCAGTTGTTAATTTACCACAAGACAAGGTAATTGTAGCAGTCGTCACGCCATCTTTTACGGCGTCAACCACTGGGTCTTTGGCGTGTTTACCACCAGGAGTATCATTACCAGCTGCACGAATAATTTTATAATTACTAAAGAACGGATCAAGTCGCAACAATCTCTCCATCGCACGACACGCCGCTACGTTAGGCAAAAACCAAAATGTGTGCCTGAGAGCGGACAGCAAACGAGCGTCTTCGTATGGTAGAGCCGGGGCGTGGTAGTCGAATTTATTTTCTACTTCAATTTGCAAATCATCGCCGTGCAGAATATTAAGAAACTTTCGCACGTCTTTTTCTAACTCAAAAACATAATCGCCGTTCACGTTTTTCTTGGCTCGGAAAAACTTATTCAGATCAAATTCATTAAACTCACCTTTCATCGCAACTTCGCGGAGATTCTCTGGCATTTGGTAAGTTAACATTACGATCTGTGGTAGTTCACGATAAGGATTATCGCCTTCATCATTCCAGTGAAACTTTGCACGTTGTTCATCGGCATAAGTCCAGTTAAAAATCTGGTCTTCGTTAAATTCGCCATTCGCAATCGCTTTGAACGGTGTGCCAGAAAGATAGAGATAGCCACGCACTTTGAGCGGCATCGTTTCTTCGATCTCGTTGAGGTCGTCTGGCATCGCCATTTCACCTTCTTTTTTATCGTCCTCATCGTGGAGTTCTCTGGCGGCTTCTCGCCACGCTCCGAAATGATATTCGTCCACAAACAGGCAGTCCCATTCGATTTCTCGCATTTTCTTATGGCGGTCTTTGAGCGTGCCATCAGTATTTTTGCCAAGCACATCCTGATAACTAGCAAACCAGACCACAGGATTAGTTTCATCAATTCCGGCTTCTTCCCAAGATTGTAACCCTTCGATAAATTGCCAACCCTCAAAATCTTGATGTCCATAGAGGTCGGTTTTCCACTCTTGCTCTACGCCAGGTTTATAAGTTAGCACTAAAATTCTGTCCCAGCCCATCTTTTTAGCGAGTTGATAAGCCGTAAAAGTTTTGCCGAAACGCATTTTGGCATTCCAGAGAAAACGTGGGGCATCCTTGGTTTCTTGCAGACCTTCTGGTAGTAAATGTTTCTCGAAATATTCCGAAGTTTGTTTGACGGCGAGTTCCTGCTCTGGACGCATTTTGAAATTCTTGCGAGTGGCGTTACCCTTTTCTGGTGTGCCATCCTTAATGTTCTGGATGATAGATTTGACGGTTTCTAGGTCGATATCATAAAACTCACCAGCCAGTTGCTGCTTACCAAAGTTCTTTAGCCACTTATGAACGAGATGGTCGGTAAAATACTCACCATCTTTCGTGATTGCAGGTTCATAGTGAAGAATTTTATATTGCTTGTTTGGAGTTTTAACTAAACCCTCCTTAATCCTGGCCTCTACGGCATCAAAGTCATTACCAGACTTCATAACACGCTCAGTATAACCAATTTTGAGACCAGGTTGCCCAGTGGCTTCATAGACGTAGATTTGTGGGCGTTTGGCGTAGCGGAGAGGACTATTCTTAATGTTCATAAATTCCCCTCCAATATAATGGAGATATATTATATTTCATAAAAAGTGGTTCTAGCATCTTTTGAGCTTTTTGATTTTCTTGTTTATATCTAATGCTTAACTCCTCGATGTCAAGATCGCCTTCTTTTGATTGAAGATAAACATAAGGGATATTATTAATTTCTTTAATTTTTATACGTATATGTCCAAAGTCGTTTCTGATATTGGCTGCTTGTTCGAATGGCGTTATATCAAACTTTTTAATATCTAAAGAGTTCGCAACTTCTTTTAGGATATTATTCCGTTTATGATTATTAACATATTTATTTTTAACTATTTTTTGTATGGTATTATTTTTATCCTTATCCAGTATTTTCTGATTTTGCAGTGAATAGTATAGTTGGATAATTTTATCAATATTGTCTTCGAGTTGAGATTGATCGCTAATGATGTTTGTTATTGTGATTGAAAAGTATATAATGGCTGTATTGAAAAATTCTATATTCTCCTGTATGAAGTTAGTTATTTTATCTAATTCTTCCAGATATATCTTATAATCTGAAGTTATTTTATCCATTTTACTTTATCTCCTTTGCGCTCTTTTTGATAAAGTTTATTTCTTCCTGGGATAGACTATAACGCTTGTAAAGTTTTTCATCAGTCCATTCTTCTGTAAAATCTAATAGTGGTACTAGAGAGTATGTGTCTTTTGCTGTATTTTGAGTAGTCTTCTTAATACTAAGTAAAATTCTACTAAACTTGGTTTTCAGATATTTAAGTGCATTTTTCGTTTCTTCTTCGCTGTTCCAATGTCCAACACGAAGAAATGTTTCCGTGCACGCAGTCCTTGGACTGGCGATAATAGCATCTGGGAAAGTTTCACCAACTGTTCCGTTACCATAAGCCTTTGGCACAAATAACTTCCAGCCCAATATCTCCTCTTTTCCGTTCGGAAATGGATAACCGAGTGAAACATATCTAATTGTTCTACGAGCACCTTCTAGTCCGTATATTCTTACGCTAGCACCTGGAATCTCTGTATCATTTTTAAAAATTGGAGGTAAATCATATTTGTTTGGGTCTTTAAAAAAATCGCTCGTCAAACCGTATGGTTTCCTAGAAGAAACAATATTACTCAACGTTTCCTCATGCTTGTCTTGGACCTTAGCAAGAATTGATACCATTTCTGGATAGCGAATGACGACGCCGACATTTCCCTCATCCAAGAAGCGTTTTGAACTGGTTATCATATCGTTCTCGTTCATAATTGAATAATCACATAAGCCATCATAGTTAAGTTGTCTTACAAAGTAACAAACCCCACCTTTTATTTCGACACCAGGAAAACAATCGTTAGAGTTTGGGTAATCGATCAACGTTTTTATACTATGGTCGTGCATCATTTCATCCCGAAAATCGTCAAGACCTTTGCCACCAACAAACCATCGAGAGGGGATAATAAAGGCGAGATATTTTGGGTTTAACTTTTTTGCTTGACGGACAAATAATTGATAAATTGGAGAAGCACTACTACCACCGCCGCCTCCACCATCGCTAAGCTGATATGGCGGATTGCCAACAATGACATCGAATTTCATATTTTGAGCCTCCTCTGGTGTTAAATGGATAAAGTTATATGCGTGGCGTTCCAAGGTTTCGTCACGATCCAGTTCACTATTTTCCGAGTTGCCACAGAAAATACACGAGCCGTTCTTGTAAGTATGTGGACGATTATCATAGAAAATATTGCCATTTTCGTTAGTAAAGCCAGCGATAGATTTTTCACCGCTAGCGTCTTTGGACGTATAAAGGCTGCGGCGGCTCATTAGAGCAGTTAAGTTGGTAATTGCGATGCCGTAAAGCATATTCTGGAAGATATGGTGGCGGCGTTCCTCTTCGTTGGGAAATTCATCCCGTAGTCCTTCCATCAAACGCACAGCAATTTGGCGGAGAAAAATACCAGTCTTACATGCCGGATCGAGCCATTTTAAGTTTTTATTATGCCAAACCTCTTCTGGTAATAAATCCAAAACTTTATTGGCAAGTTCTGGCGGCGTAAATACTTCATCGTTGGATAAATTAGCAATGCAATCCAGAATATCTGGCGTATGCCTTTGGTTGATCAAGTTTTGCAATAGTGTAGAGTTATAACCAAGATTCGTTATAGCTTGCGTGTTGTTCTGATCGGGTTTTCCGTTATTCATAATTTCTCATCTCCAAATAAATTTTCTTGTCGTTTTTGCTTTGCCTTCTCCGGCGGAGCAAAAGTATTTTTATCTGGGATTTTGATAGGCTGCATTTCCTCGAAACGCACTGGTGGCATCTCCACTATTACCCTGTCGATACCATTTTCCATATCGGTGAGAGCATAAACTCGACGCTTAAACCTACCTTTCACTGGCGTAGAATACTCCACAAAAAAGACGAACTCCTTACCGTTCAGCATGTCGCCAACGATAAAATTAGTTCGCAATATTTCGTCCATCGCCAGAAGAAAACCTTTACTAGATTTCTTTGGCAAATACTCAAAAATTAAGCCGGTCAGACGTTTGCGGCATTCTGTAATATTATCCTCAGCAATATCGACACCATAAATCGTAGACAAAACTTTCAGGACGGAAAATTCACGGTTTTTGTGATGCCATTCGATTTTATCTTGTCTGAGATGATCGAGGCGTTGACGTAAAATTGCTTCCAGAAAGTTGCCATTGCCACAGGCGGGCTCGAGAAAACGCCAATATCGATTTGAAGTTGCTTGCGTAAGTGCGAGAATATTATTCACTTCTCGCGGCTGCGTAAAAACTTCACCTCGGTCTCTAACCCTAGAACGAGATTTTATGCCAACAGGCGTTAAACCGGTATTCTTATTGACTTCTTTCATTATAGCGACCATTGTTAGTGGTCGCTAATAAATAAAAAAGCGACCACATTCTGATCGCTACAATCATCAATTCAAACCTCTTCAAAAAGCTTAAATTCTGCGAATGTGATCGCATCTTTTCGCTTTTTGAAGAACTGAATTGTTCTTCTGCTGAATGATAATTGTAGCAATTTCATTATATCACATCCTAAATTACTAATACAGCCCCGTTATAATATTATGATCATTCGGCTGGCTGGGGTTGCGTGTTGTATAATATACTCATGAATAAAGGCGTATACACAATTAGGCAGGCCAGTGAACAAATTGGGATATCGGTTTGGACGGTGCGGAGATTATGCCGAAATGGCATGGTTCCCTATGTGCGACGGAGTCGGGCGGGGTATCAAGTTTTGACAGCAGAACAAGTGAATCTTATTAAAACTTTGGTGGCGCTAGAAAAGGCTGGGATGCCACGGAAGAGTTTAAAAAGGTTTGCCGGCTTGTTGCGGCAAGGCGATCAATCTTTGCCTGAGCGTAAAGCGATGCTAGAAACCCAGAGGCGACAATTTTGGCAGGAATTGGAAGATATTCAGCGTGGAATTGACGTAATTGAGCGTCAGATTGAGATAATAGATAGAGAAATGAAACCTTAGCGGTTTTTAAAAATACCACAGGTTTTGGAGCGAGTTAACAGGGGTGGCGCTTGGTGCAAGTTTCAAAATCACCACAGGTTTTGTGTTATAATAAAAACAGATATGCGTATTGCAATTACTTCAGATTTATATTATCCCATGACGAATGGGGTGGCGGTGTTTGCGAATAATTTGGCCAAGGGTTTGGCTAGACAGGGGCACGAGGTGCTGGTGATTTGCCCAAGTTTTACTGGTAAACAGCACCGAGAAAAGCGTGATGGAGTAACGACGTTTTACTTGCGGTCGATTCGGTTTCCGTTTTATCCGGATCAGATCAATGAAGTGCCGGAGGGTAAGGAGTTTTTAGGGATGCCGTTGCCGCGGCTAGCGTATCGCTATGGTTTGTGGGTGACAGTGGATCCGTACCCGGCGATGAAAAAGATTCTCAACCGGTTTCGGCCGGATGTGATTCATCTGCAGACGGCGGAAATGGTGGCAATTGCTACGCGGCGCTATGCCAAGAAATATGATGTGCCGTTAGTGAGTACTGGTCATGCTTATCCGGATAATATCACGAGCCAGTTGAAGATTTTGAAGCCGATTAAACGGCCACTGGATGCGATTTTGCGTACTTATATGGCGAGTTTTCTTAAACATTCGGAATACGCTACGATGCCAACAGAAATGGCAATTGATGATTTGGTACCCAAAAAGCGCAAGCATTTTCAGGTGACGGTGGAACCACTATCAAATGGGGTAGATTTGGCGCAATTTGGGCCAAAGAAGCCCGCAAGCAAGATTTATCGTAAATACCATTTGCCAAAAGATAAACCCTTGGCGCTTTATGTAGGGCGGGTGGATCCGGAAAAAAGCATTAGCAACGTGGTGTCGGCGTTTGCCGGGGTGCTGGAAAAGGTGCCTGATGCGGGTTTGGTAATTGTGGGCGATGGCACAGATCGGCAGCATTTGCAAGATTTGGCGCAAGCACTGGGGATAGAAAAGTCGGTGTATTTTCCGGGTCGAATTTATCCGCCGGATATTATGGAAGTCTATCGTGCGGCGACATTGTTTGTGACGGCGAGTGAAACGGAAACTCAAGGTATTGTATTGATCGAGGCGGCGGCGACGGGTTTGCCGTTGGTGGCAGTAGACGCAGGTGCGGTGCGGGAATTATGCCAGCATAAGAGAAATGGAATTTTGTGCCATCCGGGCGATGTGACTGAACTGACCGATGCGATGGTGAAGTTATTTAGGAATCAGGAAATTCGTGAGCGCTATGGTAAAGAGAGTCTGGAAGTGGCTAAAAAGCACGATTTGAACCGTACTTTGCAGCGGTTTGTGGAGATTTATCGAGAAGCAATTAGACTAAAGCAAGAGAAGATAGACTGATTTGCGCGCATGAATACCTTTTCGAAGGACATAAAGATTTGGATTAAGCGGTTTGAGAAAAAGCGTATTTATGCGAGAAAAGATTAGTTTTCTAAAAAATCTAGGATCAGTTTTGCGGTTTCTTGGGGTTGCTCGTAATTATGTAGATGGCCAGAATTGGGGATGAGTTTGAGTTCGGCTTGCGATTGTTGGGCTAGTTTTCTAGTCTTTTTTTGTGGAATTAAGCGATCTTTGGCACCAGCGATGATGAGGGTTTTTTGCACGGGCAGAAAATCTTGGATAGAATAATTAGTGGAGAATTTGGTGGCAGCAGCGATGGCTGAACGTGAAGGTGGTTGATCCTCGCTGCATTGATGCGTAAGTTGCAGGGTGTTTTGGAAGAGTTTTTTGTCTTTTGGCACAAAAAGGTAGCGCGTGGTAATATAATCTACTATCTGGCGTGGTACGATGGCGGCAAGCGGTGAAATGAGTGCAAAGGGCTTGGCAGTTTTGACAGAAATCGGTGAGAGCAGAATGAGTTTTTGGTTGATTAATTCAGGATGGAACTTGGCGGTGGCGGCTACGATGATTGAGCCCATGGAGTGCCCCACTAAGATTGGGCGTTGCAAGCCGTGCTCGCGAATATATTTGGCGAGATAGCCGGCGTAGGCTTTGGGGGAGTAGTTTTCTAATTCACTAGCGCCAGCAAAGGGCGGGATGGCGGGCAAGTAAACCTCATACCCTGCTTTACGTAGGTTTTTTGCAATTTCCTCCAGCCCGAGTGGTGAGCCACGAAAACCATGCACCAGAACAATACTAGGTTTGGCGGTTGATGCAAGGATGGTGGCATTTTGCCGGTTGCCACGATGCATTTTAGGCGGCCTTTTTGTTTTTGGAATCTAAGTTAGCAAGAGCGGCTTTGAGCGCGGGGCGATCAAAGCCAACGATGCGTTCGCCGTTGATCTCGGTTACTGGTACAGAACTGATACCGGGCACTTCGCGGGCGTCGATTTCTTGATATTCAATTCCCTGTTGGTCGAGCCATTCCATGAGCACATGGCACCAGGGGCAAGTTGGAGTAGTATATACTTTTATCATAATATATATTATAGCGTAAAATTTTGTTTTGTGGAAACTCGGAAAATTATGCAAGCACAATTTTTGTCTAGGATATTTACTATTTTATAACTTTTTGGCGGCATCAAGTTGTGGGTCACGGTTGTTGTTAGCGTCGTCATAAGTTAAGACAACCTCCATATCTGGCTTGATGCCTTCTTTGTTGATGCTGGTGCCCTTGGGAGTGTGCCAACTAGCCGTGGTAACTTTGAGCAAGGTGTTGCCAGAAAGGTTGAGCAGGGTTTGCACGACGCCTTTGCCATAGGTGGTTTCGCCGAGGATGGTGGCTTTGTCATAATCTTTGAGCGCACCAGCGACGATTTCTGAGGCGGAAGCAGTGCCGCCATTGACTAATACTACTGTTGGTGTATTGGCTAAGACGGCTTGATTACGTTTGGCGTAAGTTGGTGTAGTTTTGCCTTTGGAAACTTGGTTAAGCACGACGTCGCCATCTAGCCAAAGCGATAGTACGTCGACAGCTGCAGAAACATAGCCACCGCCATTGCCACGCAGATCGAGAATGACTTTCTTAACATTCTTAGATTTGAATTCGTCATTGACGATTTTCTGGAGTTTGGTGCCAGTATCGGTGTCAAAGCGAGAGATAGTAATAATGGCGGTATCATCGGAATAAGTGACATAAACCGAAACGTTATTGATTGGCTCACGGGTTAGTGTAAATTCTTTCTCTGTGCCATCACGTACCACGGTAAGTTTAACTTTGGTGCCACTGGCGCCACGGAGTTTGGAAGCGATAGTTTCGGTAGACTCAGCATAGACTTCTTCGCCGTCAATCTTGTAAATAATATCTCCTGCCTGTACGCCGGCCTTGAGGGCAGGGTTATCGGGTAGTGTACGAATAACGCGTACGTAGCCATCACGGAGTCCCATCTCGATGCCAATGCCAGAGCCAACATCGCCGTGAAGTTCGGCTTCATAGGCTTTGGCTTCCCCGGCGTCCATATAAGCCGTGTATTTGTCGCCAGCGGCGGCAACTAAGCCTTTTTTGGCACCTTCAATGAGTTGGCTTTTGTCCAAATCTCCATCAAAATTTGCAGCAAGTGCATTGTAAACTTCGTCGAGCGCTGACCAGTCATTGCTGACACTAGAGTAGGAATTAGAATTGATGCCGAGATAGGGGAGGATATTGGGTGAGATTTTATGCCAACCAGTCCCAATAAAGAACCCAGCGACTAAAGTGATAACGCCTGCGATGATTGCACCGCCTAGGCTAACTTGTTTTTCTTCCCATTGTTTTGCCATAAGTCTATTATATCACTACCATTTCTTTTGGTCGAGATGAATGTAGCGATAAGCGGCGGGGTTAACATTATAGCGTGCGCCAAAATCTCCTGGTAAGCCACTTTTGGAACTGCTAGGGTTATTATATTCACTTAAATTGATGGTACCATTGGCATTGACACTCTCAACCCACATTACGTGACCATAAATACCAGAAGTGCTATAAGCGATAGAGTGAGGCGTGGGATTATTATCAACGACGTAGCCAAGGCGGCTGGCGGTGTTGCCCCAGTTTTTGGCATCGCCCCAAGAAGAAATGTAAATATCAAAGTATTCTTGAGCCTTCCAACCAGCGTAACTCGTACATTGACAAACATAACCACCAACTACAATGTAGCCAACGTTGTCCTGTGGACAGCGGTCAGAATAGGGATAAGAGTTGAAGCCCTCACCGACTACGCCACCAGAGTTATATTTGGCAATTTCGGCAGCGATTTCTTGTTGCATGGTTTCGCGGGCAGCAGCGGCGTCGCGTTCATAGGCGGCACTGTCGTTTTGGTATTTGGCGATTAAGGTGTTTTGGCGATTACGCTTGGCGGTGATTTCAGCACGACTGGCTTCGGCGCTCTCAATTAGAGCGTCGACACTGGCTTTTTGCTTGGCTAAATCTTCCTTAAGTTCACGAATCGCTTCAGCCGAAGTAGTAACTTGAGTTTTGGCGTTATTTTGACGTGACTGTTTTTCAGCATAATCACCAATCGTGCTGCTGCCAGCCAGCAAGATAATTGCATCTGGTTCGCTCTCAAAGTGCATTTCTACGAGCATACGAGCGAGGGCGGACTGCTGCAATTCTAATTTGGCTTCGTTTTCTGTGATTTGGGCTGAGAGATCATCGGCGATGGCTTGATTAGCAACGATGTCGGCTTCGAGCGAGGCAATTTCGGCATTAAGTCGTTCAACTTCGCCTTCTAGAGTTTGGGCGTTGGCAGCGGCGGCAGTTGCTTTGCTGTCAGCGGCGGCAGCAGCGTCGGCAGCCTCGCGACAGGCTTGGCTGACACAACCAGCCGGATAGGCTTGAGCCTGGTCTTCTCCGGCAAATAAAAGCATACCGCCACCGGCTAATGTAGCAAAGCCAAGAACAAAGACCAAGAGTCCGCGAAGACCAAGAGTTTTGTGTTTGTGTTTGTGTGACTTAATCATAACTACTATATATCACAGATAAGCATAAAAGTAAAGCCGATGTCTTACTTTAAGTATTTTTGCATAGCGAGGCGGGCAGAAATTGTGCCGATTGCCATACCGATTACGATCATGATGGCGTAGACGGCAATAAGCATATTAGATTCCAAGAGTTCGGATACCGCAGAAACATCAATGCCGTAATTCGCGAGTGGAGGTTCCAAGAAACGGAAACCAATTACGGCAATGGTAGTAGCGAGAATTCCAGAGATGATGCCGGAAATTTCGGCTTCCACCAGGAATGGTCCGCGGATAAACCCAGTGTCGGCGCCAACCAGACGCATCATATAAATTTCTTCGCGGCGTGAGAAAATCGCCATACGAATCGTATTGAAGATGACGAGAATAGAAATTACCAGGAAGACGGCTCCGAGTATTAGGCCACCATTTTTGGCAATTGTGGCCCAAGAGTTGATGGTTTCGATTTCGGCTTGGTTGACGTTGTATGTGGGCTCTTTGGTGGAGTCAAGGTTGGCCTGAAAGAGCGCGCTATTCTCGACAATATAGCGTATGCCGCTGAGGTCGTTTGGGTCGGCAACTTTGATACGCATGGTGGCTTGCATCGCGGAAAGCATATGCTGGTACATACTTTCGTCTTCGAGAGCGGCTAGAAGTTCGGCGTTGTCACTATTGTCGCTCAAAAAGACAGCATATTCATCTTCAGAAGTAGCGATTTCGATTGTGTGAACATTCGGCTCAATACGCATTTCCTCAGCCATGGTTTCGAGAGTTTCGCGATTGGTTCCCGGAGCAAAGAAAATGGTGATGTCGATCTTTTCGCGCATAGTGTCGGCTGTGGCACTCAGAATTAGACTTGCAAAAACGGTGATCATCAAAATCACTAGCGTAACTGTCATCACGAGTGTAGCGGCAATGGAAAGCCAGATGTTGCGCGTAAAACTAGCGGTGCCGTATTTTACGATGCGCCCGGTTTTGCGAATATGACCAACACTGCTGTTTTCAACTAGGGTTTTGAGATGCTCCTTGGTTTCTTTGCGAGAAACTTTGTGAACTCCGCGGTGACCAGTTTCTTCGATTAATTTTTTGTCTATCATGTCTATTTGCCTAGATTATACGTTTTGATTTAACTTTGGTTGCATTACTCAACTTTCGCTTAGTGGCTTGAGCCATGCTGGGTGCGGGTTTGAGTTTGACGGTTTGTCCGAGTGTGCCAAAATCACTGAGTTTAGGTGCTGCTTTGAGCGGGCGACTAGCGGTATACCATTGATTTGCTGCATCGCGATCAAGTTTTTTGGCCGGTGTAGTTTTGGTTGTTTTTGGCATAGTTGGCTTTGTAGTAACCTTGGCGGTAGAGGGTTTTTTGTCGGCAGGATGAAGAATCTTGAGCGTTTCTTCGGCAGTGGCCTTGCTGAGGCGCGAACTACGAGCACGGGGCGCAGTTGCTGACTGTGCTGAAAATTGTTGACTGGTGATGATTTTGGGACGCGGTACAAGAATTGGTGAATTGGCTTCGCTGTCCAAACGATAAACGCCGTTGTATTTTTGGTCGTCAACGATTCTACCGGCCTTGAGCGTGACAACGCGTTTACCAAGATCATTAACGATGTTTTCGTCGTGCGTAGTGACGAGTAGAGTGGTGCCAAAATCGTTAATGCGCTTGAGTAGATCGATGATTTCGTGGCGCGTAAGTACATCAAGGTTCCCTGTGGGTTCGTCGGCAATTAGAATTTTGGGTTGTCTGGCTACCGAACGAGCAATGGCTACGCGCTGACGTTCACCACCAGAGAGATTACTTGGAAAGCGTGAGGCTTTGTTTTCTAGTCCAACTAAATCAAGGACTTTTGGTACGGTGCGGTTAATTTCGCGGCTGCTCATGCCAGCAATTTCTAGGGCAAAAGCGACATTCTCAAATACGGTTCGGGTGGGTAATAACTTATAATCTTGGAAAACTACGCCTAACTTGCGGCGATAATGTGGAATATGACGTTTTTTGACATAATCTAGATCAATGCCACCAATGATAATTTTGCCGGAATCAGGTTGCTCTTCCTTGGTGATCATTTTGATGAGCGTGGACTTGCCAGCGCCAGATTTGCCTACCAAAAAAACAAATTCGTGTGGTTCGATATGGAGCGAAACATTGTCGAGCGCTGGCTCCTCGTCACCAGGATAAGTTTTAGTGATACGATCGAGCAATATCATGTTACTATGATACCATAAGCGTTATTTATGTGCAAGAATTAGGCTCCTCATATAATTACCTTTTCCTCGGACCTCCGTCGTAACTACGTCACTCTCTGCCTGCGTCGCTCCGCTATCCTCGGCAGTTCGGGCCGCTTGGGCTAAGTCTCATGCCCTACGGGCAAGGTAATTATGTGGCAATTGACTCTTCCAAGTACGCATCGATAAACCCATCAATTTTGCCATCAAGCACCGCATCGGGATCTTTGTCTTCATATTTGGTGCGGGTGTCTTTGACTAATTTATATGGTTGCAAAACGTAATTGCGAATTTGCTGCCCCCATTTGGCCGATTCGCCAGCGCGGAGTTTATCTAGACTTTCGGCATGCTGCTCGAGTTGGAGTTGGACTAATTTGCCGCGCAAGATTTCCATGGCTTTTTCTTTGTTTTGGAGTTGAGAACGCTCGTTTTGGATAGCAACTACGGTGTTGGTGGGCAAATGTGTAATGCGTACGGCGGAGTTGGTAGTATTAACGGACTGACCACCGTGCCCACCGGAATGGTAAACATCAATGCGCAAATCTCTATCATCAATTTTGACATCGGTGTCGGCTTTAATGACGGGCAAAATTTCGACCAATGCAAAGGAAGTTTGACGCAAATTATCGGCATTAAACGGCGAAAGTCGCACCAGGCGATGTACGCCATGTTCACTTTTGAGATGGCCATAGACATCAGTACCAGAAAATTCGTAAACAGCGGTTTTGATGCCGGCTTCTTCGCCGGTGACGCGCTCCAAACATGTCACCTTGAGATTATGTTTTTCGGCATAACGTAAATACATGCGTTCTAACATTCCGGCCCAGTCCATTGCTTCAGTGCCGCCCACGCCAGCCGTAATGCGGAGAATGGCATTATTGTGATCGTATTTGCCAGTAAAACGTAGGGCTTTTTTGAGTTCGGTGAGTTGCTGCTCTAGTAGTTCAACTTGCTCAGTGAGTTCGTTGGCTAAATCGATATCACTTAGTTCTAAGAGTTCATCTAGATCATGAATTTGTGCACGTAAAATACGCCAAGGTTCAACTTCGTCGCTTAGATGAGCGAGTTCGGCATTTTTCTCGCGGGCGTCATCGGGATGGAGCCAAATTTCGGGCTCGGCAACGATCTGCTCAAGTTCGGTGATGCGTGCAATTTTAGCATCTAGTTTGAGTTTTTCCCAAGCCAAAGTAAGGTCGTCTTGAAGTTGTTGAAGCCTTTTGGAAAGTAAATCTTTGAAATTTGCCATATTATATCTCCGAACTTGCAAGTAATTTCTTGGCAAATGATTGCATTTCACTGATTTTTTCGTAATCAAAATCGGAATCTGGCACAGCGAAGGGTAAGTTTGGATAATCGGTAGATTTCATGTGGTAGGCTCGGCGAAGTTCCCCAATTTCACCCACGCATTCAAATGGTTTCATAAAACCATCTACGCCTAACAGCCCCTTGAAGATATTGGTAAGTACGGCGTCGGTGAATAGACTAGTGTCACCAAAGATGCCGTCAAGTTCGGCGGCGGGCAGGAATGGTGCAAAAAGGAGGTAAGTGTTAGCACATTTTGCGCAGTTGCCGCACCAGCCTAGTTTGGAATTATCTTTGCCTTGACGGTAGTTGGCGACGTTGCAAGAACTAAATTTGTGGCCGTATTTTGCCCAGCATTTTTTGACGAAAAGTTCGGCAATTTTGAGTTCAGAAAAGCCACGCAGTGGCGAACCGAGATGAAGGTCGGGTGAAATATAACGCTGGATATATTTGGCAAAAAGTTGTTCGGCGGACCAAGTTTTGGACCACTGGTGGTTGACGGCAAGGTCGCCGATATAAGCGTGTGCTTCGTTGCCTTCGCGTCCAATGCTGGTGAGAATGACGTTTTGGTGATTGATGATGGCTTGAACGAGGGCGATACTTTGCACAATATAAGTAATTGGCACGTGACCATTGAGGCCGCCAGTTTCGCACAGATGTTCGCGGTCGAGTTCGCGATAGATAATTTGCAATTCTCCACCGAGTTCATCGAGAACGTTTGGATATTCCTTGGAGCTACTCACGTAGACATAGGTTGGTTTTTGTTTTTGCAGTAGAGTGGCGGTGAGTAATGAATCTTTGCCGCCAGATTGTAGACTAAGAATGCCATGAAAATCTGTCACCCTGATTGGTTCTGGGGCTTTTGTGGTATTAGCCAAAAAGTGAGCGAGGTCGGCGCGGGTTAGATTATTTTCAAAAGCAAATTGTGATAAACCTTCCTGAAAAACTGTGCTGAAGAAAGTTGCTTGGAATTCGTCAAGCGGAAAATCGAGCGCGACGGACGGAGTGGGATGAGCCTTGTAATATGATGTACCAATGAGTATGAAACACAAAAACAAAGCACGCTCTAATGATTCGGAATTTAGAGGCAGATTCGTCTTGCAGAAATGAATTTTTTCTTGGAAGATGATGTCATCGTTGCCTTGGTAGGAAAAAGTTGCAAGATAAGTTTCTGGATCGAAGTCGTATGACAAGAATTTGAACATTAGTTTGCCTCCTGTACGAGTTTTTGGAACTGTTCGCCGCGGTCGGCAAAGTTTCGGAACATGTCAAACGAGGGCGCTCCTGGTGACATGAGTAAAATAGTTGGAGTAGAACTATCCTTGGCGATTTCTTCAGCAAGTTGGCGAGCGTCCGTAAAAGCCTCGGCTAAAGTATTACAGAATTGATATTTGGTTTTGTCGGCATCACTGGTAAGTTTTTTGCCGGTTTCGCCGATGAGAAAAACTTTGGCTAAGTTTGGAGTATAAAGGAGACGTTCTCTGGTTGGCGTAAGGTCTATACCGCGGTCCTTGCCACCGGTAATTAGTATAATTGGCTGATTTGGAAACGCCGCTAAAGCAACATCCATTGCCGGAAAAGCAGAGGAAAAATTATCATCATAGTATTTTACATTTTTGAGTTCGCGTAGGAATTGTAAACGATGCGGTAGGCCCTGGAAGTTGGCAAGAGTTTCGTGAATGGGCATAGTATAATGTTCTAACAATTCTTCTAGACTTTGACCTAGATAAGCCGCAACGGCATTCAGAGCTGCTTCGGCATTTTCACGGTTATGTTGGCCAGGGAGTTTGAGGGTGTCAAGGATGTGGCTGAGTTGAGCGCTTTTGTTGGCTACTGGATATGGAATTTTGGTGCCGGCCGATTGCATGGCGATATTCGTAGAAACAGTATTATTTTGATTGTAGATACAAAAATCTTGGGCGGTTTGGTGGCGAACGATGTTAGTTTTGGCAGAAACATAATCATCATAATCTTTATGAACGTTGAGATGGTCGGACTCAACACGCAAAACTACGGCAACGTGCGGTGATTTTTCTAGATCCCAGAGTTGAAAACTGCTCATTTCGTAAACAACAACATCTTGGGACTGAACTTGATCGAGAATGTCTAGGGCTGGCGTGCCGATGTTGCCGACTAGCCAGACTTTGTGTCCCAGGCTTTTGAGGATGGCCGTAATCATAGAGCAAGTAGTTCCCTTGCCTTTGGTGCCAGTGACGCCAATGATTGGGCAAGGACAATGATCGAAGAAATATTTAGTCATACTAGACCAGCCAAGATGTGGCTGAAGGCTAGGGCTACGCAAAATTAAGTCGAAGTCTGAGAAATCTTTTTGAGCGATGTCCTCTGGCGTGAAATTATCAAAAATTTTGATATCGTGGTGCTGTTTTTGGAAATACGATTCGGCGCTCTTACCCTCCTTACCGTATCCGAGAATCGCGATTTTCATAGATCTCCTTTGGGTTAAACTCTATTATATCACAATAATTATTCTTGGACTGCGGGAGATGAAACCATTTGCAATATGGAATGTGTGGTATAATAAATTTGTAACATCTTTACATAACTGAGCGGTCAATATTTTTGTATATTGATTCGGTTAAGATTTTAAACAGTAGAATGGGTACCGTGTAGGATTCCAGGGCTGTTTAAGTTTTAACTTGATCGCTTGTAAGGATGTTGCACCTCGCGGTGCCCTTTTTGTTTGGGGCGTATAGACCTTTCATGCCTCCTTCACACACCTCATTGGCTTTCCATATCCCAAGCGCCCACTTTCCCTCATCACCCCAAATGTGCGGGACCTCACGGTCCCGCACACCTATCACATCCTCACCTCTCCACTCTATATGTCTAATACAGTACTAAGGCAGCGGAGGGGAAAGACGTACCAGCGGACATTCGGGCCAGACGACGGGTAGGCTACGGACTCGTGGAAGTCGAAGTAGTAAGCGCTAGGGGTAGCAGTACCATTAGCAGCGGTAGACGATCCGCGCGACGACCACTCATAACCGTAGACACCAGCGTACTTGAGAGTACCAGCAGAGCGAGTGAGATGGAAGTACCCGCTGCGCACGAAGTAAAGAGATTTAGTTAAAAACTGAATCATTTTTGCATTTTGATGTGATATTTTTATCATTCTATCCCTGTTAATAGTCTATGAAAACTGCATCAAAAAGGCAAATTGATGCGGTTGCTATAGGTTATCAACAGGGGTGGAGCAGCAAAAATATTGAATCAAAACATCAAATTGATTCAGTAATCAAAACTAGGTAACTTCGTGCGCAGCGGGCACGTATCCTTACCTGGTGCTGGTGGTGCTAATTTCAGGCGCGCTGGCTGGTTGGCAGTAGACTGGTCCTCTCGAGCCGCTGATGCCTCTGGGGCT
>CAYXCA010000001.1:0-63367 GCA_964463545.1 uncultured Candidatus Saccharibacteria bacterium | reverse complement strand
AATCTGCTTTGCATTTTTGCTGCTGTATTATTACGCCACAATATTACAACGATACTTATAACAATGACAACAACGATTATTGTTATCCCGCCAATAATAAATGGTCGTATAATATGTGCAAAATTAATCAGGAGTCATTATGATTTATGGATACATTCGGGTGAGCAGCGACAAACAAACGGTAGAGAACCAAAGGTTTGAAATCGAAAACTTTTGCCAGCGCGAGAACACCAAAATTGACGGTTGGATTAGTGAAACAATTAGCGGCACAAAAAATTATGACAAACGTGAATTAGGTAAATTGTTACAACGCGTAGAAACAGGCGATTTAATTATTTGTTCGGAAATTTCGCGGCTTGGGCGGTCGCTTTTTATGATCATGGAAATTCTTAACCTCTGCATGACTAAAGGTTGCCGCGTATGGACCGTGAAGGACGGCTATCGGCTGGGTGATGATATTCAGAGCAAAGTTTTGGCTTTTGCTTTTGGTTTGTCTGCAGAAATTGAACGCAACTTAATTTCTCAGCGCACCAAAGAAGCATTACATCGCAAGCAAGCCGCTGGCATGGTTTTAGGTAGACCGCGCGGCACTTCCGGCAAAAAATATTGTAAACTCTATCAACAAGAAAATACGATTAGAGAATTACGAAATTTGGGTAATTCACACACTTTTATTGCAAATAGTTTACATGTTCATCGCAATACGCTCGTCAATTACGTACAAAAATACATGTAAAACTTCCACCTAAAATAAAAGGCTTATGTTATAATATAAAGAACATGGATCCAAACCAAAGCAACCAGAATAATAGCAGTGCTGGTGGTAGTCGCCAGGCGATTTTTACGCCTCAGCCAATTCAACCCGAAGCTAGTGCTAATACTAACACTCCCGCGCAGCCATCGACTGTTCTTTCGCATCCATATTTTTCTAACCATCCCACGCAAACTTTTAATAACGAGGCTGGTGATATTATCCTGAATGCCGGCAGTCAAAAACCCAAACATAATAAACGACCATTTATTATTGGTGGGATAATTTTAGCTGCTTTTGCAGTGATATGTGTAGTAGTTTTGGTGGTAATGTCAAGTTTTGACAGTAATAACGCCGATTATAGTACTCGTATCGGCACAGTAAATACTGACATCATTTTTGATAAAACCGCGCCAATTCCAGTGAGTGTGGACGGAAATTATGGATACGCCAACGCGGAAAATGGCTCCTTGTTAATTGATGCACGTTTTTTAGAAGCTGGGAGGTTTTATGGCGAATATGCAGTCATAAAACTTGGTTCAGAGGGTCATGTCACCGAAACATCAATTATTAACCGCGCCGGTAAGGCTATCTTTACGTTTAATGGAGATAATACAACAACATATTATGACACAGAAAATAATTTTTGGATGGTTGATGGTGATATCTATAATATAAAGATGCAAAAAATCACTCCAGAAAATTCGGTTGGTAGATACATCGGCAACGGTTATATTTTAGTAACTGAAAGGGTTAACGATTCTGGAGATAAGAGCCAAGAAGCCGCAACGGATAGTGGAAGTAGTACGAACGCTATTGGCGATGAACGAGGCTACATTATGGACATTAAAAACAATGTCGTATACGAGTGTCATGATTTTTGTTCTGCATTCACGATTAAAATGGATGGATTTATCTACGCCGTAGTACATATCTGGGGCGGACCATCACATATTGTTGACTTATCAAACGGCAAAGTACTCTATACAACTCAGGGTGAAATATATTGGGATGAAACTAACTTGACAGAAGTTTTGGGTGATGATGTTGAATATTTAACAATCAAAAATGGGCGAGTAGAAAAACTTACGAGTCCAGAAGAAAATACAGCGGTCGAAACTATATCTAATTCCGGAGAGTATATACTTGAAGCTTGTGATGGTTCAAAATATACTATAAAAACGCTCAATGGCAGCAGTGTTACTGAATGCGACGTAGAAGATTATTATGAATTGCCGACAGCACTATATGCGGCTTACCGCAATGAGTTTTCCGAATCCCCCATTCTTGTTGTCCGTGATGATAAATTACAATTATTCGACATGGCTAAGTCACAGGTGATTAGGGTATATGACGGTCAAGACATATCGCTGTATGACAATTCTCCGTTTTTGCATGTCTTAAATCAAGACGATAATAAAAATTATGTTTGTAATTTGCTGTCTAAGGACAGAGAAAAAGAAAGTAGCTGCACAGAAAACACAATTGAAAACAGCAAAGTTGATGGCTTTGGAAATTATTTTGTTATTGAAGCTGGTGCAAAGGACCATATGTATAATTCGTCATTAAAGGAGATTAGCAAATGAAAAAGAAATTTATGATATCCTTTGTTGTAGTGATAACACTATTGGCAACTATTTTGGCGCCAACCGCTTCTGCAGCTACAAAAAAATATAATACCGCACCCAAAGTTCAAGAAGCACTTTATGCATTTGCTGCATATGAATGTATCAGTAGAAATGCGTTGCAGGACACTGCTATCGGTAATGGAATAGATTCAATTATACCCCAACTCGGACAGTCTAAAGTCTATGTTGGGCAGTGGCTAGGCGATAGTGATGGCATGATCACCTGTGATACTGCTTTTAAGAAAAGCCTAGGTTCTGGTAAGATCACTGAGGACATGCTGAGTTCCGGCAAAATTTTTAATGGTGTTTATGAGAAGGATACTAGCGCGGAGCGAAAAATTAGATGCGAGTATGGTATTATCAACTCGTCTGCTTCCGCTACTATAAGCGGCTCGTATTCTTGGCCACAGGGCTATTTTGAAGATGCGAATGGTAGTATTGAAGACCGACGCACCCACGGGATAATTGAAGTGGTCTTTGATGAAAATGGGCCAATTAGGCTTGAAGGTGACACGAGCGATATTAACATTAATCACACCTTAGATTCTATGAAAAACATTAATATAAAATGGTCACAAGAATCAAAAATATGCCAACCACTCGTAATGTATACGGAGGTTTATCAGATTCAGGCTGTAAATGCCTATGGTGAGTCAACGACAGCATATGTACCAATACTAGCCACGACCGATGGAGCTCCATTCAATGAATGGCTACCTGGTACCGTAAAAGATAATTATAAGGCCTGGGTAAATGGTAATAGTGATAAATTCAAGCATTACGTTACTTCAGCTGCAACATCTACGCGATTGAAATTGAAAGATAATGCCAAGTCTAAGTTGCTTAGTAACTTAGCAAAAATCTACACAAATGGTAAAACTAGCGTGGCTGACTTTCTGAACTCTGATGCGGATGCTAAATATATCGTTTACGGAAGATATCTATTTAATGGGGATGGGAATGGTGGCTTTGCCTGTAATGGCACTTCTGTTGCTACAGATGATCCAAATCTCAGTAATTTGAACGCTATGGATTATTGGGATATTTCCCAGCCATATGTCGCTGAAGTTAACGCCTATGAGAATGGCTCGGCCAGCAATAAAACAAGCTATCGGACTAAATTTGGTGGTAATGGAATTCTAGAGCCAGGATCAGCCAGAAGCATTACTTTGCCGGGAGTGGAAGGTGATTGTAAGGTGCTTGCCGGTGAGTTTAACAACATTAATCCTACATCCAGGAACGCAAAAATGTTTGTAGCTGCATATATGAATGTTGCTGCGGTAGAAGATTTACCAGAAGATAATGATGCTGGTACCACTGGCGGCGGGAGTGCTGGAAACAACATATCATCTGATGGAGGGTCATTATCTAGTGGCGACGATGATTTAGCACAATGTTTCAATAATGCCTCGTCACTAGGCTGGATATTATGTCCAGTAATGAAGTTCATCGGTAGCGCTGCAGATAAACTCTGGGAAGAGATGTCCAGCAATTGGCTCGTGGTAGACCCTGACGAATATAAGGCTAATGACAGCAGTACGGCTTACAAAGCCTGGACATATTTTCGTAATTTTGCTAATATTGCCTTTGCGATATTTTTGACAGTAGTTATTATTTCTCAGCTCACCGGCTTCGGAATTACAAACTATGGTATCAAAAAACTTTTACCAAGTCTTATTATAATGGCAGTATTGGTAAATCTTTCGTATTTCATTTGTCAGATTCTAATCGATGTTTCTAATATAGCTGGTGCTAGCATCGGCGGTATTCTTACCGATGTACAAAGTACAATTTCGCCTAGTAGTTCGGTTAGTGCGGGTGATGTGGTGCGCGGATTCCTGAATACATTATTCAACGCTGTGGGTATTACTGGTATTGGTATTGCTGTAGCTGTGACTATTAAGCTTCAGGGTCTTGCCGCCGTAATGATTCCAGTATTGATTGTGACTCTAGGAGCTATCATTAGTGTAGTATTTGTTTTCTTGGTCCTAGCTGTTCGTCAGGCCGGCATTCTAGTAATGGTGGTTATTTCACCGTTAGCAATTATTTGTTATTCGCTACCCAATGCAAAAAGCTTGTTTGAGAAATGGAAAAAACTTTTTACTGCACTGCTCTTTGTATATCCAGTGTGTTCAGCTTGTATTTATGGCGGACAACTTGTTTCAAGTTTGATGTTAAATAGTGACAATACGAGTTTTATGTATAATCTTGTCGGTATGCTGCTACAGATTGTCCCTATCTTCTTTATCCCGTCACTAATTCGCAATTCACTTGCACTGGCTGGCAACATTGGCAACCGCATCTCGCAACTAGGAAGGGGCCTCAGTAACAAAACCACTGGTGCACTTCGGAAATCAGAAGCGGTTGAACGTGCTCGCACGACAAGTCAGTACCGTGCAGCTCAACGTAATCGAGATTTCTTTAATCGTCTTAGCGAGAGGGGTGGCCTATTCAAAGCTATTGGTAAATACGGTAACAGGCGAATGGATGGTGCCGTAGCTCGCTACAACAAAATGCGGCTCGATGAACACCAAGCGCAACTTTATGGTGGAAGCATCAACGAGGAGTCTATCCAGCGTTCACTTGCTACACTGGATAGAAAAGACATGGAACGTCGCGTTACTGAAGCGATGGATAATATGGTTCAAGACCCGGCGTTTGATACGACGGATCCCGATAAAATTAATCTTGCCTTCCAAACGGCTTTAGCGGAGGTTGACGCTGACCCAACTAACGAAACAAAGATGATTAGGGCAAAAGCGTTAGCTTCGTTGCTGATGGGTAAAGGCGATACGGGTCAGTCATTAATGATAGAATCAATGCGTAACCATGCCTACGGTACAACTGGTGTTGGGGCGCAGGGTTCTGAGGCTATGCGAGCTTTGGGCGGATATATTTCATATAACGATAAATGGATGGCAAGCATCAAAGGTAAAGATACTGGCGGCTACAAGTTTATGAACGATTTGGCGTCGAACAAAGATATCAAAAGTGCAAGTGATTACGCGATGGCTGGCTCAGGGAAGGTAACACAGGCTACAATTGGCGGAATGGGTGATAGCTGGTACCGTAGTATTGAGAAAGCTCTCGCTGACGGTTCATTTAATACTGACGCCACGACCAGAGCAGCTCTACATACTTACGCCGACATGGCAACCAAGGCTTTGACCGATCCGCGCTATGCTGGTAGTATCCAAAAAGAGCGATTAGAAACACTTAATAAATTACGTCAAGCCGATTATGAAATGCGCAGAGACGATTGGCTATCCGCTAATACTGGCAAAACAACAGCTGATTACGAGAAGGAATTCGGTAAGTTCCAAGTCCTCGAGAACGCAGGTGATAAATTAGTAGTTCCTCACAGAAGAGCGCCCGTACCGACTGGTTGGAGAGAAGATGGTACTTGGATTGGTGGCGGTAGCGGTCCCAACAGGCAACAGAGAATTGCGTTTGAGGAATGGGCTCGGCATGCTGCTGAGGTTGATAGAATGAACTCTCAGACGACTTAGTTACAAAGTAACCCCTTATGATTGCCTAATCAAAGCATTTGATGTAATATAAAAACACTGCACATTAATAGGAAGTGAGACATAATACCTTTATAAAAACAAAGGAGTGATTTTTATGGCGTCTAAGATGTATTGTCCAATTTGTAAAAAGGTGTTGCCGATAACAGATTCAAGTCATGATGAGTGCCAGGACTGCTTACAAGATTATAATAATGGGGAATATAAAATCAAATTACCGGATGGTCTTGAGCATGGCTTAACTTGTTTTGGCGACTACATGAGAATTGGTGAGCTCATTTATGACTTAAAGATTAACCTTCTGTCGCGTAAAGAATTTGAAGAAAAAATGGCAAAGCTTGTGAAGGAAATAAATACAGCAGCTAAAATGAGCAGACGGCCAAAAACAGAAGAACAGAAACGCGACACGGCTTATGCGGAAAGTTTCTATATTCGAAGATAATATCAGTCAAACAATTCTATTTGAGCCAATTTATATAGCTCAGGCGCAGATTTGCGTCTTCTCACATCATTACGAGCAACGTTGGAAAGTCAAAATAGTTCCACCTGCTCATCAAAAATTTAAAGCCAGCTTTCATATAGAAAACTGGCTTCATTTCTTTGTAATGTGCAAGGATAGGGCGAAGAGTTATCTCCATTCCAGGATATAGCAAAAATCTCCATTGCTAATGGGCATTGCTTTTGAGCCTGGAGCGAAAGAAAGGTTAAAATCAGGCTCCAGTTTTGTTGGATTGTCGCCAGAAATGGACGCCGTATATATATTAATGTCTTCACCGCCAACTCGTTGCGAAAAGAAGGCGACCTTGGTTCCATCAGGACTTGCTACGGCATTCCAATTATTATTGGTGTCTTCTCCAGGTAGATATTGCTCGATTGCCCGAGTGCTGACTGTGGCAATACGGCATTTAGCCTTATTGCCGCCATTCTCTATTCTCTCGACAAGGACCCGATCGTCGTCAAGCCAACAAGTTGGTCTATAATAACTCATTAACCAGTGCCAGGTGTCATAATCTGTAGCAATCATTCTATCGGAAGCGCTAATTTCCCAGGATGCCCCAGGGGCAATATCATCTACGGCAACACCATAGTAGTGTTGAACACGGTTTCTATCATCTATTGATGCATAGATAAAAATATCATTTTGAAACCCAACCGCGCAGTACCTAACAAGCGCATCAAAATCACTCTGCGCCTGTTCGCCCAATGCTATGGTTACGTCAAAGAAATTTCCATTGGCATCCAACCAACCGGCATGACTTTCACCGTTACCAACAAAGGTCTTGGTTACCGCAGCTTTAGTGTAGTCACTCGAAAAAATGTCGCTAAAATTTCCGAATAATCTAAAACCAGGGCTAGATCCTGCCGGCGTCCGTATGTAATCTGAATCGAATTTATTGATATCCCTATATGCAAACTGATTCAACATTCTTGAAGCGCCGGTTACAGGGTCGATCGCATAGATAGTATAATAAATCGAGGAAACATTATCCCAAGTTTCCTGTGCGACGATTATCCCCTCAATATCTTCAACATTGTTGACTTCTGCCACTTCTTCACTACCCCCATAATCAATACAATCTTCCTCAGGTGGTCTGCCAAAGCCCGGATCATCGTCCGGAATATCAGTAGCGTTAGAGCCATCAACTACATAGGTTTCTACAACACTACTCTCTTCTGTGTCACCAGGCATGGTAGGTTCTTCATACACATCCACACCCGGAACCGCAGGTTCAAGTACAGATGTATCTACCGTATCTTCTACAGCATAACTTCCCCCATCAGTAGATGAGTCATGTGAACTGCCACATCCCAGCATCGAAGCACTAAGTGCTATGGTTAATAGAGTTACTAAGATCTTCTTTCTCATTCTTCTATCCTCCTAGAATTGTCAAGGTGCGTATAAAACTAACTCGTATAATGAGATAGTCTTATACGAGTTTACTTACTACATTCACCATTCTATCACAAAACACCTTAGTGGGCAAGCATAAGGATGATAAAAGTAGGGAATTGGCAAGGTAGAACATGATAACTATGCTATAATTATCTCAATGGGAATTCAACGCAATATCGACGAGCCGGCTAGCAATACAGAGCCACGCGAGCAACATCGCCTAGTAGATACCAACCTCAACGATGGTGATATTTCTGAACAGGCCGAAGAAGTTTCTCTCCGTCCCACAACCTTTGCTGATTACATTGGCCAGGAACGCCTCAAGACTAATCTTAAACTCGCTATCGACGCTGTGAAGAAACGTAATGATGGCACCACGCTCGATCACGTTTTGCTTTACGGTCCCCCTGGTCTTGGCAAAACTACCATGGCTAACGTCATCGCTCACGAAATGGGCGCCAATCTCCGTGTTACTTCCGGCCCCGCCATCGAACGTGCCGGCGATCTCGCTTCCATTCTTACTAATCTTCAGGATGGTGATGTCCTATTTATCGATGAGATTCATCGCCTGCGCCGCGCCGTGGAAGAAATTCTCTATTCCGCCATGGAAGATTGCAAACTCGATATTGTCATTGGTAAAGGCCCCGCTGCGCGTTCTGTACGTCTTGATTTGCCTAAGTTTACCGTGATTGGTGCCACTACGCGTACTGGTTCATTGGCCGGTCCGCTACGCGACCGTTTCGGCCTTATCCATCGCCTAGAGTACTATCAAATTCCTGAAATTGAGCGCATCATCAACCGTACTGCTAGCCTGCTTGGCACTGGCATTGCGCCCGAAGCCACTAGCCTGTTGGCTACCCGTTCGCGCCTGACTCCCCGCATTGCCAACCGCCTGACTAAGCGCGTGCGTGACTATGCCGATGTTAATGGTGATGGTTTTATTGACGTCAGACTTGCCACTGACGCCCTCAATATGATGGAAATCGATAACCTTGGTCTTGATCCAGCCGACCGCAATATGCTCCAACTAATGCTCGAAAATTACGGTGACCGCCCAGTTGGGCTTAACACTATCGCTGCGCTTACTGGTGATGAAGCCGCCACTATCGAAGACTATTACGAGCCATATCTTTTGCAACTTGGCTTAATCGAACGCACGCCGCGTGGCCGCGCTGTCACTATGAAGGCCAAAGAACATCTCAAAAAAACTACTTATGTCTAAAAAGACTTAAAAGGTTCTGTTTTAATTTATTTGTTTTTTGCTTTTTAAATTGTTCCAACTTTTGCTTATCAATTTTCGCCTGCTCCGGGTCAGCTAGAACCTCTTGATATGCTTTGGGTGCAAATTTCTGCATAACATTATATATTGGCGCCTCGTACTGTCTAAAATCATCCGCAATATGTTCTGGGTCATGTTTGATCGTCGTTCTGAAACCATCAAAACTATGTACCGTTGGTTGACCAATGGTTTCCGTAAAGTATTCAACATCATTTTCTGGATAACCTAATAACTTACCTATTTCCCTATGTTTTTGAGCCAATTCTTCCTGTGAATTACTCGTATATAGTACATGAGAAGCGTCGCGCAACCGCTCAACATTCTTTTTATCTTTTCCAGCATACACATATGTCAGTGGAGTTGGATCATCAAAAGTAGCAAGATTTTCAACGATAGCCTCTAGCCCGACATCATTATAAACGCTTAACAATTTTTCCAAGTTTAAGCCCTGCCCTGATTCTACATATAAATATGTTGTAGGCTTTATATCGATGCACGCCCCCACTGCATCAGTCATGAATTGTCTTGCGCAATTCGCAGGTGAATTTTCCGCATCGTAAAAGAAATCTTCCAACGCGTGAACTTTCTCTCCGAGCTGCGGATCAATTTCAGCTCGATTTTGAGCATACTGTCCGGACATCTCTGTTAGAATTTCCCATTTGCTACTTTCTTTTGATGCAGAAATTTGATTCGGGTTCATGCATCAAATTATACCATATAACATTTATTCCTCAAATTCATCTCGAACTTAACAGTATCATCACTATGAAGACCAAAGAATAATCTCGCACATCAAGTGCGAGATTAGTAATGCATTACTAACAAGTCTTTGCTGCTGTATTAATTAATGCATCCAGCACACTGTAGTTTCTCTGATTGCACGCCAAGTCAGGATAAGTCACCATCTGCAGCGAGTCGGGCGCAGGCAAAACGACGTCGATGTAAGGACGATGGAAGATTATCTCCCCACCAAGTTCATTGATTTTTGGCACGAAATAGAGAAAATCATTTTCATTCTTGTCATAATCTTCATACAGCTTCACAATCCGTTTATGCTCTGGCTTGATGACGCAGCGGAAGTAAGCTTCCATAAACGCCACATAGTTCAAATCGCAAGGTTTGGTCCCTTTCTGATAAACGATATTTTGGCGTGTTCCGCCTTTATCAAGGTTAAACCTAATCTTTTGGACTGTGTAGGTAGGATAACATTTTTTTCTACCTTCGTCTTCAAGCCAGCCAATACGTTGATTTACTTTCTCGATTCTCTCCTTGAGAAATTTCTGCTCGTCCGCACATTCGGCCACTCCCTTTGCTAAGGTTTGAACCTCATTGGGCGACACAATCTTAAGGTCCCATTCAAACTCTTTTGAATTCATATTGAACCCCTCCCGTTCATAATATTTGGCGGCATACGCCCCATAATTTCATTATAGCACACATTGTGCAAAAAGTCAATACTATGCACTATTTCCAGATTAAATTATAATATAAGCATGGAAAACCCTTATGTATTAACGCACAAAACCCCCACTCATAAAGATTTCATTGATACGACCGATTTCGATCAGTCAGAAATCATGGACATTATCAAAACCTCCATGGTCGTGCGTGATTACATCAAATCTGGCGGCACTCTCGAAACTCTTTTTCATAAGAACTTGGCGATGATTTTTGAACAAAAGTCCACTCGTACGCGAGTATCTTTTGAAGTCGGCATGGAGCAACTGGGCGGCCATGCGCTAAACCTTGCTCCAGGCGCCATCCAGTTGGGTGGGCACGAAACAATTGGTGACACTGCTCAGGTTCTCAGTCGCATGTGCGATCTAATTATGGCCCGGGTAAATCGCCACGAAAGTGTACTCGAACTCGCCGCTCGGTCATCGGTCCCGGTTATCAATGGTATGTCCGATTATAATCATCCCACGCAGGAAATCGGCGACATCATCACAATCTTCGACCATCTCCCGGCTGATAAGCCTTTGAACAAAATTAAGGTTGTATTTGTGGGCGACTGCACCCAAGTTTGTGCTTCACTCATGATGATTACAACCAAACTCGGCATGAACTTTATCCAGTATGGCCCTCCCGCCAAGTGGCTCAGCGATGATTTTCTCAAAATTGGTCGCGCCAATAATCAAATGTATGGCGGCAGTGTGCATGTTACGGATAATCCAGCCTACCTCGAAGGCGCCGACTTTATCTATACCGATATCTGGTATGGTCTGTACGACAAGGAAGTACCCAAAGATGTCTATATGCGCGAATTTTATCCCAAGTATCAGGTGAACGATGAAATGCTCGCCATGACTAGCAACCCTAATGTTAAATTTATGCATTGTCTTCCAGCCAATCGCAACGAAGAAGTCACAGATAGTGTTTTGGATGGTCCACATTCAATCGCTTGGGATGAAGCCGAGAACCGTCTTACAGCGCAGCGTGGTTTATTATTGTACTTCAGTGGCAAAGCCCAAGAAGCATTAGACGAAATTAAGAGGCAGAAGGAGGAACACGATGCCTAAAAAACCAAAATATAAATTTAGGCTGTTCAGTGCCGTTTTGGCCACAGTCTGTATTATTCTTGTGGGCGATGCTGTGGCGCCAACTGCCGCCATCGGTAATTCTCAATATTTCTGGTGGATCATCATGCTTATTGGCTTCTTTGTACCTTATGGTTTAATTTCTGCTGAACTTGGCACACAATATCCATCCGAAGGTGGCATGTACACTTGGGTAGAGAAGGCCTTTGGCTCCAAGTGGGCTAGCCGTGTAGCCTGGTTCTACTGGGTCAATTATCCACTCTGGATCGCTTCACTTGCCGATCTCGTAACAACCTATCTCATGCAAATGCTTGGATTTGAGATGACTTGGCCACTTATTTTAGCAATACAAGTTTTCTATATCGTGCTAGTTTCTGTACTGGGTGTTTTGCGAATTTCTCAGAGTGCTTGGCTTTCTAACATTGGCGCTTTTGCTAAATTCGCCTTCATGGCTGGGCTTGGTGCGCTGGGCATTTACGTTTTGATTACGCAAGGTAGTGCAAACCCAATTGAGAGTTGGACCGATCTTCTGCCAATGGTTGGAGCCGACGGCAAGTTTGATTTTACCGGTTTAGGTTTCGTAGCGCTGATTATCTTTAATATGCTCGGGTTCGAAGTGGTTTCGACTTTTGCGGGCGATATGCAGAACCCCAAGAAAGAAATTCCTAAGGCCGTTATTCTTGGCGGTGTTTTAATTGCCGTCTTTTATCTTTTGGCATCCTTTGGTATCGGTGTTGCTATTCCGCTTGACCAAATTCCGACCGACTCTGGCTTGTTGGATAGTTATGATATCCTCCTCACGACTATTGGCGTTTCGGCTGGCGTGATCAAGGCTATTATCGTTATTGTCGGTGGTCTATTTATCTACACTTTGATTGCTAATATTTCCTCCTGGAACTTTGGCGTCAATTCCGTGATTGCCTATGCGGCCGAAGACGGTGCTTTCCCTAAATCTTGGATGAAGCGCAACAAAGATGGTGTACCGTATGTCATTTCTATCTGGACGGGAGTAGTCGCTCTGGTAATTTCGGTTGCTGGTATTATCGTTGCGGAATTCTTCCCGGAAGTTTCCAACCTTTTCTGGACTTTCTTCTCGCTGAGTTTGGTTTGTCTTTTGCTGGCCTACCTTCCTATGTTTATGGCTTTTCTCAAGTTACATAAAAAAGGCCCCCAGGTCAAAAACGGCTATTGGATCAACGGTGGCAAGTTTAAGATTGCGCTTTTTGGTATCGTTCCGTTTGTGCTTCTGCTAATCGCCCTCTTCTTCACGCTCTTCCCAGAGTTCAATCTCGAAATGTTTGAATATAACTGGCCGTTGATTGTCGGCGCTTGTATCGCGGTCGTCATCGGTGAATTCATGGTTATGAATGTCAAAGATGGCAAAAATCTAAAATCAACTCAAAAGGAGGAAACTCTCAATGCGCATAACAAATAGCACACCCAAGGCCGACGGTTTTTATATGCCGTCCGAACTCGCTCGTCACCGTTGCACTTATTTGCTCTGGCCGGAGCGCGAAGACAACTGGCGCTTTAACGCCGAATACGGTCAAGCGGCTTTCAAAGAAGTTATCCAGACCATTGCCAAATACGAACCAGTTGTGGTTGGTGTTAATAAGTCCCAATATCTTCACTTGCTCGAAATGAACATGCCAAACGTGCAAATTGTTGAGATTAGCAATAACGATTCTTGGATCCGTGACACTGGTGCCACATTCGTGGTAGATGGTTACGGCAGCATGCGCGCAATAGACTGGAAATTTAACGCTTATGGCGGCCTTGTTAATGGACTTTATTTCCCCTGGGATCAAGACGATTACATCGCACCTAAAATGGCTGCGATTGAGGCTGTCGATTATTATCATCTCACCGATTTTGTGCTTGAGGGCGGTTCAATTCATAGTGACGGTGAGGGCACTATATTGACTACGGAAGAAACCTTGCTCGACCCAGGACGTAACCCCGAGATGACCAAAGAACAAATTGAAGAAACCCTCAAAGCCTATCTTGGTGCCGAAAAAGTCCTTTGGATCCCAAAAGGTATTTACATGGACGAAGATACTAATGGTCACGTTGACAACATTTGCCAGTGGGTTGCTCCAGGCAAAGTTGTGCTGGCCTGGGAAGATAACCCCGATGATCCACAGCACGAGCGTTCGCAAATGGCTTACGATTATCTAAGCCAGCAGACCGATGCTAAGGGGCGACCAATCGAAATCATCAAAATTCATGTGCCAAACCCAATTTTGATTACCGAAGAAGAGTCCAAAGGCGTGGACGTAGTAGAGGGAACTTTCCCGCGCCGCCCGGGCGATCGTTTGCCTGCTAGTTATATCAATTATTATAACTGTAACGGTGCGGTCATTTTGCCAGTCTTTAACGATCCGCATGATCAAGCGGCGATTGATACTTTGCAATCACTTTTCCCGGATAAGGTCATTGAGCCAATTTACGCACGTGAGATTTTGCTGGGTGGTGGTAATATTCACTGCATCACACAACAGGTCCCGCTCCCATAACACTACAGACAGAACCGTCAGTCTTTCGTGCGGTTTATGTCTACATATTAGCACAAACACTTTAATTTGTCAAGAGGAATTTCGTGAAAAACAATCTACATTATGATGGCCCTATTGTTTTAGCAATTTTAGACGGTGTTGGTCTGCGCACTGCTCGCAGCGGTAACGCCGTGCGGCAGGCACATACCGAATTTCTTGATCAGGCTATAGCAAATTATCTCAATATTCCTTTGCTCGCTTCGGGTGAAGCAGTTGGCATTATGCCTGGGCAAATGGGGAATTCCGAAGTGGGGCATAACGCAATTGGCTCTGGTCAAATCATCAAGCAGGGAATTGCCGGCATCGAAGCCGCCTTTGCCACTGGCGATATTTGGCAGTCCAAAGCCTGGAAGGGCGCCATGAAATGGTTGAGCGTTAGCAGTGGTACTCTGCATTTCTGTGGTATTTTTTCCGATGGCGGCGTCCATAGCAATATCAAACACCTCGAGCAAATGATTCAACGCGCCTATGATGAGGGTGTGCGCAGAATTCGCATTCACTGTGTTTTTGACGGGCGTGATGTGGCTCCACAGTCCGAGCCAAAATATATTGAGCGCATCGAAAAATTCTGCGCAAAATTTAAAGACGCGGATTTTCGCATCGCATCTGGCGCGGGGCGCATGGTCGCCACGGCTGATCGTTACGAAAATGATTGGGGCATGGTTAAATTGGGCTGGGACATGATGGTGCACGGCATCGCCCCGCGCCAGTTTAAGTCTGCCAGCGAAGCAGTGCAGACTTTGCGCCGCGAAAATCCGGAAGTGCAAGATCAGTACTTACCCGCATTCATCGTGGTTGAGAACACTGGAGCCAGCAGCGCGCTCAGCGCTCGCGCTGAGCGCGCCAAGACGTCTGGCTGCCGCCAGCCGCGGGCGGTCGGCACGGTCGATGATGGTGACGCTTTCATCTACTATGATTTCCGTGCCGACCGCGCCGTCGAAATCGCACGCGCTTTCGACGACCCGAATTTTGACAAATTCGACCGCGGCCAGGTGCCAGACGTCTACTTTGCTGGCCTCACCGAATACGATTCTGATAAGCACATCCCCAAAAATATCTTGGTTCCACCGATCAAAATCGAATTTCCGCTTAACGTTTTTCTCGGCCAAAACAAAATCTCTCAACTCGCCATTTCCGAAACCGTCAAATTTGGCCATATCACTTATTATTTCAACGGTAACAGTTACAAAAAGGCCCCCAAAGAAGAGCAAATTGAAGTTCCGTCCGATTTGCAGCCTTTCAATACGCGCCCGTGGATGAAGTCCGCCGAGATTACAGACATTGCTCTGGAGAAGCTTGACCAATTTAAGTTTGTTCGCATCAACTATCCGGGTGGTGATATGGTGGGGCATTTCGCCGAACTTGAGCCCACAATTGTTGCGCTTGAGGCTATTGACCTTCAACTGGCGCGCCTCGCCAAAAAAGTTGACAATCTTGGTGGTATGATGATTATAACGGCTGACCACGGCAACGCCGAAGAACTCCTGGATAAAAATGGCGTTCCTAAGACTTCGCACACCAGTAACCTTGTCCCGTGCATTTTTTACGATAATACTGCCAACACCAAACGCTATCGCGCCACCAAAATTTCCGCCCCAGGTCTTGCCAACCTAGCCGCCACCATCACCACATTGCTTGGTCTGCCAGACTACCCCGCTTCTTGGCAACCTCCACTAATTAAATAGTTTATATTGCAACAGGGAGTTGAACAAAAATACGCTTGTGCTTTTTCGAAACAACGCTATTGTTTTTACGGAGCATGATATAATAATAGTATGTTATTCAATAGCACACGCTTACTTGGTTGCCCGGTTCTTAGCCTTCACGTTGGCGGACGTATTGCTAACGTTAGCGAATTGATTATTGACCCAGATGATCTTAAAATTATCGCCTGCCGAGTTGAAGGTCCACTTGTTGGCAAAGAAGTTGGTGAAATTCTTCCCATGGATAGTGTGCGCGAATTCTCTCGGCTGGGCATGATCGTCGATTCGGCCGATGAATTTGTGGAACCAGACGAAATTATCCGCATCAAAAACGTCTTAGATCTTAATTTTCATCTAGTTGGTCTTAAAGTTGAATCTAAACAAGGTGCCAAACTCGGCAAAGTTAGTGACTTTACTGTGGAGCCGTCAACCTGGCAGGTGCAGCAACTGATTGTTCAACGTCCATTTATCAAGGCTTTTCTTGACCCAGAACTTACAATCGCACGGAGTCGCATTGAAGAGGTGAATGACTACAAGATTATTATCAAGGAAGAAACCGAGAAGCCCACCTCAAAAGCCAAAACTGGCAAAACCGATTTTGTCCCAAGTTTTGTCAATCCTTTCCGTGAACCAGATTTTGCCACCGAATCTCGCACAGAGGATCAAGAACGGCCGTAATACATTGTATGTAATTTGTATATACATTGTCCATACAATGTATATACACTAAATCTGCTCTTCCTGCTCTTTGGCGGCTTCAACGGCTTCTTTGGCTTGCTGAAAATTAAACCCCTGTCGCACCAAATATCCCACCAGTTGGAAGTCATTATATTTTCTACGCTTTTTGGCAATTACCTTGAATATCTCCTCGCCCTCATCGCGTTGCACCTTTGCCATGGTGGCAGAAATCAGGTCAGAACTCACGCCTTTTTTCTGTAGTTCCATTCGTAGACGTTTGTGGCTGATTCCACGCCGCACATAGCGATTCTCCACATAAAACTCCGCAAATTTTTGGTCATTCAGATATTTTTTCTCAATCAACCGCGCAATCACCAGTTGCATCACGTCGTCTTCAATTTCTGCTAGCGGTCGCTTTTCTTCTCTTGCCCGCTGACGATTTAGTTGTCTACGTTTAATCTGTCGCCGACGCAGATAATCTCGCGTTTCGCGCACCGAATGTGGCCTAGTCAGCACCCATTCCAAAGTGCGTTGATACAACTTGCCAAACTCCGACATCTGGCGCAACTCTTCCAGTCGCTTGGTCGTAACGTGGTAGCCTATTTTTATCCCTGCTTCAACCACTTGAGTCACGTCAAGCGAAAACGCAAAATGTCCATCCAAAAAGATATTCACACGATTTGGGTCACGTACCCCAGGAGTCATTTTGGTTACCGTGTAATATTCTGAATCATTCATCAATCCGGCCAAATTACCCACTGGGCCAGCCACATCCTCAGCGGCGCCGTAAATCATTTCCGCTTCACGTCTTCGCTTCGCAGCCAAAGCATCCATCTCGGCTACTTCATCGCTATCGGCTTCGTCTATCTCGTTAACCTTATCAACCTCGTCCGCATCGCTCGTGTCATCGGCAAACTCGGCTTCTGGTTCCAAAGACTCAATCTTGAGCATCCCCACACCTATATATTATATATTTTATTCCGCATCAGGCTCGGCCGTATCGGCTTCCGGCATGATTTCATCCGCACCGCCTGTGAGATGGGCTGCCTCGCGCACTTTCTGGTCAATCTCTGCCAACAATTCTGCATTTGACTTCAGCAACGCTTTGGCGGCTTCGCGACCCTGTGCGATGGTTTCGCCTTTGTATTTCAGGAATGCACCGGCCTTCTCAATAATGCCCTTCTGAATTGCTAAATCAAGTACATCACCCGTCTTGCTGATGCCTTCGTTGTACATAATGTCAAACTCGGCTGTGCGGAATGGCGCTGCAATCTTATTTTTCACAATTTTCACTTTGGTGCGGTTGCCCGAGATGCTGTCACCTTCTTTGATTTGCCCTATCCTACGAATGTCCATGCGCACCGAAGCATAAAACTTCAACGCATTACCACCGGTTGTTGTTTCTGGGTTACCAAACATCACGCCAATCTTCATCCGAATCTGATTAATAAAGATCACCGTTGCCTTAGATTTTGAGATAATACCTGTCAACTTACGCATTGCCTGTGACATCAAACGCGCCTGCAACCCCATCTGCGCATCACCCATGTCACCATCAATCTCGGCCTGTGGCACCAAAGCCGCCACAGAGTCTACCACGATTAGGTCCACCGCACCCGAGCGCACCAAAGTTTCACAAATTTCTAGCGCCTGTTCGCCGTTGTCTGGCTGGGAAATAAACAAGTTATCCGTATCCACACCGATTTTCTTAGCATAGGCCGGGTCTAGTGCATGCTCTGCGTCAATAAACGCTGCTTGCCCGCCTTGCTTCTGAATCTCAGCAATCGCATGCAATGCTAAAGTAGTTTTGCCCGAAGATTCTGGGCCATAAATCTCAATAATACGCCCCTTTGGGTATCCGCCGCCCAGCGCCAAATCAAGCGAGAGGGAACCAGATGGCAAAAGTTCCACGTCGATTTTCTGTGTTTCACCTAATTTCATAATTGAACCATCGCCAAACTGTTTTGTGATTTGTGCAATCGCAAGGTCGAGTGCCTGTTTCTTGCCGGAATCTTCCGCTGCTGTTTCTGCTTTTGTAGTCTTTTTTGCCATATTACCTTCCTTTGTAATTTTATTATAGCATTGTTACCCGCAAGGGTCGACAAGAATACGCGTTTTTCTTGCGCGAGCGCCTGCGTAGAGCCAGCATATAACAAATTTTTCTAAATTAACAAGCACATGCATGATGTGTTCCGTAAAATCATGCATCTCGCTCTGCTTAAATCTAAACCGCTTGCGCTATATTTCAAGCCGCTATTGCTTAAACCCCACTCAGTGGCTGAATATCCGCTCCCAATCTATTCAAGCGCTCGGCAAAGTCCTGATACCCGCGGTTAATTGAGTAGATGTTGCGCAAAATCGAAGTCCCCGGTGCCGCCAACATTGCAATCATCACTACTACCGCCGGGCGCAAGGCCGGTGGTGCCACCAGTTCCGCTGCTCGCCAGTTCGTTGGTCCTTCAATATAAACTCGATGTGCGTCCAAGAGTTCAACTTTGGCGTTCAAATTCTCTAGATAAGTCAAATATACTGCACGGTTCTCAAACACCCAGTCGTGAATCAACGTGCGTCCTTTGGCCGTTGCCGCAATCACGCCGAAGAAAGGCAAGTTATCAATGTTTAGTCCAGGAAATGGCATCGGTGCAATTTTATCCATTGGTGCTACCAACTCCGACTTAAAAATCTTCAAGTCCACTAGCCTTGTGCGGCCATTAGCACTATAATATTCTGGCGAACGCTCAATCTTCGCTCCCATACTCTTCAAAACTTCCAGTTCCACTTCCAAAAATTCAATCGGCGCACGCCGAATTGTCAATTTCGACTGCGTTACCAACGCCACGGCGATGAACGACATTGCCTCAATCGGATCTTCTGCTGGCGAGTATTCCACGTTTTTGTCGATATTCGCGCAGCCTGTCACTTTCAAAGTTGTCGAACCAATTCCGCGCACCCTCACACCTAGTTTTTCCAAAAAGAAACACAAATCTTGCACCATATAATTTGATGATGCTCCCACAATCGTAGTTTCTCCGGGATATAACGCTGCCGCCATCAATACATTTTCGGTCACAGTGTCACCTCGCTCAATCAAAACTATGCGTTTGGCCGGGAACTTCGGCCCTACTTGGTCAATATTTTGCGGCATATCATTGAAGTCTGGCTTCAATGTCGGCTTATCCGGCGCTACCGTGGCTTCATAAAAACCGCTACAAGATGTGGCATCAACCTTTAGCCCAAACGCCCTCAGCGCTCTAAGATGTGGCTCAATTGTTCGTGTACCCAGTGTACAGCCCCCCGCGTACGGTAGCCGAAACTTCTTAAATTTATGTAAAAGTGGCCCCATAAACATCAAAATCGAGCGAGTTTTGCGGGCTGCCTCAACATCAATATTTGCTATGTTCAATTCGTCTGGTGATATAATTTCCAGATCACGGTTATCATTGATCCAACGGCATTTTACACCCAAAGATTCCAAAACTTCAATAATTCGGAAAACTTCCTCAATTCTGGCCACATGCTTCAAAGTTGTAGTGCCAGAATTTAGCATTGATGCACACAGCAACGCTACCGCGGCATTTTTACTGGTATTTATCACGGCCTCGCCATGCAATTCCTTACCACCATGAATGCGATAACTCTGTGAAACCGTATCATTAACAGAGAGAATTTGCCCACCAAGCGCCTGCGACAACTTCTGAACCAAATCTAGAGATATATTCTGTCCGCCCTTCTCGATACGGTGAATCGCTGATTGACTGCTGCCAATCATCTCTGCAAGTTGTGTCTGCGTCCAGCCTTTCTCACTACGCAACCGTGCAATCACTTGCCCGATTGCTGCTTGATAACTGATTTCTGAACTTTGCTTCGTCATAAGAATAATTATACCACAAATATATCACCAAGTGAATATCAAATCGCGTATCCGAACACTATTTTTGATACTCACAAACTACATTATTAGCATGCAGCCACCCTTCAACGCTCCCTCCATCCAAGTATTCACCAGAGGTTGGCGCCACACGCATCACCCCGCCTTTCTTGATATAATCGTCAATCGGATCGGTCACCACATATTCCTGATCTTTTGGCCCAAAATCATTCTCCTTGGTATAACGCACGATCTCTTGCAACAACTCTGGCGACATGATATATTTGCTCACGTTAATCAGATTTGATGGCGCTTCGTCTACACTTGGCTTCTCCACAACGCCCGTCAATCGCCCATTTTTTGCCGAAAGCACCCCATATTTTTCCACCTGGTCGCGTGGCACCTCTACGCCTAAAATCACCGACTCATTCTCACCTTGCATCGCTGCAATCAATGAATCGCTAGCCGACTCCCCCTCTGGGTTCCAGATAAAATCATCACCCATAAACACCAGCACCGGCTCACTAATATTATATTCTTCCACTGCCATGGCAATCGGAATCGCCGTGCCGTATTTTCCGGCCGGATCCTGCTGAATATAATGAATCTTCACATCATCCGGCAGGGTGTGTGCCAGTTGCAAACGGTCTTCTTTGCCTCGATCAATTAGATACTGGTCGAGCGCGGTATTTTTCTGATAAAACGCCTTCACCTGGCAAGGCTCTACGTTCGAGATAATCATATAAATATCCTTCACGCCCACCTTAATCAACTCCTGCACGGAATAATCCACCAGAGGACGATTACCTACCGGCAACATCGACTTCTCAATAATCTTCGTAATCGGCAATCTCCGTGTACCCCAACCCGCCACTGGAATAATCGCTTTAGTAATCATATTCAACTCCACTTAAATCTGCCCTGATTATAACATGCCACAATTAGTCTAACAAGGAGGCAATTACCAAAACTAGAATTCTTCATGTTTATGGTTCTGTGATATAATAGAATTGTCTTACTACAAACGCAACCATATTTTGGTGGTATATTTAATACTATTTTAATCCGCGCAAAAAATTAGGGCACTTATTTTTAGGGATAAGATAAGCGGCATCGCATAGTAACTGTTCCTAATTCGTCCTAACGAATTTTTGCGCAGGTTGCGAATGGTAGTAAGACACCTTGCGGTGTCGCTTTTTGTTATAGAGGTTATTCCTTTATGACCTAAACGACCTTATGGTTTTGGAAAGCCTAAGTTGATAAATAGCGACATCGCAAGATTAATCGATTAACTAAATAGAGGAGTCATACTATGAGGGTAAAATATATTGGCATCGGGTTATGTGGTCTACTGTTCGGGCTATTATTTATGAAAAGAGAACTATCATATGCTGACTCCACCGGGGAAACTACCACTGCAAAACCGTTAATTAGCCGTCAAACTACCATGACTCCAAATATTTCTATTGCCATCAGTCCACGTATTGATGTGGAAATTGTGCCGACCTCGGCGGGCGTTTTTAATAAGGCGGTTTCAAGGCTCAATGTTTCTACTAATAATAGTAGTGGATATAAAATTATGATTCATAGCAAAGATGGCTCCAATCTCAAGTCAACCAGCATGTCGAACACAGCAGAAATTACTGCAGTTTCCCAAGCGGTAACTCAAAACAGTTTTAGCAATAATACCTGGGGTTATAGTCTTAGTGAGGATGGTTTGACTAACGATTCGATATATAGGCCCATCAGCACCGTCATGACTGAAGTTGTAAATAAAACCAATATCGCTGCGGAATCAAGCATTACCTATGATTTTGCTATCGGTGTCAAAGCGTCAACGGATCTACCAGCCGGAGCATATACTAATGAAATAGTTATATCAGTAATTGCAAACCCTAAGGAAATCACCGGCTTCAATGACTTAACTTTTATGCAGGATATGAGTTCTACGATCTGTAATAAAACTCAGACCGGAACTACGAAGCAACTAATCGACACTCGTGATGGTAAGAGTTATTGGGTAACTAAATTATTGGACGACAGATGCTGGATGACTCAAAATCTAGACTTGGACATAACTACTGCAGGATTACAAGCGGCTGATTCCGATATTAATACTGATTGGAACCAAAGTTCGCAATATCCGCCCATGCAAACCCTTACATATGTTGGTGGTGGTCAAGGCAATACCAGTAGGTTATCCTATGATTTTGGCAAATGGGTGTCAGCCGTGCCGCTTTATTTTAGGGTCTGTGGTAATCAGCAACTGGGACCATCACAGTGTACTGCTGCTGGGCTCGTAGATGTTAGCGACGATGCTAATTGGCGACCTGGTTATACGGCTGTGGCTGGAAGTTGGAAATTGTCCAATGGTACGACTATTGATCAAGAACTTGTTGCTGTAAAGTGTGAGCAATGGAATGGTAACATTTGCATCGGTGGACAATATGATGAACACTATTTGATGGGCAATTTTTACGACTTTGGCTCCGCCACGGCTGGTGCCGGAATTCTGTACTCCAATGCTGATTCGCCGGTGCCAAGTAGTATCTGTCCCAAAGGCTGGCAATTGCCGGCTGGCAGCGGCTCTGGTAGTTATGCGAATCTTTTAGGCAAATATGGTATATCGGACCAAACGCCTTCTGGTAGCGTTGATGGCAAAACTTATCATATTGTGAAGGAGCCCCTCTATTTTGTTCCCCTTGGTGAAGTCGGACCGTATAGTCTTAATGGTACTAATTATCTTGGGTTTACCGGTTCAAAATTCCGCAGCAATTATTGGTCGGCTGGCGCTTGGGCTCATGTAAACTATGCTGGCAGTTTGCAGGTTAATTTTGAAGATACTACAGGTGCTAAAATACTTATGTCCGGAGCCACCTACCGTTCAATAGCCTACAATATTCGCTGTGTTGCTCGTTAGAGTTCAAAGTCTAACTTGTTTAATCTTATTAGTTTATCCCCAGGCAGATTAAAATATTTCCCTGGAGCATAGTTGATAATCGCCTGGCGAAAATCTTCCAACTGCGGACGCGTGGCAGAAATTCCTGCGCGCAGCGCCCCCGCCCGGAGCAATTCTAGTGCCACATTTGCTTCTAGGTCTTTGAACCATGCCCGTTGCCAAGGTATATCTTTTTCCGGTAGCAAACTTACCACCAGTTGATCAACCTCGGATCTCAATCGTTTTTGCCTTTGCCATAGCCGATAAATTTCCAGTTTTTGTTCAAAGTTCAGCGAAAAATTATTCATCTGGTGACGTATTCGGTTGCGCAAATATTCGTCGGATGAATTAGTCGGATCTTCCCGAAACTCCAGCCGGCGTTTGGCGGCGTATTCCATAATTGCTGCTTTGTCCATCGGCTCATAAAACCTTTCCGTTTCCAAAAACGGCCGCCGCACACACGGACTGGCGAGCGCTGCTAACCCTCGCCAGCCCGTGCCACGTAGCAAGTTAATTGTCACCGTTTCTACCAAATCATCGAGGTGGTGCGCTGTAAAAACCGTGGCAAGTGGGTCAATGCTATGCAAAAAATCATACCGTGCCGCGCGCGCCGTGGCCTCATCTATACCCTCGCCGAGTTCACCCCTTCCTAGCCGAAACTCCACGCCATATTCCTTGGCTTTGCGCTCCACAAATTCCGCATCTATCCGTGAACTTGGTCGCGTACCATGGTCAAAATGTGCCACAATAATTTCAAAAGATATATCACCAGACGAATATTTTTTTGAGCGACAAATCATATCCAGCATCACCATTGAGTCCACCCCGCCCGACACTGCCAGAATAATCTTTGCCATAATAAACCAATTATAGCAAATTATGCTATAATTATCACCATGGATCCAGAGAAAATTCGCAATTTTTGCATTATCGCCCACATCGATCACGGCAAATCTACAATTGCCGATCGTATGATGGAACTCACCGGTACAGTTTCTCAACGCGAAATGAAATCTCAGTTGCTTGACTCCATGGAGCTAGAGCGTGAAAAGGGAATTACAATCAAACTGGCGCCGGTTCAGATGCACTGGAAGGGCTACGTTTTGAATTTGATTGACACGCCGGGCCATGTGGACTTTTCTTATGAGGTTTCGCGTTCGCTGCAGGCAGTAGAAACGGCAGTTCTGGTGGTGGACGCCACGCAAGGAATTCAAGCGCAGACTCTAGCAAATGTTTATCTGGCTTTGGAACAAGATCTATATATCATTCCGGTGATCAATAAAATTGATTTGCCGGCGGCCGACGTCGAGAAAGTTACCGCCCAAATTGTTAATTTGCTCGGGTGCAAACCCGAAGAAATCATCCTGACTTCCGGCAAAACCGGCCAAGGCGTTCCCGAAATTCTCGACACAATTATCGAGCGATCCCCCGCTCCAACCGACCGCACGATCATTGATAAAACCCCCGCCCCGCGCGAGTTGGCGGTTGATGTTTCTGGGAATCTTCGCGACCAACGGGGAGCGAGCGAAGTGAGCAAGCCGCCTGTAACGACAGGCCGGCGCGAACGGGTCCCAGAAATATTAAATGCCAACTCGTACAGTGCTAGGGCTCTCATCTTCGATTCTTACTTCGATGATTACCGTGGCGTCGTCCTTTACGTTCGTGTTTTCGACGGCTCCATTCCCAAAAATTCCGAAATTCGCATGATGGCTGCCGGCACTAATGGCCTAGCCCTCGAAGTCGGCGCACTCACTCCCAAAATGACCCCCACGGCCAGCCTCGAAGAGGGAAGTATTGGTTACATTGTCACCAATCTCAAAACCACGCGCGAAGCCAAAGTTGGTGATACGGTTACCTTAGCCAAAGCCCCCGCCAGCGCGCCTTTGCCTGGTTATAAAGACGTCCTGCCCTTTGTTTATGCTGGCTTTTTCCCCGTGTCGAACGACCAATATCAAGACCTCAAAGACGCCGTGGAAAAACTCGCCATGTCCGACTCTGCCCTACATTTTGAGCCAGAAAATTCACCAATTTTGGGCTTTGGCTTGCGTATTGGCTTCCTTGGTCTTCTCCATATGGACATCATTCGTGAACGTCTAGAAAGGGAATTTAATCTTGATATCGTCATCACCAACCCCAGCACCAATTACGAAGTTACCACTTCCGACGGCGAGGACATCAACATTCGCTCGGCAGCCGATTTGCCCGACCAGTCTACCGTACAGGAAATTCGCGAACCGTGGGTGAAGGGCGAAATTATTCTCCCACAGAATATGATTGGTGGTGTGCTTAACCTTATCAACGAAAAACGCGGCCATCAGACTAATCTCAGTTACATTGAGGATCGCGCCGTGATTGATTTTGAAGCGCCCATGGCCAACTTGCTCACCGATTTTTACGATCAACTCAAAGGCATTACTTCCGGTTACGCTAGTTTCAATTACGAACTTTCGGATTATCGTGCCGAAGATTTGGTGCGCCTCGATTTTCTCGTGGCTGGCAATCGCATCGACGCGTTGAGTTTAATGTGTCACCGTTCTGAGGCTGATGCACTGGGTCGCGAAATCACCAAAAAACTCAAAGAAGTTATTCCACGGCAAAATTTTGAAGTGGCCCTCCAGGCCGCCATTGGCGCCAAGATTATTGCTCGCGAAACTATCGGTGCCTATCGCAAAGATGTCACAGTCAAAATTCACACCGGCGACCGTGACCGCAAGGCTAAATTGCTCGAAAAACAAAAACGCGGTAAAGCCCGCATGAAACGTTTTGGCAAAATCGACATCCCGTCCGAAGCCTTCACCGTGATGCTTAAACGTGACTAATATTAATATACCTGGCTACATAATAGCCAGGTATATTCAATTTAGCATAGATTTTACATTGGTGCCATAAAACTTCTGCCATGATCCTCGAGTTTGCATGCGAGTATTGTCCTCATGTCGTCAAACATTTCCGATTCCTTAGAAATACTTCCGCACGCCCGCAACCATGCTTCCAACTGATATGGATGTGTGCTGAGGAACCCTTCCTCGTCCGCAGTAAGGATGTATGGCGACCGCAAACTGAAAGTGCATGTATGGCCCTCACGCCATAAGTTGCGGCATGAATCATTACTACAGTTCGTGCAATACGGATCATCAAAGTGTGACAGATCAATATCAAAAGATACCTCATCTATCAGATGGTCACCATCCATGTGCGAAACTAATTCTGGGCCATTCACTTCAAAACGGACCAACCATTTGCCATAATCAACGCAGGCGCAAACTACATACGCTACGATGTTGGTGCTCAACCAATTTTTATCTCGTAAATCGGGCAGTATCGGTAATTCTTCGGCCGTCTTCAACGCTCCGCGCAAATTTTCGACATACCTATCAAGTAAGGCCCTTTTAGCCTGTTTTGCTGTCTGACAAGAATCAAAACAACCGCGCGAGCCATTATCCGCGCATCCCCGACAGGTTTCGGCATCCGTTGATAGTGCGTTTTCCGCCATCGCTAATATAAGCTGCAGATTTGTCCTGCCACACGCACGCAAATCTTCCGCGGACGGAATTTCCTCAATCGACTCGATTGAGTCCGGTGAGAGAGCAAAACGTTTGTCGCCCACCTTGTCGCTCTCACCGGTAGTTACATTCTCATTTGTTTTTGTCATTTATTATGACCTCCTTCAATTTCGGCTTTTCGCCAAGTATTCTGCCGTTTGGCAGTATTCGAGGCGGGATACTCCTGCCACCAACACTACCAAACAACTTTCGGCCTGAACAAAAACAAAATTCTATACCAAATTGTCTAAGTTGCCTGGGAAATTTACCCCATCTCTTAATTATAGCATAGTTTCTACAAAAAATCAATAAAAACTTGCCAAAAATCGGCAAAACCCGTATGAACCGTTGTAATTTTTACAACAAACCTATCCATTTTCAAAAATAGTGTGCTAAAATACCTAAAGTTGACCCAGCCTTGCGGCGTATAATCGTCAATTACGCCCTTCTTGTAAGCCCAACTTTATAGCGTATAGAGAATTAGGGGCAAACAATTATAAATATAAACCCTAAACAGGAATTTTTGTGATGGACAGCACAGAAAATAAATATCTCGGAAAGGAAAAAATCTCCAAACTTTTGCTGAAATTTTCCATTCCGTGTATTCTCGCATTATTAATTACCTCGCTCTACAATGTAGTAGATCAAATTTTTATCGGTCATGGCACTGCGCCTGGACTTGGTGCGGTCGGCAACGCCGCCACCTCTATCGTCTTCCCGCTCACGCTAGTAGCGGTGGCACTTTCCGGCATGTTCGGTGATGGTACTGCTGCATTTCTCTCAATTTGCCAAGGGCGCAAGGATACCAAAAATGCCCACCATGCCGTAGGTAGTAGTCTACTCATCACTCTCATCCTTAGTGTGATTTTGGTAGTGCTTGGGTTTGCTTTTTGTGACCAGATTCTCGGTCTATTTGGCGCTAGTGGCGAAAACCTTATCTATGCTCGGCAGTATTTTTACATTATTATTTCATTTTTCCCAATTTATATGTTGGGCTACATGCTTAATTCCGTGATTCGTGCCGACGGCGCACCAGCTTTTGCCATGATTGCTACTGTGGCGGGCGCTCTCACCAACATCATCCTTGATCCGATTTTTATCTTTGTTCTGAACTGGGGAATCCGTGGCGCAGCTTGGGCTACCATTCTTGGCCAAGTACTCACGCTTGTGCTTTCCGTCATTTACCTTTTCCGCACTAAAACTTTTCGTTTGCAACTTGCTAGCTTCAAACCAGCTGGACAAGTGGTGAGCACAGTTGCCAAGCTCGGTATCTCTACTCTTATTACACAACTCTCCATCGTCATTATCTCCATGGTTTGTAATAAAATGCTCGCGATTTATGGGGCTAAGTCTGTCTACGGTGCCAATGACCCGCTTGCTATCATCGGCATTTGTATGAAAGTTTTCACCATTGTGCTTAGTATTGCCATGGGTATTATCATTGGTGCACAGCCAATCTTGGGTTTCAATATCGGCGCTGACAAGCTTGACCGCGTGCGTGAAACTTTCCGCAAGTGTATTACCGCTACAGTCATCGTTGGTTTGGTTGCCACGGTAATCTTTGAAGTTTGCCCGCAATTTATCATCAATATTTTCGGCTCAAATTCGGAAAATCCCGAACTCTACATGCAGTTTGCCACACTCACTTTTCGGATCTTTCTGATGTTAATTACGCTTACTTGCAGCATCAAAGTTATCTCGATTTTCTTTCAAGCCGTGGGTGAACCGTTGCGCGCCGCTATTGTTTCGCTCTCACGTGATATTATTCTCTTTGTGCCGCTCGTACTGATTTTGCCTCGCGTGATGAATAATATCAACGGCATCCTCTGGGCTGCCCCGATTGCTGATATTTTTGGAATTATAATTGCTGGCGGTTTAGCGATGGCTTATTTTCGCCATCTTGGCCAAGAAGAAACGCCAATTATTGCCGATTTAGCACAGCAGTAGCTGCTATTAACACATGTTCAAATAGCGCTGTCACAGTGAGCGGGCCTACCCCGCCCACTTTTGGCGTAATGGCCAAAAGATCAGTGCGCTCACGTACACCTTCATCTACATCTCCGACCAATACACCATCTTCACTAGCGGTACCAGCATCCACCACTACTGCGCCAGACTTCACCATTTCTGATTTGATTAAATGCGGCACACCTGTGGCACTCACGATCACGTCAAAATCTCTGAGTTCGTTCAGATTGCTATGGCTGCGGAACACCGTCACATCGTAGCCCGAATTCCGCCACATCCGCTCTAGTGGCGCGCCCACCAAACGTCCGCGCCCCACCAAAGCAATCTTTTGACCTTGCAATTTTATATCGTATCCCGCCAACAGCCAGTTAATCGCCGTCGCCGTAGCCGATTCAAATATCTCACCAGACACATGATCTTCAGAATCGTTATTCATCTCATGATATAATGTGGCTAATCCATCTACATCTTTTTCCGGCGCAATTTTACTCACAATTTCATCAGTTTGGCTTGTATCCTTAAGCGGTAATTGCACGATTATTCCATGCACAGACTCATCCGCATTGGCCTCTGCAATCGCCTTAGCCACATCCTCACGCAACCAATCTTCCACCACCACGCCAATATCCTCGCCATAGCGTTTTTTAAGATTTACATATTTCACGATCACCGGGTTATCGCTATCGCGGATAATGACCAACTTCGGCTGAATTTTATTCGAACGCAGACTTTGTGCTTGGTGCATTTGATTTAGTTTCATATATCCAGCAATATCAGATCCATTCAAAAGTTTCATATTAAATTCTCCTCTGTTAAACTAGGAATTTCTACCGGTTCTTGGTTTAAAGTATAACCAAATTTTTCTCGCACAGCATCGATAATAGTTTGCCGTGCTCGGTCCAAATCTTGATAACTTTTGGCTGATTCATTAATCAAAACTAACGCCGCTTTATCACTCACCTTGAAACCGAACAGTTCTTTGCCTTTTAGCCCACATTGCTCAATCAACCACCCAGAATTTATCTTGCCACCGCCATCGGCACTACGCCACACTGGAATACCCTTCATCTCGGCTGCATCCGCACCGGCTTTGTCTACAAAAACATTCTTAAAAAAACTTCCTGCACTAGCGACTTCCTTCGGATCGGGCAGTTTGTCGCTCCGAATTTCGCATATCATCCGGCGAATATTACTAGGAGAAAAATTTGTTTCGCGATTCTTTTCTACATAACGCTCGAGGGAATTATAAAACGGACGTTGCAATTCTCCACGGTGTAACTTTACTGTAACGGACACAATCACAAAACGCCCTGCATCCTCGCCAGAATTAAAACGCGTGCGCCGATAGCCCATATTTATTTCAGACTTATCAAGCGACACAATCTCACTTGTTTGAGTATCATAGGCTTCCACCGATACAATCACTTGAGAAATATCTTGGCCATAGGCACCGATATTCTGCACAGGTGCCGCGCCTAATGTACCCGGAATCATACTGAGTGCTTCAATTCCCGAATAACCCAAATCACACGTCACGCGCACGAAATCGTCCCAATTTTCTCCGCTCATGCCCTTCAGAATTAGTTCATCACCAAGAATGGTTCTATCAAGATCTTTTAGCGGTACAAAAGTTCCGCCTTGCTCAACGAAAATACCTTTAATCTCGTTCAAAAGAATTACACCCGAAAAGCCTTCATCATGGCCAATTGTGTTAGCCCCGCTACCCATCACCCAAGTCGCCAGCCCGCGTTTACGCGCAAAATCATACGCTTGCGCTATTTCTTCGGGTGTTTTAACGCTAATCACATAGCGCGCATTTCCGCCCAGGCGCATGGTAGTCAAACTAGCAATTGGCACATTTTCGCGAATTTCCATGATTTTATTATAGCATTTTTCTGAGATTAGTGGTATAATGAATAACGGATGGGTCGGTAGCTCAGCTGGTTAGAGCATCTGCCTCTTAAGCAGAGTGTCGTGGGTTCGAGCCCCACCCGACTCACCAAGATTTTGAGTAAAAAGAAACAGACTGCAAAGTCTTTTTCTTTTTCGAAAAATCGCAAGTGAGAGATGATTTTGCTTTGCAAAATCAGTTCACCATTTTTTGTGCCCGTAGCTCAGTGGATAGAGCACCAGCTTCCGGAGCTGGGTGTCGTAGGTTCGACTCCTATCGGGCATACCATTATTTGACATATATTCAATTTTATTATAAAGTATAGAAAAGATCGGCACCCGCCGCGGGCACACTAAGGCAGCGGAGGGGGAAACCGTGCCAGCGGTCGTTCGGGCCATTCGACGGGTTGACTACAGAATCATTAAATTCGAGGTTGTAACCGCTAGGGATGGCAGCGCCATCGACGCGAGTAGATGAGGCGCGCGACGACCAACCGTTGCCGTTGATGCCAGCGTTCCTGAAAGTAGCACCACTAACACCAGGTAGGTTTACGTTCCCGCTGCGCACGAAGGCTTATCACCCTTGCAGAAACCCCGTCAGAAAAACGTCCAAAAGTGCGTTAGGTAAAGAAGTTCACTTCTCATATTTTGAGCCGTGGCTCAAAACCGTCAAACCTCAACATTTTCTTTGAAATTATAGAGGGGAACTTCACGATCTTTAGTGAGAGAACCGCCAGCGAGCGGAGGAGTGAACTCAGGCTGCCTTTGGGTCCCATGAAATTAACTTCACATATCTATTATATTAAATATCATGCTATAATTATGGAATGAAAGCAACCCATCTTCAGTTAGCGTACGGTACTAAAGTCATTTATGATGACTGTAATTTTAATCTCGAAACCGGCGACAAAGTTGGTATCGTTGGGGTGAACGGTGCCGGAAAGACCACACTATTTCGCATTATTTTGGGTGAGCAAAATCTGGACGACGGCAAAATTGAACTTGGTAGTCAACGTCTTGGCTATTTACCACAAGAGATTATTATTCCGCCCGAGCATGACGATATCACGGTCTGGGAATATGTTGCTTCTGGTCGCCCAGTAGACGAACTTCAAGAACAACTTAACTCTGAATATGAAAAACTTGCTAAATATCCTGACAGTAATGCTATCCTGGATCGCATTACTGAACTTCAAGATTTGATTGATTCGTATGATTTGGCAAATTTTGATTATGAGCTGCTCAAAATTTTGGACAAAATGCACCTCTCTGATTTAGTTGACCAGAAGATGAAAGAACTCTCCGGCGGGCAAAAATCCAAAGTTGCTTTTGCGCGGGTGCTATTTGAAAACGCAGGCTTGCTTTTGTTGGACGAACCTACTAATCATCTCGATGTCGAAACCAAGCAATTTGTGGCGAATTATCTGCGTAGCTACAAAGGTACAGTTTTGGTGATTTCCCACGACATTGATTTTCTTAATACCGTCGTCAACAAAATCCTTTTTGTGAATAAAACTACCCACAAGATGAAAGTTTATCGTGGTAATTATAGTGACTTCCGCCGTCAGTATGCTGAAGAAAAAGCCGCTGAGGATGCGCGCATCACTGAGCAGGAGCGCGAAATTAAACGCCTGAGCGAATTTGTCGCGCGGGCGCGTGCCGCTAAGCGTTCCAATACGGCTTTGATCGGTATGGGACATCAACGCGAAAAAGTTCTCGCCAAAAAGTTAGCTGAGCTCGGTGAACGTGAACAAGAATACGCTCGTGTGGCCATGCGTATTACACCCGCCAAAGAGGGAAGCAAGACTCCGCTTGAAGTACAAAATCTTTCCTTTGCCTATCCGGGTGGGCCACAGCTCTATGACCGTTTGTCTTTCTCGCTCACGCGCGGTGAGAAGTTTCTTATCGTTGGCGAAAATGGTGTTGGCAAGTCAACCCTACTTAAGCTCATTGTGGGCGAACTTACTCCCACTGACGGCTCGATTATCTTTGGCCACAATACGACGATTGCTTACTACGCGCAAGAGCTAGAAATCCTCGATGAGCGTCGCACGATTTTGGAGAATGTCCAATCGTATGATTTTACCGACACTGAACTGCGCAGCATGCTTTCTAATTTCCTCTTCTATGGTGACGATGTTTATAAAAAAGTGGCTGTGCTTTCGCCTGGTGAAAAAGCCCGCGTCGCTTTGTGTAAGATTTTGCTACAACGTGCTAACCTGGTGATTCTGGATGAGCCTACTAACCATTTTGACCCCGAAACTCAAAAAATCATTGGCGAAAACCTCAAAGATTATACTGGTACGATTATTATGGTGAGCCACAACCCGGCTTTTGTCGAGCAGGTTGGCATTACCCGGATGCTCATTGTGCCTACGCATCAGTCAGATGCTAAAAAGCCTGAGTTGGCTGTCATCAAAAATTATTCGCGCGAACTTTTGGAATATTATTACTATCTTAATTCTGATTTGGTATAAAAATAACTCCCGTTTTTGGCGGGAGTTATCGTGTTTTTACTTTTGTCCCTCAACCATCAGAACAAACTTCGTCGTACCAGTTGCGCCTTTAGCCATGCCAGCAAAGTTATCATATTGTTCAGCCAAGCGCACCAATTGTTCCACTTTGTTGGCCGTGACTTTAACCTTGCCGTTTACGAAATTATTCAAGGTTTGGATGCCTTCGCGATCAAACTGCACCATACCATTATTGAGTTCATTTGCTCCCTGGGCTAATTTATCCACTCCACCTAGAATCGTATCCAACGCTCCGGATACTGCCGGAAGCATGGTCTTTTGTACGGTTTCTGCTACCTGCACGGCCACATTCTCCGCAGTTGCTGCTGCCGTTTGTTTGGCAGTAGTCTTGGCTAAAGTCATTGAGCTTTCCACCATGCTGGCTTCCACGCCTTGCGTCAACTGGTTCTGCACGGCTTTTACATTTGCATCGGGGCAAGTCGCACCGCCAATCTGCGCGCTACACGTTTCTGCCGCTTGTAATTTCAACGCGTTCATCAAAATTTCGTTACCTTCAACTTGGGTTTTAATACTGGCAACAATCACTTCACGCTGTGCTTCTACTTGTTTTTCGGCTGCGATGCTGGCTGCGGTTTTAATCTTGGTCAAAGTTGCGGCGTCAATTTTAGTTTCCGCATTTTGTATCTTTTTCTGGGCCTGCAAAATACCATTTTTCAGCTCGGCAATTCCGCTTTTGAGCGCGTTTGTGCCCTCCACCAATTGTTTGCTACTCACAGCTAACTTGTTACTGCTGGCATACAAATCATCCAACTCGGTGAAAGTTTTTAAGTCGGCACTATCAAGCAACTTTGGCGTCACAATAGAATATATATCGCCTAGCTCAAACTTTTCCGTTTCATAACTAATCGTCACCGTATCGCTACCCTGTAAATCTTCGATCCCCAAGCTTTCATATAATCCCGGCGCCGCCACGCCAGCAATCGCAATTGTGCGACCATTGTTTACTGCGCGTCCGTTAGTCACTTTCACATTGGAAACTTTGGTTTCGTCCAAAGTTGTCGCCACGGCTACCACGAATGGCGTATACATATTGCCCACCTTAGAGAGGTTAGTATATTTCAAACGAATTTCAATTTGCCCGCTCTTACTCAAAATCTCACTCAGTGGTTTTTCTTCGCCATTCAAATAATATGTAGCCTGGAGTTGTACTGGTAATTCTTTTTCGGTCGTTCCACGATAATAAATATCCTTACCATTCGCATTCCATTTTATTGTGCCGTTATCTTGTGTGAAGTTTTCAAAACCGTTCAGATTCTCCAACTCATTCAAAATACTTTCGTCAAACAATTCATTTTCTTTCAAATCATTGATCAAATGTTTGGTTACAGAAATATATTTTGCGCTCCCATCATTTTGTAATTTGGCATACACGGTTTCGTCCTGACTTAAGGCTGCTGCTGAGAGCGTAGACAAACTTGGCACCACCGCCACCGCGCCCACTACTGCGAGATAAGTTAAACTTCTTGTAATCTTTTTCATAAAATTCCTTTCTAGTCTACCCGCTTTGGTAGTTTGTTAAATCCTAAAGTCGTGCGTCGAATCACTGGGTCAAAAGTAATCAGCAAGGCTGGTACCACCGTCACTACTACCACCATACTAATCACTGCTCCGCGCGCAATCAACGTACATAGTGATCCGATCATATCAATTTGTGAAATCACACCCACACCGATTGTTGCCCCAAAGAAGCACATCGCACTGACAAAGATTGATTGAATTGAACTCCCCAGCGCCGTCCGTACGGCCTGCTTTTTGTCTGCACCGTGTTGCCGTTCTTCAAGATATTTGGTAGTTAGCAAAATCGCATAGTCAATCGTTGCTCCAAGTTGAATCGTACCAATCACAATCGACGCCACAAAGGGAATCTCCGTTCCAGTTACAAAAGCGCAGCCGAGGTTTAAGAAAATCGCAAATTCAATCGCTGCCATCAATATTACCGGCAAAGAAATTGACTTCAGCACGAGCGCCATAATTACAAAAATTACCGCAATCGAAACCACATTCACATTTGTAAAATCACGGTCGGAGATTTCTACTAAATCTTTCATCAGTGGCCCCTCGCCTGCCACAATCGCGCCTTCGTCGTAACTATCTACAATCTCATTCACTTTGGCAATTTGAGCATTTAGTTCATCGCTCGCAATGCTGTAATCTGACAGAATCAACATCATTGTATAATCATCAGTTTCAAAGAACGACCGCAACTTTTCACTCAATAAATCTTGCGACAAACCATAGTTTGCCAACATAGTTGGGCTGAGCACGGCGTCAATTCCGTCTACTTTTGCAATCTCTCCTGTCATCGCATTAACTTTGGCTGTGTTAGTTTCATCGCGCACTAATACTACCATCTGCGATTCCATCCCAAAATCTTCGCGCAGTGCCGTCATTGCTTTGGTATAGCCATAGTCCGCCGGAATTGAAGAATCTAGTTTGTAATAAACTTCTGTCTTAGTATTCAGGATATATGCTGGTACCAATGTCACCGCGAACACGGCTAAAATTACTTTGTTGTATTTGATGATAAAATTCTTCACGCCGGTAAATTTCGGCAAGAGTTCTCGGTGCTTGGTTTTTTCTACCCATTTATCACACACTAGCAATAGGGCCGGGAAAGTTGTAATTGCGCAAATCACACCTAGCACCACGCCCTTCGCCATCACGATGCCGATGTCAGTACCCAAAGTCAGGCTCATCGTGCAAAGTGCCAAGAAACCAGCAAAGGTTGTTAGTGCACTTCCCACCACACTTGATGCCGTTGCCTGAATCGCACTCGTCATCGCCTTCAAACGGTCTTTTTCAGTCTTCTTGGCTGCTTCATATTTGTGATACAAGAAAATTGAGAAGTCCATCGTAACGCCCAGTTGCAGCACAGCACTAATTGCTTTGGTAATGTAGGAAATCTCACCCAAGAAAACATTTGTTCCCATATTGAACAGTAGCGCCACGCCAATACTACCGATAAGTAGAAATGGTACCACAAAGGAATCTAGACAAACCAATAAAACCAAGAGTGATAGTCCCACAGCAATACTTACATACAATACAGTTTCGCTATTAAATAGCATTTTTGTATCCAAAACCATTGCGCTCATTCCACCCACCAAGCAACTCTCACCGGCCAGGTTGCGAATTTCTTCCACCGCGTTCAAAGTTTTCTCATCACTCGTACCATCATGGAAGGTAATCAGCATGAGTTGGGTGCCATCATGTGTCATTTTTTCGCGCACCGTCGTCGGTAAGAAATCTACTGGTACTGCTGTACCAGTCAAATCTGCCATAGTCAGGACTTGATTTACTCCCTCCACTTGCCCGATTTTTTCTTCCAGTTGGAGTAATTCTTTCTGTGGCATATTTTCTACCACTGCCACCGAGAATGCTCCCATGCCAAATTCATCCGTCAAAATTTCTTGCCCTTTCAAGGTTTCAATGTCTGACGGCAGATAAACGAGCAAATCATAGTTTACTTTGGTGGCAATATAGCCAAACAACGCTGGAATCAGTAATAATCCCGAAAGAATCACAATTAGCCAGCGATGTTTACAAATGAATTCGCTGATTTTCTTCATTTTTCTCCTTTAACTTTATAATTGTTCTTTAACCATTGGCCAAATCTCCTAGCAAAAAATGACCAATAGTCAATTTTCAGTAACCATTCTACATCAGAGAAAATCTCTTGTCAATAATAAAAATGACCAATAGTCACTTTTCTGTCACAAACTATGCTTTATTTTATTGCAGAATGTAGTATAATAATCTCATGAGTAATGAAAGCCAAATGAGCCGGCGGCAAAGCAAACAAATTGATACCTATGATCGTCTTTTAGAGGCTGCCTACCAACTTTTTCTTCAGCGTGGTTATGATGCAGTATCGATTCAAGACATTACAGACCAAGCCTTTATTGCTAAGGGCACTTTTTATAATTATTTTCGCGACAAAGATGACCTAAAAGAGCGACTTATTACGCGCAAATCTAATGAACTTTTTCAAATGGCGATCGCAACGTTGCGTCAGACTGGAGTTGTCAATTTTGAAGACCAAATTATCTTCATTGTCGATTATATTACAGACATCCTTTCGCAAAATCAAGATGCTCTAAAGTTGATTGCCAAGAACTTGTCGTATGGCCTTTTTAACCACAAAGTCAACGAAATTTTCACCAATGATAATATAGATATTTTGCAAAGTTTAATTCGCGCTGCAGAACATAGCGGCATCCATATCAAGAACCCCAAAGTACTGCTCTTCATGATTATCGAACTCGCTAGTTCCACCTGTTTTTCTTGTATTCTGGATGGCGAGCCGTTAGAATTTGCTGTCTACAAGCCATATTTATTTGATGCAATTCGGCAAATTATTCGTTCGCAGACTCTGTAATTCCAATTTCGGCCAAAGCCTGCTGAATTTCTTGAATGTATTTTACATCGTGTTTAGAATGGTAATGTAATTGTTCCAAAACACGCAGTTCATTTTCTGGGTCATCATCAAATTTACGTCGGTATTTATTAACATTGCTATCCGTCACAAACGGAAAATAGCGTGCGCCACGACCAATCAATTGCGCTTCAGAAATTGTCGTTTTTCCTGGAATATAAATTCCGTTCTTAGTTTTGCCGTCATGCGTTTCGTAGAGCCTCACAATATCAAACAAGTTTAGCACATCCCACCCTTCTTTTAACATATCTACAGCAAAAATTGCGCGATAATTGTTTCCCGGTGCTTCCAGAGTATTTACCGCATGTTGCATTTGTCGAGAAATTTGCCGGCCGCCATCCATGCGTAACAAATTCTCCGGACAAAAATCTTGTTGCAAATCTCGGCAGAGTTGTTTTATGCTAATATTGTTGTCACCGAAAAATTGAAATGCCTTTTGCAAAATTCCACTTGCGCCTGTGCGAACTTGTTCCAATTTCTCTGCAGTCAAATGCAAAATCAGCAGTTCAAAATCTGACAAATTTACTTTGTTTTCGTATACTGTGCGGCTTTTAAACATTATTACCGGCTTTAACAGAATATTATATTTCTGTGCCACATATTTACGATATTGACTTAGGATAATCGCTTGCAATTCACGTTCCGGCAAATCGTCATCCGCTGTATATAATAGCACATCCTTACTATAACCATCCTGACGAAACTTACGTAGATCATATTGAAACAATGTGCGTTCGCGATACTTTTCCTGAATCATTGTATCTTCAAAATCCATTGTAGCGGTAAATTCTAGCAACATTGTTTTGGAATTTTGCTGCTGAATTTTTTCTACTGTCGATTCCCAATTTCCAAACGCTGTTGGTCGGTATAAACTATTTTTGGCATTATTATGATGTGCTTCGTCGCCGATCAGAACAATATTGCATTGTGCTAACTCATTATAAGAAATTCGATTTTCATGTGGTACATTCAAATCTTTGTGCAAACGTTGCGTGGTGGTAAAAAGAATATTAATTGTGTTCGGGTCACTTTCGTAAAAATTTTGAATTTCGCGCACGCGTACAAAATTGTTTTTAATTTTAATATTTGGTGCAAAAAGATATTTTGGTGAATTGATATGCACAAAATTATCACGTGTTTTTTCTAAAATGTTGGCTGAATTTACAAAAAAGAGAAAATTGCGCCAACCACGCTGATACAAATCTAACATCAATGCCGCCATGATATAAGTTTTGCCTGAGCCAGTTGCCATGTTAAACAGTAACTGCACTGGCTCTTTGTGCGGAGTATTTATATATTCCAACCAACGTTTTAGCGCAGCGACCTGATACGGCCATGGCGCATGACGCAAATTATTCACGATGTTATTCGGCAGCATAGAAAATCTTATTTATTTTTTTGTCTGTGTCAGAAATATTGCATTTGTCAATTTCCGAGTAATTTATATATAGTGATTTTTCGTCTGCGGAATTGTTTTGTGTGCCATGTTCCAGTGTACAAGAAATAAAATTCGCTTCACCTTCCAAACGTTGCAACATAATGCGGTGTGCACCGTTCAATTGTTCTACGGCGACAAATTGTCGTCCGAGTTGTGCCGCCATGTAGGGTGTGGTGCCACTGCCAGCAAAAAAGTCTAGTACGATTTCGCCCGGGTTCGACGCCATTTTGATAATTCGCTCCATGAGTTTAACCGGCTTCTCTGTCATATAGCCAGTACGTTTCTTGCCGTCAATTGGTATTCGTGCTGCCACGGCAATATCACTCCACCAGTCATCCGGTACACGACCTTTTTCGCGCATCCGCGCTACGTCCTCATCTGTCCAACCATCGCCTGCATTCAAACTTTTGCGCATCGATTGATAGGCGCTAGTATACGGTACCCGTACGGCGTCTTTGTTGAAAGTGAAGTCATCTGGATCGTTAGCGTACCACAAGATTGTGTCATGTTTGCGATTAAGTTGCTGCATCTGTGGACTGCCTGGCCCGGTGTAACACCAAATAATTTCATTAATGAAATTCTCGCGTCCCAAAATTTCGTCGCACAAAACTTTGAGATAATGCACCTCGTGCCAGTCAGCATGGATAAAAATTGAGCCATCATCGGTCAAAAAATCTTTGGCCACTTCTAGACGGTTTTTCATAAAAGTCAGCCACGTGGAGTGAGTAAAATTGTCGTTGTAACAAAAACTATCATCACCAGTATTGAATGGCACGTCAATATAAATCAGTTTCACCTTGCCTGCATAACGCGGTCGCAGAGAATGAAGTGCAATCAGGTTGTTGCCTTTTATTATCAAATTATCTTTGGCGGTAATTGTGCTGGGAATTTCAATATTTCGTTGGGCTTGCTTATTTGTGCCAGAACCCGCACACTGGACTTGTCCATTCGTGTCGGAGTTCGCACGCTTGGCTATTGTGTGATACTGCCAATTTGTAAAAACCTTTGGTGCTAAAAGATCGCCAATTTCTTTCGCTGCGATGGTTTGATGATAAAAAACTTCCTCACCTTTGGCCGATTCTTTAGTCTGTTTGCCTTCCAGCATGCAGTCTTTGTACGGCCAGTTCAGCACTATATCATGATTTGCCAACAAAAATTCTTTGTTATCAGTCCCCAGGCCAATTTTGTTTGGATAATCAGTGTGAGATTTAGACATATATAGTATATTATATATGATTTTTGAAGTATTCTGCCATAACCAAACATCAAAAAAGGCCCACAATAGGCCTCACGTAAGTGCGCTTTCGCTATAGCATTCATAGTATGCTAACTTATTTGAACTTGTCGTGTAAATTCAATCGTGTAATTGAACTGACTACATTATATTATGTGCGTGCTATAATGTAAATAGTAATTATTTGCGAGGAAGCCTTATGAATAATAAACAACCATATTACATCGGACTAGATTGCGGTACGAACTCAGTTGGCTGGGCGGTAACGGATGAAAACTATAATTTGATGAAAGGCACCCACCGTATCAAAAGTGATAAAGGTACAAAAACCAAAAAACAAACGCTTTGGGGTTTTCGCCTTTTCGACGAGGCCGATACTGCCGCTGAGCGCCGCACGCATCGTTCGGCTCGTCGTCGCGGGGAACGAGCGAAATCTCGTCTAAAACTCTTGCGTATGCTATTTCGTGATGAAATCTCTAAAGTTGATCCAGAATTCTATCAGCGCCTGAAAGAAAGTTTTTATTATGAAGAAGATAAAAGATTACAGAAGGGATCCAAGAACACTCTATTTAATGATTTCAATTTTACCGATAAAGATTTTCATAAAAATTATCCCACGATTTGGCATTTACGTCAGGCAATAATCAATACAAAAGAAGACGAATCTTTTGATATTCGCCTGTATTTTCTTGCTATCCAGCACATTCTAAAGCATCGTGGACATTTTCTGCTAAACGGCAATATTGATAGTTCCGGGATTAACTTTGAAGAACTTTTTGAAGAATTTCGCGAAGAAGCAGAACACGCTGGGTATAATATCGCAGATATACCAGGTGAAGTAGAATCAATACTCACAAAAAAGGCGAGCAAAATTGACAAGAAAAAAGAACTCAAAGAAATTTTATATATTGAGGATGATACTCTTGATGAAGATGCACCGAAAGGGCAACTTGAGTTAGCCGGTCTGCTTGTCGGCTCAAAGGTTGATTTAAAAAAGATATTTGCGTTCGAGGATGACGATAAGTTCCCATATTCTTTCAGTGAGGGAGTTTTTGAAGATAAGTTGCCTGACATTGAGCAAGCAATCGGTTCAGATAATTTGGATTTAATTTTTGCCGCGAAAAACATTTACGACTACGTTATTTTGCACAATCTGCTAGGTAGCCACAAAATGATTTCCGACGCAATGGTTGCAAACTACATCCAGCATGAAGACGACTTGCAAAGGCTGAAGAAAGTCTTTAAGCCACATCAGGAACTTTACCGTCAGTTATTTAAGGTTAAACTTTATGATGAGAAAAATCCGAGTTATAACGCATATATAGGTAAGGCCTACACGGAAGATAAAAACGGCCGCAGGGCTAGCAAAAACATCGGTCAGGAAGATTTTAATAAATATTTGCATAAACTATTAGAAGAAATCAGATCAAATACATCGCCGGAACTTCTATCAGTAGTCGACGAACTACTCGACCGTACTGATACTAGCGAAAAATCTACTTCGCCATTATTATTACCTAAGCAACGTGGCCAAGCCAAAGGCACAATCCCTATGCAACTTCATGCCAATGAACTTAAAATTATTCTCGAAAAGTTGCAGCGAGATTTTCCAAGTTTTGCTGAAGTTGTGTCAGGTGAAGGCGAAACTTATAATACTAAAGCCAAGAAAATTATGAAAATTCATAGTTTTCGCATTCCGTACTACTGTGGACCAATCGTAAAACGAAAATACGATAATGACGGCAACCTTGTTAATGAGAACGGCAGTGAATTTTCTTGGGCTGATGAAGAAATTTCTGAATTGGTCTATCCGTGGAATTTTGACCAACTTGTTAATAAAGATAGTCGTGCTAAAAACTTTATTCGTCGTATGACTAACGAATGTACTTATCTTTTCGGCGAAGATGTTTTACCAAAATGTTCGTTAATTTATCAGAAATATATGGTTCTTAGCGAACTTAATAATCTTAAAATTAACGGACATCGGATCGATAATAAACTAAAACAAGAAATCTTTGAGCGTGGCTATAAAAACGGTGAGATCAAAGGCAGCATTACACTGAGAAAGTTAGAGAAATGGTGCAAAGAAAACAGTTTTATTGCGGCTAGTGACGAGTTGAGCGGTACTAATGAAATTAAGGTTCTCCCAAAATATCAAACTTACCAAGATTTTTCGCGCATACTCGGAGCAAACTTTGAGAAAAAATATCCATCAGATAAACTTGAACAAGTTATTGAATCTATCACGGTTCTTGGCGACGAAAAATCTATGCTCAAGAAAAACATTCAGGAAGAACTAGATTGCGACGATAAAACCGCAGATCTCCTGAGCAGACTCTCATACAAAGATTGGGGCCGTATGTCGGCAAGATTCTTAAATGGAATTACGGTTAATAATCGCACGATTCTTGATTGGCTATGGGAAGATAATAAAAATTTAATGGAATTGTTAGGGCAAGAAGTTGGCTTTGGAAAAGTTGTTGATGAATATAATGAAGCCAAGCGTCCGGCATCCAGAAAGGTAAGTTATCCTGACGTCGAAAAATTGTACTGTTCTCCGGCAGTCAAGCGCTCAGTCTGGCAAACTATCAAAATTGTAAATGAGTTAGTTAAAAATCTTGATTATACGCCAGCCAAAATCTTTCTAGAAGTTACGCGCGGAGAAGATGAAAAATCTAAAGGCAAATATACTCTAGCGCGTAAAAAAGATTTAGAAATGAAGTTAAAAGCCATTAAGACTGACGACGCGAAGACTATTTTGAAAGAACTTGATGGATACGAAGATCGCGATCTACAAAGCAAGAAACTTTTTCTCTATTTCTCGCAGATGGGAAAGTGTGCTTATTCTGGTGAACCAATTGACATTGAGGAACTAAATAACTCTCAACTCTACGACATCGATCATATTTATCCGCGCTCTAGGACTAAGGACGATAGCATCACTCGTAATCTTGTGCTAATTAAAGCGAATCTAAATCGTGAGAAGACAAATACTTACCCAATCAGTGATTCTATTCGCAACAAGATGCATGGAACGTGGGCCGCATGGTGTCGAACTGGACTTATTACGAAAGAGAAGTACGAAAGATTAATTCGTGCTACACCACTTACGAATGATGAACTGGGGAGTTTTATTGCGAGGCAGTTGGTCGAAACCAGTCAGTCGGTCAAAGCAATTCGTGATTTGCTAAAGCGCGCTTATCCAGACACAAAAATTGTCATGGTAAAGGCCGGACAGGTTTCAGAATTCCGCCACTTAATGGGTGGCGACAAAAAAGACCGGGACGGCAATGTTTATGAGCAGGGCAGATACGAATTTATTAAAGTTCGTGATATAAATGATTTACATCATGCTAAAGATGCTTACCTTAACATCGTGGTCGGTAATGTTATGAATGAAACTTTTACCGACAATCCATATGAATGGATTAAGCGCCGCGAAGGTAAAGAGTACTCCATTCGGCCAGAAAGAATCTTCCGCGGTTCTCAAAAGTATACCAAAGCCAATGGCGAAGAAACTATTTACCCAGAGGTCAAAGGCTGGAACTATGCTGATAGTATCAAGACTATCAGCAGTGCCATGAAGCGTAATGATGTGATTTGGACGAGGATGAACTATATCGAAAGTAGAGAAATTTCTGACCTTCAACTCGTTGGTAAAAGCAAAAATTCTGATGGTTTGCTAAAAATCAAACAGCAAAAGCGCCTCGATCCGAAAAAATATGGCGGATATAACTCGTTGAAAGGTGCACACTTTGCGCTTATTGAATGTAAGGATAAAAAAGGCAATACACAACGCCGAATTATCCAAGTCCCGATTATTGCAAAAGATAATATTAAAAAATATGTGACAGAAAATTATGATAGTGCAAAAGTTATTTTGCCAATAATAAAAATCAAGTCACTAATAAAAGCAGATGAATTATTGCTTTCTATTTCGAACAAAGATTCTGATGTGAAAAATGGGTATCTTCATGCTGTCCAGGCGAAGTTTCCATCAGACTTCAATAGTTATTTGAGGAGAATTTATAACGTCTGTGCTAAAGACAAACTCTCAAAGAATAAATATGAAGTTGACACGAAAAACGACGAAGTGGATGAGGAGCGGAACTTGCGGCTCTACGATATGTTTTGTAAAAAACTCAAAGTATATTCTAAATATCCGGAACTGGGTAGTGGAGTTGAAAAAATAACACAGAGTAGGAGTAAGTTCTTAGAATTAGATTTAAAGCAACAGTGTCTAACACTTGGTCAGTTTTTCTTCATATTCGCCTGCAAGGCTCAAAATGCCAAGTTGAATGCAATTGGTTGCGGAGATAGTGTGGGACGGATAAGAATGAGCAATGATAAACTCTTTAATTATGACAGGCTATATCTCGTTAACCAATCTCCTACTGGTTTATATGAAGAAGTCATAGACTTAAAAACCGTTCAGCCTAAAACCAGCAAACAGGATAAAAAATAGTATGTCTTGGCGGGTGGTTGTAATTTCAAAGCGTAGCAAACTCGATTATAAAATGGGTTCGCTCGTGGTGCGTAGTGAAGATGACGAAAAACGCATATTCCTTGATGATATTTCTGTACTTATGTGCGAAACTACGGCTATATCAATTACGGCCTACCTTCTTGCGGAACTAACCGCGCGTAAAATCAAAGTTATTTTCTGTGATAACCAGCATAACCCCACATCGGAACTTATCCCGATGTACGGTAGTTATGTTAGTAGTGGCCGTATCCGTGAACAAATAGCATGGGGTGACGACATTAAGGCAAAAGTTTGGCAGGAAATCACGAAACTAAAGATTACTAATCAAGCAATGGCCTTACAAAAAGCTGGACAAGTGGATAAAGCGGAACAGATTCGAGGGTATGCCTCTCAGGTTGATCCGGGTGACAGGACCAACCGCGAGGGGCATGCCGCTAAAGTGTATTTTAATTCATTGTTTGGGTTGGACTTTTATCGTAACATGAGTGATATACGTAATGCTATTTTGAATTATGGATATACAATTCTGCTATCGTGTTTCAATCGCGAAATTGCTGCAAGTGGATACCTCACCCAGTTAGGCATCTGGCATGATAATGCTGAGAATCCCTTTAATCTTGGATCTGATTTAATGGAACCATTTCGACCGATTATAGACTGGTTTACATATGAACATAGTTTCTTTACGACATTTGAAAAGGATGAGAAAATGCAGGTTTTAAATTTACTCAATTCCAAAGTAAGAATTGACAACACGGAACAATATTTGAATAATGCAATCGGCATATATGCGCGCAGTGTATTTAATGCCCTTAATGAAAAAGACGTAACAAAAATAGTTAGTTGGTATGAGTTATAGATTTATGCGTATAATTGTGATGTTTGATCTTCCGACTGATACATCAGTGGACCGGCGCCATTACCGTTGGTTCCGAAAATTTTTGATTGATGAGGGTTTTATTATGATGCAAGAATCTGTATATACAAAGATCTGTTTAAATATGCACTCGGTCGATAAAGTTGAATTAAATATCCGAAAGAATCGTCCACCAAAAGGAATTGTTCAGGTCATGAGCGTTACGGAGAAACAATTTGCCGCTATGAAACTTGTAGTTGGCGAAACCGATACTGTTAATATTCAAAGCGATGAGAGGATGATCGTACTATGATTTTACACCATTTGAATTTTGAACAAGAACTAGAATGGAATAGTACTAATCATGTTTGTGAACTTGTGGTTGAGAACCCAAATTTCTTCCGCGAAATCATAAAAGATTTTACAATTAGCGAAGAAGAAAAAGAAATCTCTATTTCCGTAGAAGGTAAGCCACTTAACTTCGATAAAGATTTGGATATTGTCTTTAACCCACTCAAATTAGATTTTAATAACAAGCGCGCCATGACGACCTTGTTAAAATTATTGTTAAAAACATCTATGTCGGAAGATTTTTATCTTACTACTAATAAACTAAAAACAAAAATAGTGAAGTATTTTAGCGAAATTGTGGATGCGGGAGGTTATGAATTTGAAGTTTCGACAGACGAGTTTACGATGGGCAGCGTTGCTAAAGCAGTGAGCATTCATATTGTTGGTGATGAGGACGATTTTGTGGAGTTGCTTACGGATTATGTCAGTATGATGGCGGAACTAGCGAATATTAAATTATTTGTATTCGTTAATCTTCGTTGTTATATGTCGGACAAAGACATTGAACACTTTCATCATAATTTAGATAACCATCAAATCGACGTATTGCTATTAGAAGGCGTTCCTAAGAAAAGTTTAAGCGATATACCACGAGTCCTTATAGACAATGACATGTGCGAACTTTAGGTTTTCTTGTATTTTTCATGTATAATTGATAGTAATCAGTCACGGAAGTATCGGCAAAAGTCGTGTTGCCGACAACTCTTAAGTTAATTTGAGGTTTGAGAGTTGTGTAATATAATCGTGTAACTGAACAATCGTGAATGTATTCATGATTACTTTGTCGTTTGAGAGTTGTGTAATATAATCGTGTAACTGAACTATACTTCCCGTGTAATTTCAAGCCCCACCGTTTGAGAGTTGTGTAATATAATCGTGTAACTGAACCTTTCGGCGGATTTCCGCCCTTAATGTCTTGTTTGAGAGTTGTGTAATATAATCGTGTAACTGAACCACCACTCCATCCATACTGCCGCACCACGATGTTTGAGAGTTGTGTAATATAATCGTGTAACTGAACCGCTAGGGTTGGAAGGACGGTCGTTAAAATGGTTTGAGAGTTGTGTAATATAATCGTGTAACTGAACTTCGGCAAGTTCGGCGGGGGCGTGCGTTTCGTTTGAGAGTTGTGTAATATAATCGTGTAACTGAACTTCAAAAAATTAGCTTTAGTCTACCCCTGTGTTTGAGAGTTGTGTAATATAATCGTGTAACTGAACGATCCCATATTGTGCTTTTTGCACCGGGGAGTTTGAGAGTTGTGTAATATAATCGTGTAACTGAACCCAGATATGATAAAAGTTCGTTTATATCGTGTTTGAGAGTTGTGTAATATAATCGTGTAACTGAACTTTAGTAGTATATGGGAGATTGCGGCTCTGGTTTGAGAGTTGTGTAATATAATCGTGTAACTGAACTCGCGAGAGCGCAAATCAATGGCCTTCGTAGTTTGAGAGTTGTGTAATATAATCGTGTAACTGAACTGGTGGTCTCAAGATATTCGTGCCACCTTGGTTTGAGAGTTGTGTAATATAATCGTGTAACTGAACTTGATTGCTCAACGGCCAGCGGGGTGTAGTGTTTGAGAGTTGTGTAATATAATCGTGTAACTGAACCGGCGTCAGCCATCAAGGTCAAGTAAGTGTGTTTGAGAGTTGTGTAATATAATCGTGTAACTGAACAGGGGCTGTAGTAAAATTATTGTAGGGGCGGTTTGAGAGTTGTGTAATATAATCGTGTAACTGAACTGAAAAAATAGACTCTTTTACCGCCAGCGTGTTTGAGAGTTGTGTAATATAATCGTGTAACTGAACCATTTAAGTTTGTAATCTCTAGCATAGTATGTTTGAGAGTTGTGTAATATAATCGTGTAACTGAACGGGGCTGTAGTAAAATTATTGTAAGGGGCGGTTTGAGAGTTGTGTAATATAATCGTGTAACTGAACACGGCGTCAGCCATCAAGGTAAGATGCGTGGTTTGAGAGTTGTGTAATATAATCGTGTAACTGAACGCCACAACAATGGCATTCAATGCGACACTAGTCTGAGAGTTGTGTAATATAATCGTGTAACTGAACAAACTTAGTTTATTAAATTTGCCGCTTTCTGTTTGAGAGTTGTGTAATATAATCGTGTAACTGAACACCTTTGCTTATGACCAAAAAAAGGGGCCGAGTTTGAGAGTTGTGTAATATAATCGTGTAACTGAACCTATCAATGACGGCAATGGCTACACTTACTGTTTGAGAGTTGTGTAATATAATCGTGTAACTGAACAATCGGAGGAATCACAGAAATAACCCAGGAGTTTGAGAGTTGTGTAATATAATCGTGTAACTGAACGGTGATAGGGTTATCATAAAAGATGTGTGTGTTTGAGAGTTGTGTAATATAATCGTGTAACTGAACTTGGTTCTCTTCTAATGTTCGTAATGTGCTTGTTTGAGAGTTGTGTAATATAATCGTGTAACTGAATAAGCGTAGCGAATTTTACTCTATTCCCCCCACCCCTGATAATACGCATCCTCATAAATATCTTCACAAATCCCAACACAGTCACTTGGTGGGGCATAGTTACCACCTTCATAGCCATAATATTTATCCCGCATACCACTTTCGTATGCTTCGTCCTCAATATCATCCCAGCAGCGTCCAAATTCGTAGTGATAGCAGTGTGAACCGGAGTCAGAATTTGTGGATGAACTGCCCGGCTTACTCAAATTACTGGGCGAGTTTGATTCTGGAACGTTCGTAGTCGTGCTGGATGACCCACTGTTCTCGCTATATTCCGCACGTTCCTTACAAAGTTTGATATCATCAATTGATAATCTACCGGGATGACTTTCCGTGTAAAGTGCGCAAGCATGATAAAGCGGATATTTTGTTACGATCAAAGTTTTAGTCGTCGAACCGGCTTTATTTTTAGCCGTGATTATATATTTAGTTGGCTCAATTTCGCTATGTTCATTCATGCGTAATTTTTCGCCGTCAATTACATATTCAAAAGATTTATCAAGCGTGGTTATCTCGTCCTTAAAATTGCTATCACTTAACCAGACTGGCGTATCACTATTGCGTGCTGCGGCAACCTTTTTAACGCTTAGCGTAGTTTTGGCTTTTGCAAAAGTTGCATTCTTCGGCTCAACTTTGATTTTAATATCCGGCGAGCCATCATATTGTTGAGCATAAATTTTGTGATCAGTGATGGTGACACAATAAGTTTCATCATTGCCGCACTTATAAACCTCTTCGCCAAGCAATGGCTCAGCCTCATCTGCTAACCATCCGCCCTCAACCTTCATTACGATCTGCGGTGCAACCACTGCCTCGCCATACCAAGAAACGTTCGTGCACATCCAAGCGTGCAATGCGAGTAACAAAGTTACCGCTGCAATTCCTATCCCAACTTTACCAAATTGACACAACCATCCCAAGAAACAAAGAAATAAGAGAATTATGATGAAAGTAAACATTTAATAATATTATAACATAAATTTTTTCTATAAGCCACAAAACAACTCTCGTGGTATAATGTATTGAATGATAACGACGGCGAAACATGCGATACATCGGAAATAAAACCAAACTGCTCGGTCAACTCGATAATCTTATTTCCAGTATAGAATTGGACAAAGATGAGCCGATATTCTGCGATCTTTTTGCGGGCACTGGGACGGTGGGAGATTACTTTAAAGATCGTTTCAAAATTATATCAAATGATAATCTTTATTTGTCGTACGTTTTATGCAGCGCAAAGTTAAAAGATAGTACTAACTATTTTCAAAAACTTGGTTTTGATCCATTTGCTTATTTCAATAATTGCGATAGTCATAATTACATTAACGGTTTTTGCTATCAGACGTTTGCGCCAACTATCTCTGGCCGACAGTATTTTTCCGACGAAAACGCCAAAAAAATCGATTACATCCGTGACACCATAGATAATTGGAGGCAAGACAACAAAATCAGCGAAGATGAAAAAGAATACTTAATTGCCGCTTTATTGGAAAGCGTAAGTAAAGTATCAAACGTTGCGGGCGTTTACTCTGCTTTTCTAAAAATTTGGGACCCCAGAGCCACCAAACCTATGACTTTTATCCGTCCAGAAATAAGTGACAAAAAAACAAAATTCAAAAATGACGTAAGGCAAAGTAATTCTGAGGCTTTGATTACCGAAATTAGCGGCGATATTCTTTATCTCGACCCACCATATACAACAACGCAATATGTTAGCCAATATCATACTTTGGAAACTATTGCTAAAAACGATCGACCACAGACTCATGGCGTCGGAGCCCATAGGGATAATGGTAATCAAATTTCCAATTGGAGCAAGCGGGGGTATGTTCAAAAAGAGTTCATAAAAATTCTCGATCAAGCAAAATTCAAACACATCATTCTTAGTTATAGCGACGCTGGTCTGATGGATAAGGAATTCATCGAAAAAGCCCTGAAACGCTTTGCCGTTCCTGGAACTTATAAGTGCATAGATGTTGATTTTGTAAAATATAAAAGTACCAGAGCCGTCAATCGCGAAATTTCTACCAACACAAAAAATAAGAAACATTATGAATGGCTTTTTTATATTGAAAAAGATGTGAATCAGAAGACCTTCCAATCTCCGCTAAATTACATTGGTGGCAAAGGTGACGCAATAGAATTCATTTTACAAAATGCTCCCGCAAAAGTAACCAAATTATATGATTTATTTGGCGGTGGCGGTACAGTTTCACTAAATATTCCAGCAAAGAAAGTCGTTTATAACGATATCAACTGGATGGTTTCTGATTTACTTAAAACATTAAAGGAACACGATTCTACTGAATCCATTAGGTATATTGAAAAAACTATCAGGAAATACAACCTCCAAAAAACCAACAAAGAAAGTTACGTCAACTTTCGGTCGCTTTATAATAGCAAAGCACCAAAGGCAAGAAATCCGTTAGATTTATATCTTCTAATTTGTTTTGGTTTTGAGCATCAAATCCGTTTTAATTCTAAACTGGAGTTTAATAATCCATGTGGCAACTCTAGTTTTAACGGCTCGATGATGGAAAAACTCGTATCGTATTATCATCGGACTAACCAAATTGATATCGAATTTCTCTCCAAGAATTATCTTGATTTTGAAGGTACGATAGAAGACGATAGTTTTGTATATTGTGACCCACCATATCTCATTTCTTGTGGAGCATATAATGATGGTAAACGCGGTTTTAACGGCTGGGATGATGATCAGGAGCAAGAATTGCTAGATTTCTTAGACCGACTGAATCGGCGTGGTATAAAATTCATGCTATCGAATATGATGGATCGCAATGGCCTTTCTAACACTCGTTTGTTAAAGTGGATCAAAGAAAATGGTTTTAAGTTAGTTAAGGATGCTAAAATCACAAAAAGAAATCGGCAGGACAGAGTTGAAATCATTGTAAAAAATTATTAGAATAGAAATGTATGGATGTATTGGTAAAAATATTTGAATGTAACTGGCAGACCTATAAAAAGGTTTATGTAGATGTTGTTGAGCGCGCACTCAAAGCGGATGGCATTGAAGTTAAAGATGTCAAGATTGCCGTAGAATTGATTAAGTTAGATGGCGATACTATTCAATCTCAACGTCGACCAAATGGTCCTCACGCCAGAAAGATTGATATTTATATTGATGGTCGTCTAAAATATATCGTTGGGCTTTCTAATACTGGCTTCGACGAAGATAAACGAATCGAGGCGGAAGCAACAGGCGGAAAGTACACTTATGGCAATAGCGATTATCATTCAAATACTTATCTCTGTCAGGGAATCAACAAAATCTTTGATTACTACATTGACTGCAAGAACGCGGATAATAATGTTAAACTTTTCTTCTATCTTTTGGATACCAATAAGTCTTACCCAAGCAACTTGTCAAACCTTTTTAATTATCGAAAACTTGCGACGTTGGGTTTTGAAGTTTTAAATATCGACCAAGTTGATTTTGCGAACTTCTCTCCTCTAGGCTTCAGCCGGCTCGAATCTCACCAGGGAATTGGCTACACTTCATTCATAAAGTTCAGTAATGATCTTCAAGAAATTTCGAGCAAAAACTCCACTAACGCTCCGGCCTATCTCAAGTGCATAGATGAAGATTACAAGATTGGTAATGATGGCGTTGATTTTGATTCCGATGATCATGTGACTACTGTTAAAGATACTCGCTACATCTACACGTTCAAAACTCTTGGGGCTGAAGCGTATGACTGTTTTCTCACAATCTGGACACTTAATGTACTTGCTCAAAGAGAGCATAAAGAATTAGAATTTCTCTTTGCTCCGGAAAAATGGAATTTTAGGTTAGGCCAGGGTGATGTGAAGTTTACTGATGGTTTTCCCGAAACTATTACGGGGTTATTCAAAAAGTTAGGGTTAAAAATTCACTACGAAGACAGTGATGAGGTTTTGCAGGATCTGCAGCGTGAGAATACGCAATATCGGACTGCCAAAGAGCGTAATATTCTTAGGAACCAGGAACTTTTCAAAAACAATTTGCGCCAAAAAGGCGTTGCTATGAAGTGTTGTTTGTGTGGCTGCGAAATTGAGAATATTCTTCAGGCAGCACATCTCTGGGGTGTTTCCGACATCCAGAATAGCGCTTCAAGTATAATTGACTCAATTTATTCAGACTCAGTATTTTCCAGTATGCTTTCCGACTGTCAAGTTGAGGGCGACAAAGATGATATATTTTTGAAGAAATATCTGCTTGCAAACTCCGGCGATAACGGCGTCTGGTTATGTAATAACCATCACGGTCTTTTTGACGGTCACTTTTTCTGTTTTGATTCGGAAGACGGAACAATAATTATTGACACGGATAATCTGAGTGAGGGTGACGCTACTTTCTTTGAACAAATTACGAATAACAAAAAGTTGCCAGAAAATATTTTGAATACAGCAACAAAGACATTCCTAACTCAACGCGTGGAAGTCTACCGCAAAAACAAGGGCTAAATTTCATGGTATACCCGACAGGGTTCGAACCTGCGACCTTCTGTTCCGAAGACAGACGCTCTAATCCGCTGAGCTACGGGTACTCTATAATTATATCACAAAATCAAACGTCACTCGTCTTACCGCATAATCAAGCAATGATATCTAAATTTCCATGCTTATCACATTCATATATGCCATCTTTTTTGCATAGGCATCTACCTTACTCGGCGCACATTTTTCGTATTCCACCCAGCGTGCAACTAACGCTATTTGTTGTAGCACATAAAAATCGTAAGATTCTGGTTTGACGTCGCTTGCAATGGCTGGCCTTAGTTCTGTAAAAATACTCTTTAGCAACCAGAAATTCGCATTTGGCATCGTCGCTTCAAAGTATCCATTTTGCTCGCGTACAAATCTGAGCAAAATCACGAAAATTACCTCTTTGTGCGCTCTCGATTTTGGTAATCTTGCACAAAAATTTTGTTTCAGTTTTAGTTCATATTGCTCCACAAAATTTGCTTCGCTGTAATGCGCGTAAAATGTTGAACGCGATATTTTAACTTTTCTACAGATGTCTGACGGACGGATATTTCTACGCCGTTTTGCCAGCATCCCATGAAGAGTTGTATCAATTAGTTGTTCATGACGCTGATATCGCGCATCTTTAGTATTGAGTGTTATCCTGGAAATAATGGTTTTTCCTTTCAATTACACTCTTATAATTCCATTATACCACAGATGGGCAAAAAAGTCAATAGAAAAACGCCAAAATTAGCCAAAAAAGTCAAAAATTGCTATAATCTAACTATAAAAATGGAGGAATTTTGATGAATCATGACCTGACTTGCCCGCATTGCCACAAAGTTTTTTCGGTGGACGAAAGTGAATATGCTAGCCTGCTCAACCAAATCAGCAAGCAGGAAATCGAACAAGAAGTGCACGAAAAGTTGGCTGTGGCTGAGCGCGAAAAACAAAACGAAATCAAATTAGCCGAGTCCAAAGTGCGCGCCGAATTCCAACAAACTTTGGCCGACAAAGAATCGGAACTTCAGCGTGCTATTTCGGACAAAGATTCTGAAATTATCAAACTCAAATCTCAGGCCAATCAAAAAATTTCCGAACTCAAAGTCCAAAATTCCGAGGAACTTTCCAGGCTTCAGTCCCAGACTGCAGAAGCAATTGCCAAGTTAGAATCGCAAATCGCCAGTTCCAAGACTGAGCAGGAACTTGCCGTTACCAAGGCGGTTACCGCCATCGAAAGAGAGCGCGACGAACTCGCAAACAAACTCGAGCATAAAGAAACCGAGCAAAAATTGCAACTCACTTCACTGAAAGAGCAACACGATGCCGAACTGCGCAGTAAAGACGAAATGATTGCTTATTACAAAGACATGAAGGCGAGAATGTCTACCAAAATGATTGGCGAAAGTCTGGAGCAACATTGCGAAACTGAGTTTAATAAATTGCGTCCCACGGCCTTCCAGCATGCTTATTTTGAAAAAGATAATGCCGTTTCCAAGACCACTGGTAGCAAAGGCGATTACATTTATCGTGAAACCGACGAGCATGGCAACGAAATTATTTCCATCATGTTTGAAATGAAAAACGAAAACGAAACCACTGCCACCAAACACAAAAACGAACACTTTTTCAAAGAACTCGACAAAGATCGTCGCGAGAAAAATTGCGAATATGCCGTGTTAGTTTCTCTACTCGAAGCCGATAATGAACTCTATAACCAGGGGATTGTGGATGTTTCTTTCCAGTCTGGTTTTGACAAAATGTACGTCATTCGTCCGCAGTTTTTCATTACCATGATTACGCTCTTGCGCAACGCCGCAATGAACTCATTGCAATATAAAGCCGAACTTGCGCTCATCAAAGAACAAAACATCGACATCACCAACTTTGAAGGTCGTATCGACAAATGGAAAGATAGTTTTGCCATCAACTCTGACCGCGCCACCAAGAACTTCAACAAAGCCATCAAAGAAATCGAAGAGAGCATCAAAAAACTCGAGAATACTCGCGATGCCCTCATCCAGACCGTCAAGAATTTTGAAACCGCCAACAAGAAATTGGATGATCTCACCATTAAAAAACTCACCCGTGGTAACCCTACTATGACCGCAAAATTCGCCGAACTCGAAAATTCCGATAATTCCATGCTATAATATATCCATAAGCATAAAGTGGGCAAGATAATAAACAATGGATGAAGCGGAAATTCAGCGCAAACGGCGTGATAACGAAGAACAGGCTACCCGTAATCGGGCGCGCATTCTTGGTCTGCCATACCTCGACACACGTGAGTTCGAAGAAACCATCCCGCTAGTCCCAGACGTGCTCGACGTCAAGACCATGCGCAAAGATTTCATGATTCCATTGCAAAAGGGCGATGAAGAAACTCCCTTTCGTTTTATGGTTACCAGCCAGACGCCGAACAGCCTCTTGCCGGATATGCGCCGTCGCTATGCCGAAGATGGCAAGCATGTCGGTTTCTTCTTGATTTCCAATTCTGCCTTCCAAAATTTCATGTTGCGTTATGATCCGCCACGAGAGGTTCATTATGATGATATTAAAATTGCTCAAGATGGTGATTCCGAAACAATCGCCGAAGTCAGTCGCACACTCAATCGCGTTTCCTCTGAAGAAATTTTCGACTTTCTCATTGATCAAGCCGACAAACTGGGCGCTTCTGACGTCCATATCGAAAACATGCGCGATGAGATTCGCATTCGCATGCGCGTTGATGGTATGTTGCACCCGGTGGCTCAACTCGATAAAGATCGCTACCGCATTATTATGGGTGAACTCTCTTCGCGTGCCGATATCTCTACGGCTTCCACTGATCCGCAGTCTGGTCATATGCAGCAAGATATTTATCGTGATGGTTCTTCGCATTTGCTTAATCTTCGTGTCGAAACTGTCCCAACAATGTATGGCCAGGATGCAGTATTGCGTTTGTTCAACTTTGATGAGTCCTTACTTAACCTTAACTTACTTGGACTTTCTTCAACTGAACTTGAAACCATCGAAGAAATCATTTCTCACCCGCGCGGCCTCGTGCTCATGGTTGGTCCGACGGGCTCCGGTAAGTCCACCACGCTCTATTCTATTCTTAACGCTCTCAATACTAGTGAACGCAAGATTATCACTTTGGAGGACCCAATTGAATATGGCATCACTGGTATCACGCAGATTCCAATTCATACCAATGACGGCGCTTCGTTTGCCGAAGGCCTGCGCTCTGTGCTCCGTCTTGACCCAGACGTGGTAATGGTGGGCGAGATTCGCGACGCTGATACTGCTCGCACTGCCATTCAGGCTTCTATCACCGGCCACCTTGTACTTTCGTCTTTCCACGCCAATTCTACCTCCGCTGCTTTTGCTCGTATGATCGACCTCATCGGTACTAACCCGATCTTCGCCAGTTCAATTCGCCTGTTGATAGCACAGCGCTTGGTGCGTAAACTGGCCGATAATAAGGAGCCTTACAAGCCTGACACTTCCACGGAAAGTTATATTCGCAACGTGCTTTATGGTGTAGATGTCGACCTAAATGATATTACACTCTATCGCCCGGTCGAGAGCGAGGAAGTTCCGTTTGGCTACAAAGGTCGCACGGTTTTGATGGAACAGTTAGTGGTTTCTGAAGATATCCAGGCATATTTGCGCGGTGATATCAAGGACATCAATACTCACGCCATCGAAGACACTGCTCGTTCCCACGGTATGCTCACACTCGAACAAAAGGGAATTCTTGCCGCCTTGCGTGGCGAAACTACGCTCGAAGAAGTTTCGCGGGTTATCTAGTATTGACAAAATGCTTATGGTATGCTACAATGAAAGTAATGGCTCCTAGAGCCCTAGTTTTCCGTGTGTTATAATCATTATATGGAAAGATTTCTCGACTATTTTACCCCTAATCATTACAATCTTGAAGAATACCTCTGGCGCGACACCGAGCGGTTCAAAGGCAAAGTAGAAATTTATGGAACTTTGCATGGTGATAGAATAAAACTCCATGCCGTTAATCTCGAAATTGAAAAAATCGAATGGCGCCCGCAGTGGATGGATTACGACGATCTCTCGGCTGAATATAGTTACATGGCTTGTGATTACACATACGAGGATGGCGCTATCATAATTCCTGTTACAGATGAAATGCGTGCTCTTCTGGATGAATGTCAGGACAACAATCATCTTACTCTCAAAATCAATTTTAGCGGTGCGCTTAGCCATAACATGCAGGGTTGTTATCTTTCCACCTATGACTTCAATGGCAAGGAGCAACGTTTAGTGGCCACGCAATTTGAATCGCACTATGCGCGTGAAGCCTTTCCTTGCGTTGATGAACCAGCCGCCAAGGCTACTTTTGACCTTCGAATTATTCTGCCAGATTATGATCCGTCTTGCGACGTAGTGCTAGCCAATACACCAGTTATCCAGCAAACCAGCGGTAGTTTTGAGTTTGAAACCACTCCACGTATGTCTACCTATCTGCTTGCCTGGGTGGCCGGACCTTTACAAAGTGTTTCCACGGTGAATAAAAACGGCGTCAAAGTTAGTTCATATTGTGCACTTAATCAGCCGATCGAATCATTGTTATTTGCTAATGATACTGCCGCCCGTGCACTCGAATATTATGATGAGAAGTTTCAAGAGAAGTATCCCTTGCCTAAACTTGATCAAGTCGCGCTGCCCGATTTTGAGGCTGGCGCCATGGAAAACTGGGGCTTAGTCACTTATCGCGAATCCATGATGCTCGCCGACAAAACCGCTAGCCTAGAAACCAAACAAAGTATTGCCCTCACCGTCACACATGAACTTTCGCACCAATGGTTTGGCGATCTCGTTACCATGCAGTGGTGGGACGACCTTTGGCTTAACGAATCTTTTGCAAGCGTTATCGAGTATTTTGCCACGGATGCACTCTATCCCGATTTTAATATCTGGCAAGATTTCTTCACTGGTTATTGTCTTGCGGCGTTCCAGCGCGATTGTCTTCCGGGCGTGCAGGCGGTGCAACAAGCCGTGCATAGTCCTGCTGAAATCGCGACTTTGTTCGACAGTGCCATTGTCTATGCCAAAGGCGCACACTTGATTTTTATGCTTATCCGGCTGATGGATGAAGAGAAATTTGACCAAGGCCTGCGTGATTATTTCGACCATTATAAATATTGCAATACTGTGGGTGACGATTTGTGGGCTTCGCTCCAGCCATACGCTGATTTTGATATTAAAGATTTTATGCATGCCTGGATCACTCAGCCGGGCTATCCGGTTTTGCAGCGGCAGGGGAATGACTGGGGGCAACATCGTTTTCTTATTACTGGCCAGACCGACGATACTACTTGGCCTTTGCCAGAAATTACCGACGATATGTCGGGTCACTATTTGCTCAACCTCAATGATACAGATTTTCAGGCCAAGATTGCCGAGTATGACCAACTATCGAGCGAGCAAAAACTGCGCCTGCTGATTGATCGTGAGTTGCTTGCTAAAACTCCCGATGTCGCTTCGGCATCTTTGTTCGATCTTTTGCCTAAGTTCATTCATGAACCTTCGCCCGCAGTTTGGAATATTATACTAATGTTGATTTCTGATCTCAAACTTTTCTGTCCGCCCGAAACCCCGGCCGCAGATGATTACAAAGCCTATCTACGTCAACTCCTGCAAGACCAGTTCGATAGTATTGACTTTTCTGTATTACATGATACAGATTCAACCACAAAACGTCGAATTTTGCTCGGAATCGCCTATTATTGCGAATATGAACCAGTTTTGCGCCATTTAGCCAAGATGTATCAGGAAGATTTTACGCAAATTAACCCCGAACTACGTACTGCGATTTTAACGGCCAAACTCTACTTTGACGAAGATCAAGTGTTTGATGATTGGCTTCAGCGCTATCCGACCGAAGCCGACCCTGAAATTAAGGATGATATACTATATACGCTCGCCGACGTTGCTAAACGGCCGCAAAATTTGGATCGTTTGCTTGCCTTGCTTGAACAGCCCAAGATTGTGCGCTCGCAAGATCATCTTTTTCTCTTTGTTCATTTGGTGCGTAATTTCCGTACACGCGACCGTGCTCTAGATTGGCTGGTCACGCACTGGGGTTATATCGAAAAACTCACTGGTGAAAAGTCAGTCGAAGATTATCCGCGTTGTACGGCGAGTGCCATCCGCACGCCTGATGAAGCTAAGAAATTCTACGCTTTCTTCGATCAAATGGCCGATAATCCAGTTCTCGCCCGCACGCTCAAAATTGCTCATACCGACATTGATGCGCGTCTGGCGCTCATCGCCAAAGATTCCGCCGGCGTCCACGAAAAACTTAAAGCATTAGTGAAAGGAAAATAAGATAATGAAACTCTTTCTCTCTAGCCAAGATTTAGGCAACTTTGCCGCCGATTTGCGCGAACTGGTTGGCGAAAACCGCAAAACTCTGCTTATTACTAATGCGCGTGACTATAAGGCACCTGAGGCCCGTGCCGAGCGTGTTAACGAAAAACTAAACATTCTGCAGCAGGCTAGTTTTCAGGCTCAAGAACTCGATTTACGCGAATATTTCCCTAAAGATCCAGATGAACTCAGAGAATTCGTTACAGATTATAACCCAGGTTTAATTTACTCTATGGGTGGAAACGTTTTTCTCTTGGCCACCGCGCTCATAGTCAGTGGAATGGATAGTATTTTGCGCCAACGCCTTGAGGAAGATATCACTGTTTACGCTGGCCACAGTGCTGGTGCCATGGTGGCATCAAGAGATATCGAGGTTTATGAACGCGACGATTTGAAAGTAGAAGAAGTCGGTGCTTATTATGGTATAGAATCTGTCGTTGATGGCTTAGGTTTGATCGACGAATATGTCGTCCCGCACGCTAATCGCCCCGAGCGTAAAGCAATCACCAAGTTCTACCAAGAGCAGGTTGCCAAAATTAATGCCGAACCGATCATTCTAAACGACGGCGATGTTTATATCGTTAATGGTAATCATAAAGTTATCAAAAAAGCCTAAACATGCAGAGCTACACTGGAGAATTAGTTTATAAAAAAGTTAGTGCTGATAATATTCAACTCGCACTAGATATTCAACATTATATCTGGCCCAACGAAGATGCGGATGAAGACTACCTTGCTAAACCACTTTTCCCGGATGACGCCAGTAATGTTTCTTGGTTGATATATTATGAAGATGCCTTAATTGGGGCGACTGGCGTCTTTACTTTTGACATAGACGAGGCTGGTTATGATCAGGAGGAATCAATTTGGATGGATTGGTTTGCGATTTTACCTGAGTTTCGTCGTCATCATTTTGGCCAACAGGTTTTGCAGGACACTATTGAGTATTGTCGTCGGCTTAAGAAGTATAAGTACTTTCGTATTGATACTACGAACTTTCCTGGTCGTCCGGCTGTGTCTTTGTACGATAAGTTTATGCCTCTGCGTGAGGAATATACTGCTGAGGATACCCCAGATAAGAAACAAGGCTATCTAATATATTCATGTAGCCTTGATGGCTCGCCTATTAAGCCATGGAACAATCGTTTTCGCGCCATTGGTGATAATTCTGAAGGTGATATTATAGTTTAAGGGTTCTTATGAAACTTTATCTCGTCCGCCATGGTGAAACCGATTGGAACGCAAAAGGGACTCTTATGGGTTGGGCCGATATTCCGCTCAACGCTAATGGTGTCAAACAAGCCAAAACTCTCCGCGACAAAATTACAGAACTAGGTTTAGAATTTGACGCTGTCTATTCCTCTCCCCTTCAACGTGCCGCCAAAACCGCTCAAATTGTAGCGCCGAACTCCCCAATTATCTATTCTGATGCCCTCAAGGAACGCAACGTTGGCCAATTTCAGGGTCGCCCAATGTATGAACTATTCGATAATAAAATTGACTTTCTTGACATAAAACTTAACTCGGGCGCTTTTGAAGTGGAGCCAATTCGCGAGTTTCACGCCCGTGCTACGGCGTTTCTTCTAGATTTATCAAAATCTCACCCTCAGAATGCCAAAATTCTTGTTGTCACGTCTAGTGGCGTAATGAAACGTCTTGCATCTATCTTGACCAAAACTCTGCCACAAGATATTCCCAACTTCCAAAACGCTGAAATTTACGAGTATGATGCACTCTATATGTCTAATACAGTACTAAGGCAGCGGAGGGGAAAACCGCGATAACGCTCACCTGGGCCAACTGATGGATGAACTACAGATTCATAGAAGTCGAGGTTATGGGCGCTAGGGATCGTGGCACCATCGTGACGAGTAGATGACATGCGCGATGACCAGTCATAGCCGTTAATACTAGCATTCCTAAAAGTAGCACCGCTAACACCAGGTAAGTTCATGTTTCCGCTGCGCACGCTACTGGTACAAAAAATCAAATTTGTACCAGTACGACTTTGCTTCTACCCCCCCCTGTTAAATCCATTACCAAAGTAGTACAAAAATGAAAAATTGTACCACTTCGTGCGCAGCGGGGGCTTCGTGATGAATAGAACTGCTAGTAGTACTTTTGGCGGTGCTGGACTTGGCGGTAACTATTCTTCATCACATGCAAGTTCAACTACCGCAGTAGCCCATTGGTTGGGTTTTAGTACTACTGTTAGCCCCTCTGCAGGTAGCAATCGTTATATCGGTATCCCCCTCCGCTGCCTTAGTACTGTATTAGACATATAGAGTGGAGTCTGAAACTAAGTTTCATAATTTTATGAAATAGTGTTGACAAAAGTCAAACTCCATGATAACATATGAAACATAGGGAGTATTTTTACCCTAAAAATACTGGTATCGCACTCGCGATACCAGACACCCATTAGTATCTTAAAAGTCTATAGGCTATAATATTGAGCCTCTCTGCTGTTATTACGCAAATCAGTTACTTCGTGTAGGAGCGACTCATTTGCGTAATAACCCTGTTGCGCAAAATAAAAATAGCGCGAGCAGCGCAGAAAAAGGAGGTTCATTAATATGATGGACAAAATTTGTTTCAGTGGCATTACCAGAGAGGCTTTACGTGACCCTAATTCAAAAACGGCAAAAGCGTTTTTCGAAGGTGCAAGGGCAATGATGACGACATTGGAGTTGATGGCGCCTGGCGAATATCAACAGGCTCTATCTGCAAAAAATCGGCAACACATTATTGCTCTACTGGTCAAAGGCGAGGAATTACAGCGCAGGCGAAGATGTAGCGATATGGAGGCTCTCCTCAAAACCTATTGGGTTAACAAGGAGAAACTGCGAGGCTTCATCTTTGATGTTCCGGCACTTGACGATTTGAACGGCAAAGCAACGGATGGGCGCGGTAATTATATTGAGGATGAAAAATTCCAGTTATTGCCCGAATACCGTGATGCATATTGGCCAGTGTATAAGATCACGAGTTACTCGAACGACAAGACTGTTACTCGCGATGAGTATCTCGCATTGAGTGAGGAGGAGCAGCTCGATTACGGCTATAGTCGTTGTTTTATGCTTGAAACCTCCAACAAGGAACCTGCTCTACAGATACTGAATAACGATCCATACGCCATGGAAGCGCTGATCCGTCAGGACATTTTGATTGGCGATTCGGAGATCAACCGTAGATATCTTTATGCGGTCACCTGTGATGACCCGAGATTTTGCGAGTTGAGAAGATACGAGCATATCATTATGGATGCCATTCAGGAACTTAATCAGAAATTTGGCGGATCGAATAGTGCAATATATGGTACGCTTGACGCTAATGCATTAAAAAACATTAACGACCTCAACGATCGGTTCTGTGCAATGCGCCAGCGATAGCCTATGACTTTTTAAACCCAGGACATCGGTCCTGGGTTTAAGCGTTATTCGGCGCATGATATATACTTTTGGGCGGCAACATTTGACAATTTCTGCAAAATTAACCATAAAAACTATTGACATTTTTGTTAGACTGTGCTACTATGAAAGCATAGAGTGTAAAAAATAGACATTTAACACTCTTGAATCGTAACATTTTACACCTGTCATTCAAAAAACATCCAAAAAAGTCGAAAAATCTTCAAAAAAAGTGTTGACTTTGCGAAATGGGTGCGATATACTGAGTAACAGTTAAACAAGTTGCGAAGAGCAACCTCTGTATTACGATAGAAATCATGCGAGGTAATCTATCAAACTTTTATCAAAGCTTGGGGTTACAGCGCACCAGAATTTCGATTAACAATTTAAGACAACGATGAAAAAATTGTAAGACGGAACATAGCAATTGATTGAACTTCGATTGCTAGTTAAGTCAATGCATAAAAAGGTACATAAGGGCACTGATA